>NZ_PPCE01000004.1 GCF_002913715.1 Campylobacter concisus | reverse complement strand
ATTTAAAAATTTAATAAATTTACTTTGCAATATGGTGATATTTACTTAGTTTTTACTTTCCAAAGTAATATTAGAAATAAAATTTAACTTTATTTTTTATATTTTTGGATATAAAAAGTGTGATTTAATATTTATTTTATGTTATTTTTCTATATATTTACCTTTTAAGCTTAAAAATTTAAATAAATTTGAGCTAATTATGAGCTTTTTATATAATAAAAAAGTGATATTATTATTAATATAACAATTTATCTAAGCTATATTATTAAATATAGCTTAAAAGCTACTGTAAATTTTTCTCCAAAAGTCGTTTTATCTAGGCTAAAAGCCAAAGCTTAAAAAAATAAAGTAGTAATTAATATTTAAAATATTAAATATCTATATAATTTCATTAATACATTTTTTTATAAGGAGAATGGTTATGGCAACCAGAAAAGAACACGATTTTATAGGTGAGTTGGAAATCTCTAACGATTTTTATTATGGTATCCAAACATTTAGAGCTACCGAAAATTTTCACATGAGCGGTAGAACACTAAAAGAGTATCCATACTTTGTAAAAGCATTTGCACAAATCAAAAAAGCAGCTGCACTTGCAAATAAAGAGGTTGGCGTTTTAGATCCTAAGATCGCTGATACGCTAGCAAAAGCCGCTGATAGAGTAATAGCTGGTGAGTTTTTAGATCAATTTGTGGTTGATATGGTTCAAGGTGGTGCTGGAACAAGTACAAACATGAATGCAAACGAGGTTATTACAAATATCGCACTTGAGAGCATGGGTCATAAAAAAGGTGAGTATCAATACATCCATCCAAACGATCATACAAACCTTGGACAAAGCACAAATGACACTTACCCAAGCTCAATAAAAGTAGCAACTTACGCAAAACTTACTGATTTGCTTGCTGCGATGAATCTACTAAAAGATGAACTTGATAAAAAAGCAAAAGATTTTAAAGATATCATTAAAATGGGTAGAACTGAGCTTGAGGACGCAGTTCCTACAACACTTGGCAATACATTTAACGCATTTGCAAGCTACATTAAAAGCGATATTGAAAAGATCACAGCTGCACGCGAGTCAATGACATATCTAAATATGGGTGCAACTGCGATTGGTACAGGTATTAACTGCCACCCTGATTATAAAAATGTAGTTGTTAAAAAGTTAAAAGATATTACTGGTGTTGATTTCAAAAAAGCTGATGATTTCATCGCAGCTACACAAGACACTGCAGACTTTGTACACGTAAGTGGTGCGTTAAAAACTGCAGCTGTTAGACTTTCAAAAATCGCAAATGACCTTCGTTTGATGAACTCAGGTCCAAGATGTGGCCTTGGTGAGATAAATTTACCACAAATGCAACCAGGCAGCTCAATCATGCCAGGTAAAGTAAACCCAGTTATCGCTGAGGTTGTAGGCGAAGCGTGCTATGAAGTAATCGGTAACGACGTAACTATCATGCTTTGCTCAGAAAGAGGCGAATTTGAGCTAAATGCATTTGAGCCAGGCATTGCTTATGCGTTATTTAACTCAATCTTTATCCTTGAAAACGCGATGAAAACACTAGCTGAAAAAGCTGTAAGAAAACTAACAGCAAATCCTGAAGCTTGCTTAAAATCAGTTCTAGGCTCAGTTGGTATCGTAACAGCATTTAACCCATACATTGGCTATGAAAAATCTGCAAGCATCGCTAAAGAAGCTTTGCAAACTGGTAAAGCAGTTGGCGATATCTGCCTAGAGAGAGGTTATCTAAGCAAAGAAGAGATCGACAAAATTTTAGAGCCAAAAAATATGCTAAATCCAAGCATGGTTAGGTAGAAATTTAAGCAAAGTATTATTAAAAGCGTGTCAAAATTCTGACACGCTTAAGTAAAAATTTTAGTTATAAAATTTAATAGAGGAGTTTTCAATGGATATTTCATTGATATTACAGTTGATCGTGCTCTTTGGTGCGATATTCTTGGGTGTTAGACTAGGCGGTATGGCTATTGGTTATGCTGGTGGCATCGGCGTCGTAGTTTTAACTTTAGGACTTGGATTAAAAGCAGGTAGTATACCTTGGGATGTTATTTTAATCATTATGTCCGTTATAGCTGCTATTACAGCGATGCAAGTAGCTGGTGGCCTTGATTATTTGGTGCAAATAGCTGAGGGGATACTAAGAAAACATCCAAAATACATAAATTTCTTAGCCCCGGTCGTCACTTACTTGCTAACTGTATTTGCTGGTACTGGACACACAGCATTTTCTATGATTCCAGTTATTACCGAAGTTGCAAAGACTCAAAATATTAAGCCTAGCGCGCCTCTTAGTATAGCTGTTGTTGCTAGTCAGATAGCTATTACTGCAAGTCCAGTTTCAGCAGCGGTTGTATTTATGGCTGGTGAGCATGCCTTGGGCGGACTTGGCATTAGCTATCCATTACTATTAGCTATCTGGATACCTACAACTTTTATCGGTTGTATGCTAACGGCTCTTGTTATAAATATATTTTATAATCTTGATCTAAGTAGTGACAAAGAGTATCAAAGAAGACTTAAAGAAGGGTTAATCAAAGATGTTAAAATCGAAGAGAAAAAAGAGCTTCCAAAAGGAGCTAAACTTTCTGTTTTAATATTCTTAGTTGGCGTTATCTCTGTCGTTTTATATGCTACTGCTATTAGTAAAAACGTAGGCTGGATAAAACCAAGCTATGTAACAGGCTATGAAAAAATTTATGAGACCAAAAGTCCAGATAAATTTAATGAACTTGTCGCAAAAGATATAAAAGTCAAAACTGACTCAACTACTAATGTAAAATATGTAGAAGATCCAGATAAGCCTACAAAGGTGTTGGTATTAACTAGAGATAACGCTATCATGAGCTTTATGCTAGTTATCGCTACTTTAATCACACTAACTTGTGGCGTTAAAGTCGATAAGCTATTTAATACAGCTACATTTAAAAGCGGTATGACCGCGTGCGTCTGCGTGCTAGGTGTAGCGTGGCTTGGAGATACTTTCGTGGTAAATCACACCGATGCGATCAAAAATTTTGCCGGCGATTTTGTTAAAGATTATCCGTTTATGCTAGCTGTTGCGCTATTTTTTGCTAGTATGCTTCTTTATTCTCAAGCTGCTACCGCAAAGGCACTTATTCCTACAGTTATAACCGCGCTTGGTTTAACTGCTGCAAATAACGGTGACGCATATATTTTAGTTGCATCATTTGCTGCAGTTTCAGCATTGTTTGTATTGCCAACATATCCGACACTTCTTGGAGCCGTTCAAATGGATGATACTGGAACAACTAGGATAGGTAAATATATATTCAACCACTCCTTTTTTATTCCAGGTGTTTTAGCTATTGTTTTTTCTGTCGCACTTGGATTTTTGATAGCTCCGATACTTTTATAAGTATTTTAAATCAAACTTAAGCCGAGATCTCTCTCGGCTTTTTAAATCCCTTTAAAATTTTTAATTTCTATTCAAAATCCTTAATCAAAATTTTATATTTAAAATTTTTATAAGATCGCGTTAAAAATTATATTAATTAAAATTATAATTTTTATAATTTTACTCATTTTGATATTAGAATACTCATTTTTTAAAACTAAAAATCTAAATATAAATATTAAGTATAATTTAATTTTATTTTCAACTTTAAATACTAGAATAACTAAAGGCAAATATCTTTAAAGGGAGAAAGATGAGCTTAAATAGACGAGAATTTTTAAAATTCGGTGCTGGAGTCAGTATGGTTGCATCATCCTTACCGGGTGGTGCTTTGGAAAATGCTGCAAAGCAAGATGAGAAGTACGTCCGTAGCTTTTGCGAGATGTGCTCTTCAAGATGCCCCATCGAAGCAAAGGTCGTTGATAATAAAATTTGCTTCTTAAGCGGCAATCCAAAAGCTGGCGGTACGGCGACTTCGCTTTGTGCAAGAGGTGGCTCTGGTTTTAGCCAGCTTTATGACGAAAATAGAGTCAAAAAGCCTTTGATTAGGGTTGGAGAGAGAGGAGAAAATAAGTGGCGCGAGGCCAGCTGGGATGAGGCACTTGATCTAGTTGCTTCAAAAATGCTTGAGATCAAGCAAAAGTATGGCCCAGAAAGCTTTGTCTTTACCTGTAAAAGCTCACAAACGCATAAGCTAATGGTAAATTTTGCCTCATCTTACGGCTCGCCAAACTGCTTTTCACACTTTTCGTGCTGCCCGATCACATATCAAATGGTCTGCGAGCAGATGTATGGAATAGCTAAACTAAAAAGAGACTTTGCAAATGCAAAATACGTTGTAAATTTTGGCCACAATCTCTTTGAAGGCATAGTTATAGCCGATGCTAAAAAGCTTGCTAAATTTGCGGCTAAAAAAGATACAAAGCTACTTGTGCTTGAGCCAAGATTTAGCGTGGTGGCTTCAAAGGCTGATGAGTGGCTGCCAGTTAGACCTGGCACTGATCTAGCTTTTGTGCTAGCTATCATAAATACATGGATACAAAATGGCACTTACGATAAAGAATTTATTGAGAAATTTACAATTGGCTTTGATGAGATCGTTAAAAGCGTAGAGGGCAAAACGCCTGAATGGCAAGAGGCAATCACTGGCATAAAAGCAAGTGATGTTAGGCGAATCGCTGATGAAATTTATAAGGCTGCCCCAAGAGTTATTTTTGATTTTGGTCATAAGACAACCACTACAAGAGCTGAATATATGCGAACAAAAGCCATCATGGTGGCAAATGCGATGATGGGCAACTGGGAGGTTAAAGGCGGTCTTTTTGGTGGCAAAAATGCTAAAACCTTTAACAAGCTAGTTGGCGAGGATAAATTCCCAGTTCTTAAAAATCCAGATGAGAAATTTAAAGTGCCAAAAGTCACTAGACTAGACTTTGCTGGCGAGACTGGTAGGCATAAATTTGTAAGTAGAAAACATGGCGTTTTGATGGATATAAATGACGCTATCTTAAACGGAAAGCCTTACGCCATAAAAGGCTGGTTTAACATCCGCTTTAACCACCTAATAAACGTTGCTGAGACGATGAAGAGCATAGAGGCGATAAAGAAGCTTGATTTTATCGTGGTAAGCGATGTTTATCTAAACGATATGGCGACATTTGCTGATGTTATCTTGCCTGAGAGTAGCTACCTTGAGCGTGACGAGGGCATAGAGGATAAGTCAGGTCTAAAACCAGCTTATATGATAAGAAATAAAGTTATTGATCCAGTTGGCGACACTAAGGACGGGGCATTTATCTTTAGGGAGCTAGCACGTCGCATGAAGATAGATGAGCTTTATACTTGGAACGACATACGTGAGTTTAGGATGCAACAAGCTGGCGGAGATGTAAATTTACTTGCTACGCTGGAAAAAGATGGCTTTATCACGTGGGACGAGCCGGGAATTTTGTTTAGAGAAAAAGGCATGATCGATAAATTTATCGCTAAATATCCAGTCGCTGCTAAATTTGTAGGTGAAAATGGTCTAATGGATGATATGGCTAAGCTTAAAACAAAAAGTGGCAAGATAGAGCTATTTTTACCTGATGTCGAGGCACAGTTTGCAGGATATGGCGCGCTAAATGACAAAGATATGGACACATTTGACGGACATGATCTTTGCTTAACTTGCGGCAAAACACCTATTCATACCAATGGACATACTCAGGCGGTGCCGTCGCTTCATGATCTTATGAGTGATAGCCCTATCTGGATAAATCCAAAAACAGCTAAACGTAAAAATTTACGAGATGGCGATATGGTCGTGGTGAAAAATAAATTTGGCGAGCAAAAGGGCAAGCTCATGGTGACCGAGGGCATTAGAGAAGATACGCTCTTTATATATCACGGTTTTGGACACATCACGCCAGGTCTTAAGAGTATAGATCACGTGGGGCTAAATACAAGCGTGCTTCTTAATCCAGCCGAAGGGCCAGTGGCTGCAACCATGGTTACAAATGTTGGCGTTAGCATAAGTAAAGCGTAAGGATAGAAAATGAAAAAATATATGATGATACATGATGAAAATTTATGCATCGGCTGTCAAGGCTGCTCGGTAGCTTGCAGAAGTGCAAACAACGTACCAAGGGGACTTTACCGCTTGCAGGTGCATGCGAAGATGAGTGGGACATTTCCAAATTTAAAGACTGATTTTTTACGTCAAAGCTGTGTTATGTGCGAAGATGCACCTTGTGTTGAGGTTTGCCCAACTGGCGCTAGCTTTAAAACAGCTGATGGCGTGACGTTGCTTGATCATAGAATTTGCGTTAGTTGCAAGTACTGCATCCTGGCTTGTCCATACGACGCTCGTTATGTCTTGCCAAATGGCGAGATAGGCAAATGCACATTTTGCTATGAGAGTAGGCTAGAAGAGGGCAAAGAGCCAGCTTGCGTTAGTGTCTGCCCTACAAATGCACTAACTTTTGGCGATGTAAATGATGAAAACTCTAAAATTTCAAAGAAATTAAAAGAGAGTAAATACTACTTGCCAAAAGCGGAGCTAAATACAAAACCTTCACTTGCAATGATCGCAAATACAAAAGGAGCACACCATGAATAACATGTCAGGAAGCCTAGCTCAATACTCTGAAATTTACTGGGGTTGGCCGATAGCCGTTTATCTATTTTTAGCAGGACTTAGTGCGGGTGCTAGCATCGTTGCTGTGCTCATTTCAAAAAAATATGGCAAAGAGAACTACTACTTTAAAGCAGCCGCTCTTATCGCTCCATTAGCGATCATTCTTGGACTTGCTCTTTTGGTGCTTGATCTTGGCAAGCCGCTTAGCTTTTACTGGATACTCTTGCTTTACAACTTTGACTCAGTCATGTCAATAGGCGTTGCACTGCTTCTAGTTTATACGCCTCTTAGCGTTATATACGCAGTTGGCGCATTTAAAAACGAGATCGCATTGCTTAAAATTTCTCTTTTTGACGTAGTTGCAAATTTTGCTAGCAAGCTTTCAAGCCTACTTGAAATTTTACTTTTTATCCTAGGCATTGGCGTTGGTGCATATACAGGCTTTTTGCTAAGTGCAGCTCATAAGATCGCACTTTGGAATACATCAGTCTTGCCGGTATTATTTTTAGTATCAGGCTTGAGCTGTGCTGGTGCTTTTACGCTGCTTCTTGGCGTGCTAAAAGATGAAAAGAGAGCACAAAACCAAACTGCACACTTTTTATTAAAATTTGACTTTATAGCGATAATAGTCGAGTTTTTGCTGATAGTCGCTCTTTTTATGGTCGTAAAAGGTGCAAGTGCAAGTGGTGCGCAGAGCGTAGCAAACGCACTTAGCGCAAATTCTCTTGGGCTGATGTTTTATATCGGCGTCATAGGTCTTGGTATGGCTGTGCCTATCATTTTAGACTTAAGCGTTTTAAAGGTGCATGATTTCAAACGCGAATTTGCCGTGCTAAACGCTATTTTAGTCATTTGTGGTGTCTTTTTGCTAAGATATTACATAGTCTATGCAGGACAAATTTTTATTTAATACTTAAAAAAGAATTTTAATTTGAAATTTACCTACTAAGTATTACAATAGATGAAAATCTTATTAAAGTTTGTTTTTTAGGAGAGCATTTTGAAGATTTTGCTTTTAGAAGATGATCTAGGGTTTCAAGAGAGCGTCTGTGAGTTTTTGCAGACGCTTGGTTATGAAGTTACAGCGGTGAGCGACGGTCAAGAGGCTTGCGATCTGATAGAGAAAAATTTCTATCACCTTTTTATACTCGACATAAAAGTGCCTGGAGTAAATGGTCACGAAGTCATCAAATATATAAGAAGTCTAAACCCAAACGCTCCTATCATGATAACGACATCTTTAGTTGATATTGATGATATGGCGATTGGCTATGAGCTTGGCTGTAATGAGTATCTAAAAAAGCCATTTGAGCTAGCTGAGCTTAAATTTAGAGTTGCTGAGCTTATGAGAAAATACTATGGCACTGACGATAAAAACATAGTAAAGATAAATGACGAGTTTAGCTTTAACCTAAATAAACGTGTGCTACTTAAAGATGGCAAGATGGTTGATCTTAGCGCAAAAGAGGTCGCTTTGGTCGAGTGTTTGGTCTCACATCTAAATTCTTACGTCAGCATGGAGGAGCTTAGAGATCTTGTCTGGAACGACAAAGAGATCGAGGGCGCTGATATAAGGATGCACGTTTTAAAGATAAGAAACAAGACAAACAATAACTTTATCATCTCAAAGAGGCGCATAGGCTACAAGATAGATGCACAAGAGCTTTAAGATCCAGATCATAGCGACATTTGTCATAATGTCGCTCTTTTGCTTTCAAAGCTTTGTGATCTTAAATTTAAGTCAGAAAAATAGTAGTTCAAAGGCTCTCTTTGGCGCTATGAAGCATGAAACCATCATCAAAAATGCATTTCTCAAAAACGAAAATATAGCTAGCTCATTAAAGTATAAATTTGCTATCTACGACGTCAATTTTAAACCAGTCATCTCAACGCTTAGCAAAGAGCCAAGCAGCTTTAAATTTGTAACTCTAGAAGAGGGTGGCTATCTCTTTTACAAGAGCTTTTTTATAAAAGATAAGACCCCTTACTACATCGTCGTAGAAAAGGAGCTTGATAACAAAAAGAACATCTTTTTAACAGCCATCATGCTGCTTGTCATCCTTGTGGCGGTGCTTTTTATCGTCTATTTTTTATATCTAAGCAGTGTTAAGCCTTATAAAGAGTTTCAAAAATATATGAACAACTTCTTTAACGACGCTATGCACGAGCTAAAGACCCCACTTGGCGTAGCTGGCATGAACCTTGAGATGCTTGGACTTGAAAACAAGTATGTAACACGCATCAAAAACGCTCTAAAACAGATGCAAATAACCTACGAAGATGTCGAGTACTTCATAAAGCGAGGCTACATCAAATTTCCACTTGAGAGGCTAAATTTAGGCGAATACGTTAAAGAGAGAGTGAAATTTCTCTCAAGCGTGGCTGATGTCAAGCACATCGTGGTAAAGACAAATTTAGTAAGCGAGGCATTTACTATGCTAAGTAAGGTCGAAGCTCAGCGCATCATCGATAACACCATCACAAATGCCATAAAATACAGCCCAAAAGAGAGCGAGATAGTAGTAAATTTAGAGCTTGAAGCAGAGCGCATAAATCTTATCGTGCAGGACTTTGGTAAGGGGATAAAGGACGTAAAAAGAGTCTGGAAAAGATACGTCAGAGAGGATGAAATTCAAGGCGGCTTTGGCCTTGGGCTAAATATCGTCAGCGAAATTTGCCAAAAACATGACATTTTATACGGTGTTGATAGCGTTTATAATGAGGGCAGCACCTTTTACTATAAATTTAAACGAGCTTAGATTAAGCATAAAAGCGTAAAATGAAGCCTTAAATTTAGAAGGAAAAACTTTGGATAGAATCGTTGAAATCGAAAAAGTAAGCTTTGAAAATGACTTTGAAATCTCGCTTAGACCGACAAAATTTGAAGACTACATCGGCCAAGAAAAGATAAAACAAAATTTAGACGTCTTTATAAAAGCAGCCAAAAAGCGAAATGAGTGCCTAGATCACGTGCTATTTTACGGCCCTCCAGGACTTGGTAAGACGACCCTCGCTCACATCATCGCAAACGAAATGGGCGTAAGTATCAAAATGACCGCGGCGCCGATGATAGAAAAGAGTGGCGATCTTGCAGCGATCCTTACAAATTTACAAGAGGGCGACGTGCTTTTTATCGACGAGATACACCGCCTAAGCCCAGCTATCGAGGAGGTGCTCTACCCTGCGATGGAGGACTTTAGGCTAGACATCATCATAGGCTCAGGACCAGCTGCCCAGACTATCAAGATAGACCTGCCAAAATTTACGCTAATAGGTGCAACGACGCGTGCTGGCATGATCTCAGCGCCTTTAAGAGACCGCTTTGGGATGGACTTTAGGCTGCAGTTTTACACAAGCAGCGAGCTAAGCCGTATCGTGCAGATAGCCTCTGCCAAGCTTGGCAAAGAGTGCGATAAAAACGCCTCGCTTGAGATCGCCAAACGCTCACGTGCCACGCCAAGGATCGCTCTTAGACTACTAAAGCGAATTCGCGACTTTGCCGAGGTAAATGACGAGCTAATCATTAGCCATGAGCGTGCAAAAGAGGGGCTTAACGCGCTTGGAGTAAATTCGCTTGGATTTGACGAGATGGATATTAGGTATTTAGAAATTTTGATGCAAGCAAGGCGCCGTCCTATGGGGCTTAGCACGATCGCAGCGGCTCTTAGCGAGGATGAGGGCACGGTTGAGGACGTCATCGAGCCATATCTGCTTGCAAATGGCTTTATCGAGCGCACAGCAAAGGGCAGGATCGCAAGTGCGAAGTGTTTTGAGACCTTTAACGTCAAGATCGACATCGAAAAAGGGCTTTTTGAGTAGCGAAATTTAAATTTGGAGCAAAAATGGGCGAGCCACATCTTTGTCCTAAGTGCAAGCAAAGGACGATTTACTTTGACGGGATTTGTTATGAGTGTAGGCAAAAAGAGAAGCTGGAGTTTTATGAAAATTTAAGCAAAGACGAGATCAAACAAAAGCTAAAAAATGTCCTAGCTCACGTAGATGAGATAGGCAAATACGGTGAAATTTATAGCGATCTTGTCTACATTTTCTACCTACACGGCATTTGCGACGAGCAGATCATAAGAGAAGTAACCAAGCAGGGCGAGTACTACCCGTTTGAAATTTACAAAAACGCCACAAGTGACGTCAGGGATGAGCTCATAAATAGCCTAAATGGCGCTGAAAATATCGTAAAAATAAATCACATCCTTTGCGCGCTTGCGTGGCAGGGCGATGAGGTGGTAAGAGAGCTATTTTTTAAGCTCTATAAAGCGCCAAAGCCTTGGAAGGCAAAGCTTCACGTAGATACCGATGGATACGCGCAGGTTGCAGGCTGGAGCTTTGATAGCAGCGGCAAGAGAAGAAGCCTAGTTTTTGATAGGTGTTTTACCTGCCAGCCAAGCCAAAGCGTAGAGGCAAGCATTAAATTTAAAGCACTAAACGATGAAAAATGTAAATTTTGTAGCGGTGAGATGCTGGAATTTACAATCAAAAAAGAGAGCTTAAAACGACTTGGGCTAGAGCTTAAAAACGATGCTGTGCTTAAATTTTGCCCAACATGTGTGGGCCTTGTGCGGTACTTTTGCCAAAATGATGGCAATAGCGTGCAAACTGAGGTAGTAGGTGAGGGTGAGAGCGAAGACTATGTAAGAGACGCTGTAGCGACGCTTGATGGGCAAAAATTTGAGCTAGCCAGTGAGGTTTGCGCTCACTACTCATATATGATAGATAGTGAAATTTTGCTTGGCGGATATCCGCAGTGGCTGCAAGACACCGAGCATCTAGCATGCCCAAAATGCGCTAAAACGATGAAATATCTAGCGCAAATTCCTTTTGGTGCTTTGATAGACGGCGACGGCACGATCTATATGCAAATTTGTGATAAGTGCGAGGTCGTCGGGGTAAATTTTCAGTGCACATAAAAGGCTAAATTTATATGAGCTTTTGAGCTAGAAAATTTACGTAAAACTATAAATTCATCTAAATTTACTAAGCGCCAGTAGCATGCTAAAAATACCAAAAGCCTAGCCACACTTGCTAGCTTTGCAAGCTTGATGGCAAAGAGCTTGAGCAAATATTAGAAGCAAATGAGCAACTTTGATAAATTTGCTATAATTACCCCATTTTAAGGGAGCGAGATGAACAATAGACTATTTTTTGGAATTTTTGTATTTTGTGCTTTGGCTTTGGTGGTCTATCTTTTTAAACCATATCTGCTTGATATTTTTATCGCTGCACTGCTTGCTGTTGCGGTTTCAAATGTCCAAATCGCATTTTTATCGCTCACTAAAAACCGCAAGACGCTTTCATCGGCTCTTACCACATCTGTACTTCTTTGCTTATTTATCGCCCCACTTCTTTATGCGGTGGTTGAGATCGCAAAATACGCAGCTGGCTTTGATATAAACAATGTCACAAAGACTATCGAATTTATTAAAAATTATGATTTTAGGATGCCTGAGTCGATAAATTTTTTAGAGCCAAAGATAAAAGAATTTATTGGCGGACTTGATATTAAGATGCTTTTTTCTCAACTTGCGACAAACCTTGCAAGTCTAGGTAAGTTAAGCCTTAAATTTGGCGTTGATATGATTATTATTTTGGTCTTTTTCTTCTTTTGCAATCTTTATGGCAATGAACTAATCAGCTATCTAAAATATGCACTTCCGCTAAAGCAAGATGACACAGAGTCTATTTTAAGTGAGGTTGGCAACGTGATGAGCGTGGTTTTTTACTCAACCATTGCAAATATGATAATCCAAGGCTTTTTATTTGCTATTGTCACAAGCTTTTACGGCTATGACGGTGTGCTAACTGGCATCTTTTTTAGCTTTGCTTCACTCATCCCAGTTGTTGGCGGTATTTTGGCGTGGGCGCCTATTAGCATTTATGAGTTTGCAAATGGCAACATAGCAGCAGCGATAACTATCGCAATTTATACGATCGTAGTGATCTCATTTGCAGCTGATACGCTTTTAAAACCACTTGTTATTAAATTTATAAACTCGAAGCTGGTTAAAATACCAACAAAAATAAATGAACTTCTTATATTCTTTGCAATGCTTGCAGGAATTACGACATTTGGTTTTTGGGGCGTGATCCTTGGACCAGCGATCGTGACATTTTTTATCTCGACTATCAAGCTTTATACGCTTTTAAGAGAGAGAAATTTTGTATAAAAATAGGAACAAATATGATCTATGAAGATAAATTTATAAAAATCGAGCGTGAAGACAATGAACTTCCTTGGATAAAAATTTTTACCATTAAGCCATTTCGTGAGCTAAGCGATTGCGATGAAGCGAGTAGGGCAAGGCTATTTGAAGCGATGCTTGTAAGTGAAAAGGCGATGCTTGAGTTTTATAAACCAACCAAAATAAACATTGCAAGCTTTGGAAACTACGTGCCACACGTGCATATTCATGTTATTGCTAGATTTAGTGATGACGCATTTTTTCCAGATAGTGTTTGGACTAACCCAAAAAGAAAAAGCGAGCTTGCGTTACCAGAATTTAATAAATTTGCAAAATTTTTAGAAGAAAAGTTAAGGGCTAGTTTTGAATAAATATAAAAAATATTTTAATTTCTATATCGTTTTTATCTTTATTATAGTGCTTGGAGGGCTTTTTTACTTTCTTTACAGCTCTTATATGGCTGAAAAGATGCAAAATAATATGCGAGTCTTTTTTGATTACCAGGTAAAACAGCTTAATAAAAGTATAGATGATGAGAAATTTTCATCAATGGCGATCTCTATCTTGCTTGCTCAAAATGAGTCTATACAAATGTGCTTGCTAGGTCAAAGCCGCGATGAATGCATAAAAAATATCGAAAATTTAACCAAAACCCTTGGCGCAGCATCGATTTATAATAACATTAAGCTTCATATTTATGATAAAGATCTAAAAAGCTATGTAAGGAGCTGGGATCTAAACAGATATGGCGATATGATCGCTAGTAGTAGGTTTTTAGTGCAAGAGTCAAGGAAACAAAATAAGCCAATGGTTGGTATCGAGGCGTGGTATTCTGGAGCGCATATAAGGGCTGTCTCAAACGTAATACGTGATGGTAAAATTATTGGCAACATCGAGGTTTTATTAAATTTTGACTCACTTGGAAATTATTTTAAAAAGCAAGGAATTGATCTATTTGTTCTTTTAGCTAAAGACAAGATGCCATCACGTAAAAGCATTCCAAGTGATCAAATTTTAAATGATTATTACATCGAAAATTTAAGCAGTGCAAATTTAAATATTGTAGGTTTTTTGCGTGATATTAATTTTAAAGAATATGAATTTTACGTTTATAAAACACACTACTTTTGCGTGGTACCATTAATAGACGCTAGCAACACACAGATAGGCTATTATGTGCTTCATGTAAATACCAATGAAAAAGAGCGAAATATTTCACAAAATTATTTTGAGTCAGAAGAGCTTTTTTAATTTAAGCTATTTAATAAAAAATTATTTGTATTTTAGATAAAAATGGTGGAAGCGAGGGGGATCGAACCCCTGTCCAAAAACAAAATGCATACAGCCTCTACACGCTTAGCAAAAGTGAAAATTTCATCTAAAAAGGCTCACTTTCCAAAACCAAAATTTAGACTAAGACTAAAATTTCAGCTAGCAAGCAGTCACTTTGCGAGCCTACTCTAGCTAAATTACTTGCTTTTGTCTTAGCTAGAATTAGACTAAGCAAGGCTCAACTGAACTTACGCAGCTTTAGCGTAAGCAGGAGCGAAATTAACGTTGTTTGCGTTTAAATTTAATTTGAGCTTTTTACGCTTTGCTCAAAGCGACGTGCCACCGTACACACTCTGCTCCTGTCGAAGCCAAGTCGCTCCCAAAAAAATAAAATGGTTAGTGAATTATTTAGTTAAGTTTTGCAGGCACATCAATGATTTTTGGCTCAAGAACACTAAAATATTCAAAATCGTTCTCGACGTCATCTTTATACTTATTAAACTGATCGCTAATAAGTAGCAACCAATCTATAAATTTATCATTTGCTGGCCCTTTTAGACTTCTTGCCTCTTGAGTTATCTCTTCAGCTAAAGTTGTAAGCTTTAATATCGGATCAAGATGCATGAATCCTGCTGCCGATTTAATATTATGAAAAATCCTAGTAAGCTCTAAGATACTATCTTTATATTTATCAGCTCTTCCTAAATTTATTATCAAAGGCTCGAGTAAATCGCACATTAAAGCATAGTGAGATAAAAATTCTTCAACTATATCATAAGAGTAATCTATTTCAAGCCTTTTTAATATACCCATTTTTATGTCCTTAAGAAATTGGCGTAATTGTAGCAAAAATTTGATAAAATTGTTAGCCTTTTAGCTAAAAATCCTTGGAGCTTGCAATGAAAAATGAAAAAACTCAGAAGAAAAAACTAAGCATAAATGATATAAAAAACAAAAAAGGCATTGAGCCTATTGTAATGATAACTGCCTATGATGCGTTATTTGCTAAGCTTTTTGATGATTATGCTGATATTATTTTGGTTGGCGATAGCTTAAATATGAGTTTTAATATGCAAGAAAGCACAATAGGTGCGGACATGAATACCATGCTTTATCATACAAAGGCCGTTTGTAACGGAGCTAAAAATACTTTTATCATGGCTGATATGCCATTTGGCAGCTACACAAATGAAAAGCAAGCGATAAAAAATGCGATGAAATTTTTCAAACAGACAAATGCCGATGCGGTAAAGCTCGAAGTTGACATGCACCAAGTAAATTTAGTAAAACGTCTTTGCGAAGAGGGCATAAATGTTATGGCTCACATTGGCTTAAAGCCTCAGTTTTATAAATTTGAAGGCGGTTATAAGATAAAGGGTAGAAGCGAGATCGAGGCAAAAAAACTAATTGACGAGGCTTTGGCGTTTGAGCAAGCTGGAACATTTGGCATCTTGCTTGAGGGTACGATGAGTAGCGTGGCTAGCGAGATAACAAAGCAAGTTCATGTGCCAGTTATTGGTATCGGATCTGGGGTAAACGTCGATGGACAGGTGCTTGTATGGTCTGATATGCTTGGATTTTTTGAAGGCTTTAAACCAAAATTTGTAAAAAGATATCTTGATGGAGCGGATATTGTAAGAAAGAGTGTGCAATCCTACGCAAATGATGTAAAAGGTAAAATTTTTCCAAGTGAAGAATTTTGCTATTAGGATGATTAATATCCGCGTTAAATAAAAAGCGTCAAAAGGCTATCTATTTAAATTTCTTTATAGCCTTTTATATCAAGACCAAAGCCTGCTAAGCTTACAAATTCTTTATTTTTATTTGAGCTTAAAAGCTCAATTTCGCTTATACCAAAATACTTTAAAATTTGTGCCCCAATGCCATAATCTTTTTGTGAGCTTGCATCGCTTTTATTGCTGTCTAAAAATAGCAACACTCCGCCATTTTTACTTAAAAAATCCAACGACTTTAATAAATTATCAAATTTATCTCCGCTTAAAAGCTCATGATCTTTACTTATTTTTTGAAATTTTACATTAGTTTGCGCTTTTATCTCCCCGAAAATATAGGCAGCGTGGTTTTTATTTTCGTGATCTTTTATGTCATATCTTTTTGCTTCAAAATCACAGATTTTTACACTCTTTGCGGGCGAAACTTCTATTAAGCTTTCGTGGCTAAGTCTGTATTCTACTAATTCAGAAACGCTTATCATATTCAGGTTAAATTTTTTACAGAATTCCTCCAAATAATCACGTCTTGCCATTGTGCCATCTTCTTTTACGATCTCACAAATCGCTGCCATTGGACTAACGCCAGCAAGTTTGCAAAGATCAACTGATCCTTCAGTGTGACCTGTTCGAACGAGTACGCCGCCTTTCTTTGCAATAAGCGGAAATATATGCCCAGGCCTTACAAAATTTTCAGGCACCGAATCAGTACTAGCAGCAAGTCTAATCGTCATATCACGCTCATAAGCACTTACGCCTGTCGTCGCTTCCTTTGCGTCAATTGTGACAGTAAATGCGGTTTCGTGGCTAGATGTATTTTTAGAAACCATTAGCGGCAAATCAAGTCTTTTTGCATTTGCTTCATCCATTGCAAGGCAAAGCACACCTTTTGCATGAGTGATCGCAAAATTTACCTTTTGCATATCGCTGCTTGCCGCCGAAAAGACCAAGTCTCCTTCATTCTCACGGTCCTCATCATCGACCATAATTACCATTTTGCCATTTTTTATATCTTCAATCGCTTTTAATACATTTTCAAATGCCATAAATTTCCCTTATTAAATTTTTACAATTATATTGATTTTTTGATAACTTAGAGATAAAAATATTAATTTTGATTTGTCTTGTATCAATTATTTAGAAATTTTAGAAAAGATTTATTTTTAAATATATACGATTTAGTAGCGATAAATTAGATTTTATTTTTCAATTTATTTTATATGTAAAATTTTAAAACATAAATTTTTAATAAAATACACTATTTTTAAGAATTTCAGTAATTAGGAAAAATAAAAGTCAAAGAATAAATGATGGCGCAGCGGACGGGGCTCGAACCCGCGACCTCCGCCGTGACAGGGCGGCATTCTAACCAACTGAACTACCGCTGCACCTAAAATGGTGGTCGCTATAAGACTCGAACTTATGACATCCACCTTGTAAGGGTGGCGCTCTACCAACTGAGCTAAGCGACCTAAAATTTAAAAAACATCTGGCGACCCTTAGAGGATTTGAACCTCTGTTTCTACACAGAGAAAGTAGAGTCCTGAGCCACTAGACGAAAGGGTCATAAACCCAAAAATGGTGTCCTGCGTTGGATTCGAACCAACGGCCCCCTCATTAAAAGTGAGATGCTCTACCGACTGAGCTAGCAAGACATTTGCTTAAAAAAGAATTGAGATTATACAAAAAAACATTATCACATGTCAAGAAAAGGATGCTTAAAATTTGTTTTTGGCTAATATTAATTGTACGGTTAAGCTGATTTGACATCGGTAAATTTTTAAAATAAAAAATACATAATAAAGGCCATTTGTAAGATATGCGGACACCAAATGGATGAATATTGGATTTACTAAGATATGTTTTTATTGTAAAGTTCTTCTATATTAAGTATCTTACTTTTTAGCCTCATGTGAACAGCTATTGCTATACGATAGATGATGTGTGATTCATAATAGTAAGAATTGTAGTGAATCGACGACATTGATTGCACATATGGCTAAATAAGTTATTTTTGAACTAAAGAGTTGTTTAAAGACGACATATATTTTAAACTGCAGTCAATAAATAAAAATCTATAAGAACATAAATCTAGAATATTTAAGATTAGGATTAAACCCCATTAATAGGGGTTTAATAAATTAAATAATTATAGTCCATCAAAAGGATTTGAAACTACATCTTTGCGATCTACTATGTAAGGTATAATAGCTGCATGACGAGCTCTTTTGATCGCTTTTTCTACCATTTCTTGATGTCTTTTTGATGTGCCAGTTAAACGCCTTGGCATTATTTTAAATCTCTCTGATAAGCAATACTTCAAAAGAGAAGTATCCTTATAATCTATAAAATCAATTTTAGCTTCTGTAAATTTACAATATTTGCGTGAATATTTTCTTTTTTCTGCCATTTTCTATCCTTTAAATTAAAACGGTATTTCGTTGTCGCCATCAAAATTATCGGCGTCAATGTTTATATCAGGGATTTTCTCCTCATAGTACTCTTCTTGTACTTTTTTATTTTGTGGTTGCATTTGCTGTCTTTGTGGCGCTGAATTTTGATATCCACCATTACCATAGCTATTATTTGAACCATTATTTCGTTGTTGCGAGTATGAACTATTTTGATTAAATCCACCTTGACTTTGTCCATTAGCTCCGCTATTTCCGCCAAGCATCTCCATATTTTCAACTACGATTGAGTGCTTTGAGCGGTTTTGTCCATTATTGTCGGTCCATTGATCAAATTTCAATCTTCCTTCAACTAGAAGTTTGGAGCCTTTGCTTAAATATTGATTTGCTATTTCAGCTGATTTGCCAAAGAATGATATGTCAATAAAGCACGTTTCTTCACGTTTCTCGCCGTTAGTATTAAATTTTCTAGTAACAGCGATACCAGAATTTCCTATAGCAGATCCACTAGTAGTATATCTAAGCTCTATATCTCTAGTTAAATTTCCAACCAAGACTACTTTATTGAACATTTTTTATCCTTGATTATTCTTCTGTAAAAGTTTGCTCGTCTACTTTTTCAACTCTTGGCTCGCGTGGTGCTCTTGGCTCGCGAGTCTCTTTTTTGATAGTTTGTTTGATGCCTTTGCAAAGTCTTTCCCAAGCTGCGATTTCGCGTTTATTTTCATATTTAACGCTTAAAAATCTTATGATATCTTCAGTGATCCTTACATTTCTTGTAAGCTCTGTAAGAAGTGCTGGTGGAGCTTTGTAATAGATAACAAAATATGTTCCACGCTCATATTTTTTGATGGTATAAGCTAGTTTTCTAGTGCCCATCTCAACGACAGTAGCGATCTCGCCACCATTTTTTGTTATGACTTCTTTTACAAAGTCAACCCTAGCTTTAACTTCCTCTTCCGTTAGTGTCGGCTTAAGAATAAATAAAAGCTCGTAATGTTTCATTTCTTCTCCTTATGGATATTTAGCTCACTTTGTGAGCAAGGATTTTGCTTTAAGCAAGGGTGGATTTTAGCTTAAAGTTACTTAATATTTGCTGTTGATATGAGATGTTGTAAATTTAAAATGGTTGATAATACAAAAATTTCTTTATCCATTTTTGTGTTTGTTTTTAGCTCTAACTCGGCTAAATTTAGCGTTTTAAATATCTCCAAATAGATATTTAAATTTAGTTTTAAGCTATTTGCTTTTAATAAATTTGCGACATTTACAGGCGGTTGATAACCGATTGCCTCATCTAAATTCAATCGACCATTTATCTTAATGTAAGAGTAAATTTTAAATAGCCTAAAAAATGCTTTGTAAAGCGAGTTTAGAAATAAAATTTCATTAAAATTTGGATCTTCTAGATAGGTAAAAAAGTCATTTTTTATATCTTTTAGTGCCATAAATTTATTGAAAAAGTCATCAAAATTTATCCCACCAAGTCCAAAAACCAGCCTTTTTACATCATCTTGTTCGATGTGGGTGTTTAGGCTCTTTAACTTTGTTAGCTCGCTTGCTGCAAGGTATAAATTTTCATTATGTGTAAAGTAAAGCTCATAAAGTGCGTTTTTGGTTATGTTTAGGCCTATTTTGGCTGAGCTTTTAGCTAGTAAATTTATTGCTTCATCTGGAGTTGAGGGCTTGAAAAATCTAGCAAAATTTGTCCCAAAAGCCTTTTGCGTATCAAAAACTAGTTTCATATCGGACTCATAAAGCTCAAATAAAAAGTAGTTATTCTGGCTTTTTGAGCAAAGCGAGATAAGCTCTTTTAGCTCTTTTGCTGGGATCTTTTTGTCGCTTTTTACATAGAGGATATTTTTACCGCCAAAAAGCGACTGCTCGCTTAGGTGAGAGCTTGCCTGCGCGTAGTTGTACTCATCAAAATAAAGGCTTAATAAATTTGCGTCTTCACTTGAATAAAAGCTCAAAATTTCCTTACCAAAAAGTTCTATCTGAAACTCGTCCGCCCCAAAAAGCAAGAAGTAGTTGCTTAAATTTGCATTTGCTAAATTTAGCTCCAAATCTTTTCTATACATTGATCTTTCTTACCACTTTTGCAAAAATTTTAGCACTCGCGATGTCGGCCTCTGTGATCTTTACGATGAGCTTTTGAAGTAAATTTGCGCTGTATCCAGTTATGAAAATCCTAGCTCCGACAAAATGATCATCAAGCTTAGCAACCAAGACATTTTGGTTTTCGCTCACATAGCAGCGCACCTCTTTGCCGATGTTTGCGGCTGCCCAGCGTGCAAATTTCCTATCCATAAAGTCGTAGGCTACCTTGTCAGCTTCTCTTTCAAGCTCGCTTAAATTTGCGCAGGTGCTTTGGATGTTTAAAAGCAAAAAGTTGTAAAGCTTGTCATCTTTTGAAATTTTAGCCTTTAAGAGCCTATGTAAAATGAGATCAGAATAGCGTCTAATAGGGCTTGTAAAGTGCGTGTATCTATCAAATCCAAGCCCAAAGTGGCCTAAATTTTCACTTGAGTATTCAGCCTTTTTTTGTGACTTGATGATGAGCTTATCTATCTCTTCGCGGTTACCAAGCTCATCGGCTTTTAGCTGTATTTTTCTTATTAAATTTGCAAGATCGTTTTCATAAGTAAAGTCAAGCCCTAAAAGCTGCAAGTCTTCAAGCAAGGTATCTATCTTTTTAAAATCAGGCGAAGCGTGGTTTCTAAAAACGCCCTTTGTGATGAGCTTTGCGGCAGCTTTATTTGCTAAAAGCATGCAGTCCTCGACTAGTCTATGTGAGTCGGAGTCACTTTCAAATCTAGTTTGTAAAATTTGACCCTCTTCATCAAGGCTCATTCTCAGCTCTTTTGTCCTAAAGTCAAATGCGTGCAAAAGCCTTTTTTTGCGAAGCTTTGTGGTGAGTTTAAAAAGTGGCTTGATCCATGAAATTTCACACTCTCTTTTGTCTTCTAAAATTTCATCGATCTCGTCGTAGTTAAAGCGCCTTTTTGAAAGGATGATCGACTCAAAAAGCTCCTCTTTTTTTACCTCATTATTCGCATCAAGTGAAATTTTAAAACAAAATGCAAGACGAGGCACATCTGGCTTTAGTGAGCAGATATTTTCACTAAGCGCACGTGGCAACATCGGTACTGAAATGTGCGGAAAGTAGATTGAAAAGCCTCTTTTTTTAGCCTCGCTATCAATGGCGCTATATGCGGTCACATACTCGCTTACATCAGCGATAGCAACGTAAATTTCGCGCTTTTTTTCATCAAAATATATGGCATCGTCAAAGTCTTTGGCGTCGACTGGATCGATCGTACAAAACTCTAAATTTCTTAGATCAACTCTGTTTGGATACATACTAGCATCGACTTCATCGCCAAAAGCCTTTGCCTCAAGCTCGCAAGCCTCGCTAAATTTATCGTTTTTATTATAAATAGCAAGCGAAATTTTCTCATCACTTAGCGGATCTTCTAAATTTCCTAAAACCTCGACTATCTCGTTGTTTAGGTTGTTTATCTTAAGCAGCGTCCCAAGAGGAAGCATCTTTAGGCTTTTTTGCGTCGCTTTTAAGGTAGTGCTTAGTCCAGTTTTTAAGTTTACCCCTAAAATAGCTACTCCAAAGCGTTTTGTATAGACCACGCTTGTCTCATTTGCAAGCTTTAGGCTCATCACTATCTTAGCACTTTGGCGTTTTTTCTTAAGTGGCAAAAGCTTTGCTAACACAATGTCACCAAGGTGTGAGTTGTTTAAATTTTTATTTTCTACGATGATGTCTTGCTTGAAGCGTTTATCAAATGGCATGATAAAGCCAGTTGCGTTTTGGCTGATGTCTAGCTTGCCACAGACGTAGCCATTGTTTAGGTAAAATTTATCTTTATGAGAGCTTACGGCACCAAGATTTAAGAGATTTCGTAAAATCTCTTTATCTTCGTTTGAAACTTCTTTTTCCTTGATGCCAACTAGTAGTGAGGTTAGAAATTCTTTCACAAATTATCTTTGACTTTAGCGACAGCCATTAAAAACGTATCATGCCCAAAGCCGTATTCGTCAAGAAGAGGTAGAGTATTTTGTATGCTTATATCATCAAGTTGATTAAAGATATTTACAGCCGTTTTTATCACTTTTAGGGCTTTTGCGTAATCTTTTATATGATCTGGTGCCTCTTCTGGATTATTTGAATAGAGTATCGAGCTGCTAAGCTCTGTCTCAAGGTTCCATTGTTCAAAAATTTTAGCCGTAACTTCTTCATTTGACATATCTAAAATTTCTGTTTCAAATAGGGCAAGATCAATTGGGCTAGATATATTTTTAAGTTTTTCTCTAAATTCGACGTCTTGTTTATTTTCGGCTAATTCGTGAGCAAGAACTATCTTGCCAATCTCAAGCATAAATGAAGCTGGAGAGAGAATTTCTAGGCTTTTAGGATTAACTTTAGAATGCCAATTGTACATCAGTGCATTTTGTATTATCGAGATATTTAAAAAATCTTGTGTAGTAATGCCATAAGGCTCTAAATTTATAGAAAAACTCTTTTTAATCGTACTTGAAAGCGCAAAACCTCGAATAGTAGCCATACCAAAAAGAGAAATAGCTCTTGCGATGGTTGTGATCTCTTGAGAAAACCCATAAAGTGGAGAGTTTGCTGAACGCAAGATATTTGCTGTTAGCATCGGATCCTTTTCGACCACTTTTGTAAGATCACTTATTGAGCTATTTTCATCCGCATGTAAGCGTTGAATTTGTATAACTGTGTCATCTAATGGTGGAAGTGCTTTGATTTTTTTAAAAACTGATTCATTCATTGAGTTATCTCTTTTTTTGAAATTTCAGCGTATTTTATCAAAATAAATTATCATAAAACTTAAAAAGAGTTTCTATATATTTCAGCCGAATTTTTGCTGGCTAAAGTTATAATTTTGCCAAATTTTAATAATAGGAGTAACAATGGCTATAAATGTTTATTATGATAAAGACTGCGATTTAAGCCTTATTCAAAGTAAAAAAGTAGCAATCATTGGCTTTGGTTCACAAGGTCATGCACATGCTGAAAATTTAAGAGATAACGGTGTAAACGTTGTAATTGGTCTTTCAAAAGGTGGCAAAAGCTGGGCAAAGGCTGAAGCAAAAGGCTTTGAGGTAAAAACTGTAAGCGAAGCTACAAAGGGCGCTGATGTGGTTATGATTTTAACTCCAGATGAGCTTCAAGCAGAAATTTATAAAAATGAGATCGAGCCAAATTTAAAAGATCACGCTGCTATCGCATTTGGGCATGGATTTAATGTGCATTTTGGTCAAATCAAAGCCCCAGCAAATATAGACGTCATCATGATCGCTCCAAAGGCTCCAGGACACACAGTTAGAAGCGAATTCGTAAGAGGCGGAGGTATACCTGATCTTATCGCTGTTGAGCAAAATGCAAGCGGAAAGGCTAAAGAGATCGCTCTAAGCTATGCTTGCGGTATAGGTGGCGGTAGAACCGGCATTATCGAGACAACATTTAAAGATGAAACTGAAACAGATTTGTTTGGCGAGCAAGCTGTTCTTTGTGGCGGTCTTTGCGCACTAGTAAATGCTGGCTTTGATACGCTTGTAGAGGCTGGTTATGAGCCTGAGATGGCGTATTTTGAGTGCTTGCATGAGTTAAAACTAATCGTTGATCTAATGTATCAAGGTGGCATGGCTGATATGCGCTACTCTATATCAAACACAGCTGAATACGGCGATTACGTAAGCGGCGTAAGAGTAGTTGGCGAAGAGAGCAGAAAAGCTATGAAAGAAGTTTTAAAAGAGATTCAAAATGGCAAATTTGCAAAAGACTTTATCCTAGAGAGAAAAGCAGGATATGTTAGAATGAACGCTGAACGCGGTATAGCTGAGAGAAGTTTGTTAAATCAAACTGGCAAAAAACTTCGCGCGATGATGCCTTGGATAACTAACGGCAAACTTATAGATCAAAATAAAAACTAAGCCTTGAGCGAAAAAAAGACTACAAAAAAGCGACCTACAAAAAAAAGCGTAGGTCGCTCTAATAACAAAACCTATCTTGGTATCGGCATTATCGCGGCTATTTTGATAATAGCACTTAGCGTAGCTCTTAGTATAAAAAATAATGGTGCAGAACAGATAAGCAAAGCAAATGAGCCAAAGATAGAGAAACAAATTTCTAAAAAAGCTGAGCTAAAGGTTGCTAGTAAAGAGAAAAAACAAGAATACGAGAAGAGAAAATACCCTCTAAAATTTGATGAAGATGAAAATTTAAGTAAAATTTTTACCGATCCTAAGCATAAAAGTGAGCTTGCTTTAAATTCAAAAGTTGAGCCAAAAGAGCAAAAGAAGATAGCTGAAGTAAAGAGTGAAGCCAAAAAAGAAGAGATAAAAAAAGAGCAAAACGATACTAAAAATTTACTTGCAAGTTATAAAAATACAGAGCCTAGTGTAATAGAAAATGAACAAAAGATAGAGCCATTTTATAGCTCAAAAATCGAACAAAAAACTGAGTTAAAACCTCAAAATTTTGAAGTAAAAGTCGATCAAAATAAAAGTACTGAAATAGAAAAAAAAGAGAAATTTAAAAACGAGAACATAAAAGTCGAGCCAGCTAAAAAAGCTGAAAATTTAACTACCAAAAAGATAGAAAAAACAAAATATGAAGAAAAAAATATAAAAAAAGATAGCTTTGAAGCGGTACCTTTTACGCCAAATGCCAGCATAAAAGGGCGCGCAAAGCTCGTTATCATAATAGACGATGTGGCGACATTTGAACATGCAAGTATGATAAAGTCGCTTGGCTTAAAAATCACACCGTCTATTTTTCCAGCGACAAAGACTCATCCAGACACGCCAAATATCGCAAGAACATTTGAGTTTTATATGATACATCTTCCGATGCAAGCAAAACACTTTGATAGCCCAGAAATAGGCACTCTCACGATCAATGAGAGCTTTGAGAGCATGCATGAAAAGATAAAAAAGATACGCAAAGACTTCCCGCGTGCAAAATATACAAACAACCACACAGGATCACGCTTTACAAGCGATTTTGACGCTATGGATAAGGCTTATAGGGCGCTGATAGAGCAGGGCTTTGTCTTTGTTGATAGCAAAACTATCGCCCAAACCGCAGTAGCAAGAGCTGCAAAAAAACATAATCAGCCATACATCTCAAGGGATATATTTTTAGACGACGATCCATCGGCTAGTGCTGTTAGACGTGAGCTTGTGGCTGCTGTAAATTTGGCTAAAAAAAGAGGCTACGCGATCGCCATTGGACATCCAAAGAAAAATACGATCTCGGTTATAAAAGAGAGCAAAAATAATCTTTTAAAAGATGTTGATGTGGTTTATTTAAAAGATATTTTATGAGACTTGACTTTATCCCAGAGCCACTAAATAGACTAAAAAATCCACCAAAACAGCTAAATTTTATCGGAGATACTTCGCTTTTATCCTTACCAAAGATCGCGGTTGTTGGCTCAAGAAAGGCAAATGTTTATACAAAAGAGTGCGTTACGGCACTTTGTACAGCACTAAAAAGTGCAAATATCTGTGTGGTAAGTGGTGGAGCAATCGGCGTTGATATCGCGGCTCATAAAGCTGCTATGCCACGAACGATTGGCATTTTTGCGAGCGGACTTGACACCATCTATCCAAGCCAAAATAAAGTGGCAATAAATGAAATTTATACCAAAGCCTTGGCACTTAGTGAGTATGATGAAGGCGAGCCGCCACTTGCTTATAGATTTTTGGAGCGAAACCGCATAGTTGTGGGGCTTTGCGAAGCTTTAGTCGTCGCGCAAGCTGATCTTAAAAGTGGTTCTATGCAAAGTGCAAGGCTTGCAAATGAGCTTAAAATTCCAGTTTATGTACTGCCACAGCGTATGGGCGAAAGCGATGGGACAAATTTTTTGCTTGCAAATAAAAAAGCCGAGCTTATCGATGACTATCATAAATTTGCTTCGCTTTTTGGCGAGATTAAAGAGCAAGAAAAAACTAGTGACGAGATCTTAAAATTTTGTAAAAATGGCGTAAGTCTTGATGAAGTTTTGGCAAAATTTGGCGATATCATCTATGAGTACGAGCTTGAAGGGTTAGTTGAAATTTCAAATCTAAGAGTAAAGAGTTTGCTATGAGAGAGAAATTTATGGCTATTGATGTTGGGTTAAAGCGAATAGGACTTGCTTTTGGTTTTGGCGAGATCGTGACTCCGCTTGAGCCAGTGCTTAGAAAAAATAGAAATCAAGCCGCAAGAGATGTGAGCCAAAAGGTAAATGAATATGCCCCAGATACGCTAGTGGTGGGCGTGCCAATCGGCGGTAGTAGTGAAGATGAGATGAGAAGACGCATCGAGCATTTTGTCTCACTTCTTGATGTAAAGGCAAATATTGTCTATCAAGATGAGGCCTTTAGCAGCAGCGAAGCTAGTGAAATTTACACCAATACAAGACGAGATGGTAGGCTAGATAGCATTTCAGCCACTATTATTTTAAAAAGATATCTTGGGATAAATTAAAAAGTAAAAATCGGTCTATTTCTCGAGAGAATTTTTAAAAGCTAGCTGAAAGCTATCTGTGCTAAAGGGCTGCTTTAATACTGTGACATGATTTGGCAGATCGTTAGCCGACTCATCGCTTTTACAAATAGCTACAATACGAAAATTTTTAATATTTTTAAATTCAAGTATATCCTCTAACATCGCTTCATTTTTTAAAATTTTACTATCAATAAAAATAACAAATGGAGTAAAAATAGAATCTTTTATGTGTCTCATTAGATTGCTAAGGTCGTTTTTGCCGATAACTTTTAGACCTAAAAAATTTATCTGAGCACTAATGGTATCAAACAAAGCATCGTCATCGCAAGCAACTAAGATATTTGTATTTGTTTGATTTTTGATATTTATTTGTCTTTGGATGGCTCTATCGCCTGTTAGTGCCGCGCTAAAAGATATTAAAAATTCTCCATCATTATGAGAGATCATAGATTCATTTGCTTTTTTTAGATAGTCATTTATCTTGCTGAGATAGTAATGACTTGGTCTCATTACGCTATGGCTAGATTTTATTTTAATGTCAAAATGTACAGATTTGGGACTATAATTTTTAAGCTGAAAGAGAATGTAAATGTCTGCATATTCGGTAGAGTAAAGGAAAAATTTGCAAATATTTTCAAGTGTTTTTATGAGATTTGTGGCATCAAATTTTAAAAGCCTTGGATAACTTGGATCGTAACTAAAAATGATGGAATTTTTAGTATCTTGCGCATCTTGGTATATGGCGCTAAGAAAAATTTCCATTCTATTTATGATATCGATAGGTTTATCTTTCATATTATCAACATCCCGTCGCCGTATGAGTAAAATCTATACTTTTCATCAACTGCCGTTTTATAAATCCTCATCGTCTCTTCAAGTCCTATGAAGCTAGTAACCAGCATTATTAGAGTTGATTTTGGTAGATGAAAATTTGTAAGAAGGTAGTTTTGCCTGATAGGCTTATTATTTAGGTTTAAAAATAGCTTGCAAAAGCCGCTTGCTTGCTTGCTCCTTGCAAATTCTTCAACACATCTAGTAACCGTCGTGCCAACGCCAAGGATTGGTTTATTAGAATTTATAATCTCTTGAGCTTGCTCGCTTAGCTCGTAAAATTCTGAGTGCATTTTGTGGTCATTTATATTTTGGCACTCCACACCTTTAAATGTCCCAGCGCCAACGTGAAGCGTAATGTAGGCGACTTCATGCTTTGCTTTTATCTGCTCTAGCATTTGTTCACTTATGTGAAGGCTAGCCGTTGGAGCTGCCACTGCACCGCTATTTTTAGCAAATATGCTTTGATACCAGCTCTCATCATCCTTGGTATCAGCCCTTTTAATGTATGGCGGAAGTGGTACGTGACCGATCTTTTCAAGCTCACTAAAAAGGTGAACATTATCAAGCAAAACGCCATTTTGCGTAAAATTTACCACTCTTGTGCCATCGTCATTTAGCTCAAGCACATTGACTTTTAGATTATCAGGAAAATTTAAAACGCTACCAGCGCTTACTTTACCTCTTATATAGACGCTAAATTTATTCTCGCCTATGGGCTGGTTTAGCATTACTTCGCAAGCCCCACCGCTTTCTTTTTGTCCTAAAATGCGAGCTTTGATAACTTTTGTATTATTAAAAATAACTGCAGCATCATCTGGAATAAGACTAGAGAGATCTTTAAATTTATAGTGTTTTATCTCTTTTGTATTTTTAAAATAGACGAGCAATCTTGCCTCTTCTTTTGGCAAAACTGGCTCTTTTGCGATGAGCTCTTCTGGCAAAAAATAATCATAACTTGAGACGTCGTTTATATTACTCATCGCTTGCTACGTCGCTGTCTTGTTCTTCTTTTTCGTCTTCATCGTCGCTCTTGTTAGCTCTTTTAGCGACGATTATTGAAATTCCATAAAGTCCGATGAGTGGCAGTGCCATTAAGACTTGACTTATCACATCAGGTGGTGTAACGATAGCTGCAAAGATAAAGATAATAACAACAGCGTATCTGAAGTAATCTTTTAGCATCTTGTCATCGACAAGTCCGATCTTTGCTAAGAAAAATGTAATGACTGGTAGCTCAAATGAAATTCCAAAGCCAATCAGCAGTTTTGCAAAAAAGCCAACATATTCGCCAATGCTTGGTAGCGCCTTAAAGAGCTGGCCACCAAAATTTACTAAAAACGCAAAGCCAAGTGGAATCACCACGTAATAACAAAATGCCGCTCCACACGCAAACATAAATGAAGCTGAGATGACAAATGGGATCACATATTTTTTTTCATTGTCATAAAGCCCAGGGGCGACAAATAGCCAAAACTGCCAAAAAATGATAGGTAGCGCGATCACGACACCAGCAAAAAATGCAACCTTCATTGCTGTAAAAAATGGCTCTTGAATTTGAGTGAATATGATATTTGAGCCAGCTGGTAAGACCTGTTTTAGCGGTTCGCTCATCCATGCAAGCAGTGGGTTCCAAAACGTAAAGCAGATGCCAAAACAGACAAAAACGCTTACTATGCTTATAAAAAGTCTCTTTCTAAGTTCGATTAAATGGGGTCTTAGCTCTTCAAACATTACGCCTCTTTTTTATCGTTTAAGATCGCATCTTTAACTAAATTTGTTGGATTTTGTATATTTTCTACCGTTTTTTTTGTATCGCTTACGACATTTTGTATATCGTTTGTGATATCATTTGCGCTTTTTTTGATCTCGTCAAGCTCTTCAAAAGTAAGCTTTTTGCGCACACTTTGTGTACTTTTAGTTATGCTTTCTTTATATTTTTGGGCATCTTCTTTTAGTTCAGCTATCTTCATTTCTTGATCAAATGTTGATTTTGCGTCATTTATGCCTTTTTTAAACATTTTTAGAAATTTTGCAATCTGAACCATCGCGCTTGGCAGCTTGTCAGGACCTAAAACTAACACTGCAATAATGGCGATAACTAAGATTTCAGAAAAACTCATTCCAAACATTTTTGCCTCTATTAAATTTTATTTAAGCTTTGTATTTTATCTTGACTTTGCTCAAAATTTTATAAATTTAGCCCTCGATAAAGAGTGCGATTTCGTCGCTTAGTAAGAAATTTGGATTGTAAAATTTACCATTTTTAAAGAGCAGTTTTTCATTTTCTACAAGTAGATTCGCCCTTTTTTTCTGAGCCTCACTTAATTGTCCAGCCTCCACACCAACTATGCTTCTAAGCCCTAAAAATATATGCTCTCTTACTAGCTCGCTTTGACTTAAAATTTCTTTTTTTCTGTAAGTTGGTTGTGAGATGTAGGCATCTATGCTATTTTTGGCGTAGTATCTCGTGCCATCCACGAAGCCCACGCTAAAAGCGCCCACGCCAAGATAGTTTTTGCCTTGCCAGTAGCCAAGATTGTGCTTGCAAATTTGGCCGAAATTTGAAATTTCATACTGCCCAAAGCCAGCTCGCTTGATCTGCTCTATCATAAATTTAGCCAAAGTGTCGCTATCTTTTTTATAACTTTTTTTACCAGCAAATGGGGTGTTTTCTTCAAGAGTGAGCGAGTAGGCGCTTAGATGCGTGATAGCAAGACTTTTTAAATTTTCAGTTTCAGCCAAAAGGCGCTTTTTAGTGTCAAATTTGGTGTCGTAGATGAGGTCTAAATTTATATTGCTAAAGCCAGCTGCCCCGGCATTTTCAACTGCTTTAAAAATTTGCTCCCTGCTGTGAATGCGCCCAAGAAATTTAAGCTTATCTTCAAAAAAACTTTGAGCACCAAAGCTTATGCGATTTGCCCCTAAATTTTTTACATGCTTTAGCCAAGCAAGGCTTGCTGAGTTTGGATTTGCTTCAAGTGTGATCTCGGTTTTAGTCGTGCAAAGAGGCGCTAAAATGCTAAAAATTTCATCATAAAATTTAGCATTTACCGCACTTGGTGTGCCGCCACCAAAAAAGATAGTAGAAATTTCTTTTACATTTTGGCTTTTTAGCTGAAAATTTAGATCAAGGCAAAGTGCCTTAAAATAGGCGCTAACCTTGTTAAATTCGTCATCACTTGAGCCAAAAGCACAGTAGGGACATTTGCTTTCACAAAATGGCACGTGGATATAAACTTGCAAATTTCTCTCTTTTTAAATTTTGGCGATTATAAGAAATTTGGCATTTATAGCAGTTTAAAAGTAGCTTTTTGTCTTTAAGAGTTTGCTTGGCAAAAAGCCAAAATTTATCTTAAAAATTTTTGCAAAATGTGCAGTATTTGCGTAGCCTACGATATTTGCGGCTTCTTTTATGCTTATATCATTTTGCTCTAAAAGAGTAAAAGCCAGCTTTAGACGCTCTTTTGCTAAGAGTTGGTAGATCGTATCTTTGAAAAATAGCTTAAAATTTTTCTTTAGCCAAAAGTCATTTGTGCCACAAAGATGGGCTAGCTCTTTGATGCTTGGAGGATTTTGCATACGACTTAACAAGATCGTTTTAGCCCTTAAAAGAGTCTTTTCTTCGTCACTGCTAAGTGAAATTTCGCTCTCTTTTCGTATTTTACTTTTATAAATAAGCTCTAAAATTTTTGATTCGGTAAAAATTTCTCTCATCGCGCCTTCATATAAATTTGTCGTTTCAAGTTCATTCAAAACGCAAATTTGAGCTAAATCTTTTTTGTATTTTAATAGCTCAAATTTATCATCAAATCTAAGTCCAGCAAATATCTCAAGCTTATTTGCATAGCTTTCGTCAAAAAGTAGTGTTTTAGTCTTATAAAATTTATTTTGATACTCAAAGACACCTTTAAAATCGTCATTAACAAGCCCAATGCAAAATTCATCTTTGTTTAAAATATACTCTTTTCTATCAAGCTTAAAGCAAAGATCGTTTTTATCCTCATTAAACATTAAAAATAGATATTTTTTAGACTTGTGGCGATCTCTTTTTATCTTGCCATTACATAAAATTTCACTTTTTAGATAGCTGATGCCACTGCTTTGCTTGAAAAACTCCACGCTTACTTGTTTTTCCTTTTGAGATATCTTGCTCGTTCCATATTTTTTGTCTAAATTTATCATTTTATCCCTCAAGCGTTAAATTTAATCCCTTTAGCGTTACATATGATATTGATAACGATTATTTAATTTTAGTAAAATGTGCATTAAATTTTTATAAGGAGTTTTTGTGAAAAGTGCATTAAAAATTTCTATTTGTGCGGCAATTTTTATAAATTTACCGCTTTTTGCAAATGAAGATAAGGTTCTGCCAGAGGTTAAAGTAGTGAGTGCAACAGGATTTGAGCAAAATATCAAAGACGCACCAGCAACGCTTAGCGTTATAACCAAAGAGGCATTAGAAAAGAAAAATCATAAAGATATCGAGAGCATGACAAAGGATATCCCAAGTCTTTTTGGAACGACTCCCGAAGCGGCAAATAGACGAGGAATTTCTATACGTGGATTCTCTCCAAGATTTACTAAAATTTTAGTAAATGGTATGCCAGTACCAGGTGACAACGCCTATAAAGGGCTTAGAAGCGTTGGAGGCTCATATAGTTTCATCCCGCCAGCAAGTGCGATAAGCCGTATCGAAGTGATACGTGGACCTATGAGCTCGCTTTATGGAAGTGACGCGTTAGGCGGAGTTATAAATATCATAACAGATGAGTTTAGTAATGAATTTGGCGCAAATCTTGGCTCAAGCTATAAATTTGCTAGAAATAAAAATATAAGCGGTGAGTTTTACAACAGCCTTTATTTGCACTCTGGACTAATTGACGATGTTTTAAGTGTTTCTGTTTATGGTAAAAATTTAAATAAATCAGAAGATAAAATTTCTTATGCAAATAGAGAGCAAAAGGATAGAAATTTTGGTGCGAAGCTCTTTTTAAAGCCAAATGAAAATAATGATCTTACGCTTGAGCTTGCAAGAAGCGATGTGAAATATAAAAGAACTAAAGGCAAAACACTATCAACTGGCACTAACTCAGTTGCTAGCGAGAGAATAAAAGGCGATGTGATAAATTTAAGCCACGAAGCAAGGCTTGATAATATCTTGCTTCAAAGCTATTTATCTTATGGCAAGATAAAAGAGATAGCACAACAAAATTTGACGCTAAAGACTCTAAATTTTGATACAAAAGGCTCATATTTTACTGATAATAACGCCTTTACCTTAGGACTAAATACTAAAAAAGAAAAGCTAGATGAAAAGGCAACTACAGCGGACGCTGCGAATGTAAAAAGGTATGATTATTCGGTCTATGCTGAAGATGATTATCGCCTTATAAAAGACTTCATTTTAAGTACAGGTATTCGCTATAACTACGATGAGAACTATGGTTCGCACGTTTCACCAAGAATTTATGGTATCTATAGCTTAAATGACTTTTTTGCCTTAAAAGGCGGAGTTAGCACAGGTTATGCGACACCTGATATCAAGCAACGCACGCAAGATCTTGCTTTGCCATTTGCTGGAGGACGTGGAGCACAGCTTGGTAGAAGCAGCCTTAAGCCAGAGACAAGCGTAAGTTATGAATTTGGCGGCGTTTATAATAACAATGAAGGTTTTGAAGCTTCACTAACTGGCTTTTACACAAGTTTTAAAGATATGTTAAGTTACAGGCCTATATGCTCAAGAGGCAGTGTTTGCAGGCATAAAGGCAAAATTTATCCAAATGGTATTTGGGAGAGTATAAATATCGGTAAAGCTGAAATTTATGGAGTTGAGCTAACAAATGAGTGGCAGGTGACAAATGCTCTTAGACTAAATCAAAGCTATGTTTATACAAAATCAAAACAAAAAGATGGATCAGAAGTTGGCAAAAGCTTAAACAACTATCCGCTTCATACATTTAAATTTGGAGCGAACTACGAGCTAAATAGATGGCTAAATTTCTGGTCACAGATAAATTATTATGGTAGAACTAAAAACTCATTTAGTTATGCTGATGATATGAGAGCTTACGTTATCGCAGACCTTGGCATAAACTACAATGTAACTAAAAATTTCAGCCTAAACTTAAGCGTTTATAATCTCTTTAACGAGTTTTTTACGACAAGATCAGGCAGATATGATGTTTTGATAGTCGATGGACAAAAGATCGAGCTTGGCTTTAATTTGAAGTTTTAAAATGTTTAAAATTTGGCGGAAATTTCACTTAATTTTAGCTCTTATCTTTGCTTTGTCACTTTTGATAATTTCAATTAGCGGAGCGATTATTTCGTATCATGATGAGATAATTGAAGCTTTTAGCAAAGATGAGATAGACATAGCAACTAATAAAAGTGCTTTAAAAATAGATGAAATTTTAAAGGTCTTTAGTAAGACTTGGCCAAATTTTAACCTTAGTTATATAAAGATAAAAGGCGAGGCAAATAGAGCTTATGTAGTAAGCGGTACAAGCGAGAGCGGTGAGTTTAAATCATTCTTTGTAGATCCTTATACGGGCGAGGTAGTCTCTGAAAACAGTGTGGAAAAATTTATAGGGCTAGCTTTAAATTTACATAAAAATCTAGGACTAGCTCTATTTAAAAATGAAAATTTATCTAAATTCGCAAGTGAGCTAGTGGCGATTTCAACGCTTGCACTACTTGTGATTTTATTGACTGGAGCGTTTATACAATTTTGGAGATTTAGAAGCAAATTTATTAGTGCCTTTAAGCTAAACCTAAAGGCAAAGAAATTTGCGTTTTTATATTCACTGCATGGATTTTTAGGGCTTTATTTAGGAGCCATTTTGCTTATTATCTGTTTTAGCGGTCTATACTTTTCTTATGAGAAATTTGCTCTTTTTATAAATCAAATTTGTGGCGAAGAGAAGGTCTTTAAAAAGCCAAATTTTACTAGTAAAAATGGTTTTAGCCTAAATGATGAGCAAAAGGTAGAAAATCTTCAAAAAGCTTATGAAATTTTTACTTTAAAATTTGGAAATGAGTTTGATGCTTTAAATTTTATTCTCAATAAAGACGGCGTAAAATTTATGATCTTTTACTTGCCAAAAGGCGCTAGTGAGAGTAATGGCGTTAGGTTTGTAGTCGATACGGCAAGTGGAGAAATTTTAAAAAACACCATGCCAAAATCTTTTGAAATTTATAAATTTATGCTTGATTTGCACGCTGGATATACATTCGGAGAGGCTGGAAAATTTATCTTTTTTATGGCTTCTTGTGGAGTTGGCGTGCTACTTTTTAGTGGCTGTGTGATTTACTACAAACGTCGTAAAAAGTAGTCTTATTTATCTATCTCTTAACTCTTTTTAGTTATTATCCCAAATAAAATTTTTGGAAAAATCATGCAAAAAAAATACAGACCAAATGTGGCAGCTGTTATTTTGTCTAGCTTGTATCCATTTAAATGTGAAATTTTAGTCGCAAAAAGGGTGGATATGGATGATATTTGGCAGTTTCCTCAAGGCGGAATAGACGAAGGTGAGAGTCCAAAGCAGGCTTTAAAAAGGGAGCTTAAAGAAGAGATCGGAACTGATAAAATCGATATCTTAGATGAGTATCCGCAGTGGCTAAGCTACGACTTTCCAGCTAATGCGGCAAAGAAATTTTATCCATTTGATGGACAGACGCAAAAATATTTTTTGGTTAGACTTAAAAATGGTGCCAGCATAAATTTAAAGACAGAGCATCCTGAGTTTAGCGAGTATAAATTTGTAGATTTTGGTAGAAGTTTAGAGGGTATAAATCACTTTAAAAAGCCTATTTATGAAAAGGTTTTGAGTTATTTTAAAGAGAAAGGATATTTTTGATGTTGATCGTTCAAAAATTTGGCGGAACTAGCGTAGGAACACTTGAACGCATCGAAGCTGTGGCAAATAGAGTCATTGAGACAAAAAATAGCGGTGCAGACGTAGTTGTGGTAGTTTCTGCGATGAGCGGAGTTACAAATCAATTGGTTGAATATAGTGAGTATTTTTCAAAACATCCAGATGGCGTCGCCACTGATATGCTTTTAAGCTCTGGAGAGCAAGTAACGACCGCGCTTTTAACGATCGCACTTAATGCAAAAGGCTATGCGTGTGTAGGTATGACAGGTGCGATGGCAGGCATAATTACCGATGATATTCATACAAAAGCAAGGATCGAAAGGATAGAGACTGCTAGGCTAAAGGCCGAGCTAAAAGCTGGCAAAATCGTAGTAGTAGCTGGCTTTCAAGGTATAGATGAAAAAGGTAATATCACAACCCTTGGTAGAGGTGGTAGCGACCTTAGTGCAGTTGCATTAGCAGGAGCGCTAAATGCTGATCTATGCGAAATTTTTACCGATGTTGATGGCGTTTATACGACTGATCCAAGGATAGAAAAAAAGGCAAAAAAACTTGAGAAAATAAGCTACGATGAAATGCTTGAGCTAGCTTCTGCTGGCGCAAAGGTGCTACAAAATCGCTCAGTCGAGCTAGCAAAAAAACTAAATGTAAAACTCATTACAAGAAGTAGCTTTAATCACAACGAAGGCACATTAATAGTAAAGGAAGATGACAATATGGAAGCAGTTTTAGTAAGCGGAATAGCACTAGATAAAAATCAAGCAAGAGTAACACTAAGAGGCGTAGTTGATAAGCCTGGCATCGCAGCAGAAATTTTTACAGCTTTAGCTCATGAAAATATAAACGTAGATATGATCATCCAAAACGTAGGACATGACGGCACTACAAATTTAGGCTTTACAGTGCCACAAAATGAGCTTGAACTAGCAAAAGAGACTATGCAAAAGCTCTCGGCCGCAAAACATATAGAATTTGATGATGCGATCGTGAAAGTTTCAGTTATTGGCGTCGGCATGAAGAGCCATAGCGGCGTAGCATGTTTGGCATTTGAAACGCTTGCAAAAGAGGGTATAAATATCCAAATGATCTCAACAAGCGAGATAAAAATTTCAATGATCGTTGATCAAAAATATGGTGAGCTAGCGGTTCGCGTACTTCATGATGCTTATAAGCTAGATAAATAATGCAAGATTTTATTCAGTGGACGTTAAAGGCTATTAGGGATGAAGGTCCGTTGATGAGCTGGATGGAGGAAAGGCGTGTTGAATGGACGCCTTTGCTCGCATCTAGGCTTAAATTTTTACTTGAAGGAAGGGCTTTTATAACTATAAGCGACGAAGAGCGAAGATGGTTTGAAATTTATCTTTTAAAAAAGATGAACCATTCAAAAAGCATTAGGCCATTTTTGCCATTTTTTAGCCTAAGATCGCTTTATCCATCGCTTGATGAGATAGAGACAAATGAACAAAAGCAGCTTCTAAAAGATATGCTAAGTCTTGCTTTTCCAAACGGTTACTTGTTTTTTTATATCGGAAAGAGCCTTGATAGATATGCGAATTTAGCCAAAAGTGATGAGGATAGTTATATGTGGCTATTTGACGAGCAGGCACAAAATAGCTTTACTCTTAGCTCAAGCGATGAAAATTTAGACATTAAACTAATAAGTCTTTGCAAAATTTTTGATAAAAGCATTGATGCAGCGCTTTTTGCCAAGGTGATACTCTAAATGCTTAATAAAATCGTCGTTACAAGCGATTTTGAAAGTTTAAAAGCCAAGCTTGAAAGCGAGTTTGGCACAAATAATTTAAGATTTTTTATAAGCGATGATTTTTTGCTAGAAAACGCAAAAGAGGTCATCGCAGAAGCTTACATTGCTGAAAAAGATGAAAAAATTTTAGTAATACATGCTAATTCTTTTAGGACAGAGGCTCAAAACGCACTTTTAAAGATCATCGAAGAGCCTCCAAGAAATATCAAATTTATAATAGCAACGCAGAGTAAAAATTTACTTCTACCAACGATTAGATCAAGAATGCTCATAGAAAATAATCTAACCAAAAAACCAAAAATAACTCTTGATCTAAACTTAAAATCGCTTAGCTTAAAAGAGATAACAAGCTTTACCGATCAAAAGATCACAGATGAGCAAGCTCAAAAATTTGGCAAAAACGAGCTAAAAGAGCTTGTTGGCGTTATCGTGACAAAGGCGGTCGATAGCGGGTATAAATTTAGCGGTGAGGAGATGGATTATTTTTTCTCGCTTATCAAGCTTGCCGATCTAAACGCCAAGTCTCACGCCGTGCTAACGCCGCTACTACTTACTATATTTCAAAAAGGACGACGTTGAAATTTTATAAGATAAATAACAAAAGTGACTTTGATGAAATTTGCAAAGCTATCTCGCCAAGTCCTGCTGGTGCGAAGCTCATGCATGAAAAGAGCGAGATAAATTTTATTTACATAGATGAGATAAAAACCCCAGCGGCAAATATCCTAAAGCAAGATGCACTTAGCGTTGGAGCTGAGCTTGTGACGCATAAAGATACGATTTTGGGTCGTGAGAGTCTAAATAAAGCCTTACTAATAGCGACAGATGCGCAGCTTAGGCAGCTAACTAAAAAAGAGAAGTTGCAAGACTTTGGGCTTAAAAATTTAGCAGCCTTTTTGGATACAAAATTTATAAAGCCAACAAAGCCTCTTATAATGGGCGTTGCAAATATAAACACAGATAGCTTTAACGAACAAAGCCGCATAAATACGCAAAATGGTATCTCAAAAATAGAATACATGATCGAAGCAGGTGCGGACTATATCGATCTTGGTGGCGTTAGCTCAAGGCCAGGGAGCGAGTATTGCGGCCGTGAAGAGGAATTTGGACGCATAAAGGATATCGTAGAGGAAATTTGCAAGCTAAATTTACATGAAAGGGCAAAATTTAGTCTTGATAGCTTTGATCCTTATTGCCTTGAATTTGCTCTAAATCACGGCTTTAAAATGATAAATGACATCACGGCAAACGCCTCACTTGCCACGCTTGCGGCGCGATATGACGCTGAGTTTTGCATGATGCATATGCAAGGCGATCCTGCGACTATGCAGGTCGCACCAAAATATAACGACTTAATCGGCGAGATAGCAGACTTTTTTGAGCAAAAGATAGCCCTAGCAAAGGAGCTTGGTGCCAAAAAACTAGTGCTTGATGTGGGTATTGGCTTTGGCAAGACGGCTGAACAAAATTTATTGCTTATTAAGCATTTGGAGCATTTTTTAAAATTTGACTGTCCGTTGCTAGTTGGTGCCAGCCGCAAATCAGTCATAAATCACTACTGCAAAAGCGAGGTCAAAGAACGCTTACCAGGCTCACTTTACCTACACTTAAAGGCTTTTGAAAATGGCGCACATATCATCCGCACGCACGATGTAGCCGAGCACAAGCAGCTTTTTAATATGCATGAGGCGATGAAGCAAGCCACGCTTTGGTAGAGTGTAAGGCTAAAAAGGCTGAGTGTTTTGTTGATAAAGAGGCTTTGGAGAAAATTTTATCCGCCAAAGATCCAGCGCAGATGAAGGCACTTGGCAGGCAGGTGCGAGGCTTTGACGCTAAGGTCTGGGATGAGATCAAATTTGGCGTCGTGCTAAATGCTAGCTATCTAAAATTTAGCCAAAATGCCCCTTTGCGAGACTTTCTGCTCCAAACTGGGAGTAAAGTTTTGGTTGAGGCAAGCCCAGTTGATAAAATTTGGGGCATAGGTTTGGCCACAAGCGATGAAAATGCGCAAAATCCTATGAAGTGTCGAGGGCAAAATTTACTTGGCTTTGCGCTTATGAGGGTGAGGGACGAGATAGCAAAGGTCTATAAAAATGTCCATTTATGTGACGCAAGAGAGCTAAATTTAGATCATTTATAAAGTATGTTTAAGATAAAATGCGGTGTAAATTTGGAGCAAAAATGACAAAACAAGAGTATGAAAAAGCGGTAGAGACGCTAAATGCGTGGGCAAAGGCCTACTACGACGAGGATGAGCCACTTGCAAGTGACGAGGAGTATGACGCGCTATATCACGCTGTGCTTGATTATGAGCAGACAAATCCAAGCGAAATTTCTATCTTTTCACCTACAAAACGCGTGGGCGGCACCGTAAAAGAGGGCTTTAGCAAGGCTAATCACATCAAACGCATGTGGAGTATGGAAGATATTTTTGATCTAGGTGAGCTTGATGCGTGGCTAAAGCGTGGTGATAAAGAGAATTTGACCTTTGTGGCTGAGCCAAAATTTGACGGAGCGAGCTTAAATTTGCTTTACGAAAACGGCGTTTTGGTTAGGGCGATAACTAGAGGTGATGGCGTTACAGGCGAAGACGTGACGCAAAATGCAAAGACGATAAATTCTGTTTTAAAGAGCATTGATTACAAAGGGCTGATTGAAATCAGGGGCGAGGTCGTTATAAAAAAAGAAGATTTTGAGCTTCTAAATGCAGAGCGCGCAAAAAATGGCGAGGCGCCGCTTTCAAATCCTAGAAATGCAGCTGCCGGAAGCCTAAGACAGCTTGATAGCGCAGTCACTGCTAAAAGAAAGCTGCTTTTCATACCGTGGGGTGTAGGCGAGCAGAGCCTTGGGCTAAAAGATCACAGCGAGATTATGAAATTTGTGCGTGATCTTGGTTTTGAAAGAGATGATTTTTTCAAAATTTTAAAAAAAGATGAGCTCGAGGCTGCGTATAATGAGCTTTTGGCAAATCGTGACTCAAAGAGTGTGATGATGGATGGTATGGTGATACGCGTAAATGACCTTGCACGCTGCGAAGAGCTGGGCTATACGGTCAAATTTCCAAAATTTATGGTGGCGTTTAAATTTCCAGCTATTGAAAAGGTGACTAGGCTAAAAGATGTCGCGCTTCAGGTTGGCAGAAGCGGCGTAGTAACACCTGTTGGCGTGCTTGATGAGGTAAATATTGATGGTGCAAATGTAAAATCCGCCACGCTTCATAACTTTGATGAAATAGAGCGCCTTGGCGTTATGAAAAACGACTACATCGGCATCATCCGCTCAGGAGATGTGATACCAAAGATCACAAAAGTTTTTAAAGATAGGCGAGATGGCAGTGAGCAAGCGATTGATAGGCCTAAATTTTGCCCAGTTTGCGGCTCGCACCTGCTTGATGAAGGGGTCTTTGTAAAGTGTCAAAATTTAAGCTGCAGGGCAAGAGTGGTTGGCTCTATCATTCACTACGCATCGAAAAAATGCCTAAACATAGACGGCCTTGGCGATGCGATCGTAAATTTGCTATTTGATAAGGGACTGATCTCTTGCATAAAAGACATTTATGGCCTTAAATTTGATGATCTCATTGTGCTTGATGGTTTTAAAGAGAAAAAGGTAAATAACCTTTTAAATGCCATTGAAGCTAGCAAAGGTGCGGAGCTAGCGCGCTTTATCACGGGGCTTGGTTGCGAGCACATCGGCGAGGTAGCAGCTAAAAAGCTTGCAAGTAGTTTTGGGCTAGGCTGGCTTGATGCTAGTTTTGATGAGCTAACCTCGCTTGAGGGCTTTGGCACGGAGATGGCAAATAGCTTGATAGATTTTGCCGAGGTAAATAGAGCAGAAATTTTAGACCTTAGCCAGATCGTGCAGCCAAGCGTGATGCAGGTGCAGAGCATCTCAAATGCGCTAAGTGGCAAAACGGTCGTCATAACTGGCACGCTAAGTCGCCCAAGGGATGAGATAAAGGCGGAGCTTGAGAGTTTTGGCGCAAAGGTTTCTGGCTCAGTTTCTAAAAAAACGGACTTCGTGCTAGCTGGCGAGGAGGCTGGCAGTAAGCTAGAAAAAGCAAATGAGCTAGGCGTGCCGGTGATCGATGAGAGCGAATATGAGAGGCTAAAACTTGAGGTTTGATAACTACGTCGCAAGCGTTTTAAACATAAGTAGAAACAAGGCGAGCGAGCTTATAAAATCTGGCAAGGTGCTAACAAACGGCGAAATTTGCACCAAGGTTTCAAGCGAGGTTAGCGAGGCTAAAATTTCACTGCTTGATGAAATTTACGTTGGGCGAGGAGCTTTGAAGCTAAATAGCTTTTTGGAGACGGTGAAATTTGATCTAACTGGCAAAAATGCGCTTGATATCGGCAGCTCAACTGGTGGCTTTATGCAAATTTTACTTGAGCGTGGTGTAAAAAGCGTAACTGGTGTGGATGTTGGAACTGATCAACTTGACGCTAGCTTAAGAAGCGATGAGCGAGTGAAAATTTATGAAAAAACTGACGTCAGAGAGTTTGCCAAGCAAGAGCAAGATAAATTTGATCTAATAACTTGCGATGTAAGCTTTATCTCTTTGGCTGAAATTTTGCCAGCCATAGGCGAGCTTGCAAGCGAAAATTCGCTCATCATCACGCTTTTTAAACCGCAGTTTGAAGTGGGTGTTGGCGTAAAACGAAATAAAAAAGGCGTCGTCACTGATATGAAAGCTATAAATTTAGCGATGAAGAGATTTGAAGTGATGGCTAATGGCCTAGGATTTAAAATGATAGCTTGCAAAGAGTGCGAAGTAAAAGGGAAAGAGGGAAATGCCGAATTTTTCTACACTTTTAACAAAAGATAATATCACTGCCGTTGCGATCGGGCATTTTGACGGCGTGCATAGAGGACACAAACAGCTTTTAAAGCAGCTAGGCGAGTTTGGCGGACTTGTCGTGATCGATAAAAATAAAGCCAACATCACGCCAAAGCTAAAGCGAGCGGAGTACTCAAACTACCCTTGCTTTTTGTATGATTTTGACACCATTAAAGGGCTTAGCGGTGAGGAATTTATCGCGCTACTAAAACATGATTTTAAAAATTTAAAAAAGATCGTTGTTGGCTTTGATTTTAGATTTGGTAGAAACAGAGCGTGGGACAAGCACGATCTGAAAAGAATTTTTGATGGTGAGGTTGTTGTCGTTGATGAGGTTTGTTATGACGGCATGGGCGTGCATAGCTCGGCCATTAGGGAGCTGATACGTCAGGGCAACATCGAAGAGGCAAACAGGCTAATAGGCAGGGAGTACTCAATCGAGGGCAACGTGATAAAAGGGCAGGGCATCGGTGCAAAGGAGCTGGTTGCTACGCTAAATTTAGAGATCAAAAGCTATCTTTTGCCGCGCGAGGGCGTCTATGCGACAAGAACGAGGATGGGCTCATACACCTATGGCTCGGTCACTTTTATAGGCAACAGGCTTAGCACAGATGGAAATTTTAGCGTCGAGACACACATCTTAGACGAGGTCGCGCCAAAAGTAGCGAAGCATGTCGCGGTTTGTTTTATAAAACGCTTGCGAGATAATAAAAAATTTAACACACTTGAAGAGCTAAAAGAACAGATCAAATGCGATATAAACGGAGCTAGAGCTTGTGTTGGCGTGTGCGATCTCTTTTTTGGAGAGACGATGAGATACTTTGATGGATACGGAGCTGGCATATGAGAGATGAAATTTTTAAGGAGCCTATAAGCAAGCAGTTTGAGTTTGACGACTTTGTGGCAAGCGTTTTTGACGATATGATCTCACGCTCGGTGCCATTTTATGATGTGAGCTCAAATCTAAATGCAAAGCTGCTAGCTAAAATTTTGCCAAAAGATGCAAGAGTATGCGACCTTGGCTGCTCGACGGCAAATAGCTTGCTTTTGCTAAATAACCTTAGAAACGACCTCGTGCTAAGCGGCGTGGATAACTCTGAAGCTATGCTTGCAAATGCCAAAAATAAGGCAAAAGCTTATGGAGCAAATATAAAATTTTTGCTTGATGATATTTTAAAGTGTGAGTTAGTGGGCTTTGACGCAGTTTTGGCAAACTATACTTTGCAGTTTATAAGACCACCAAAAAGGGCTGATCTAGTGCAAAAAATTTATAACGGACTAAATGAAAATGGAGTTTTTTTGTTTAGTGAAAAGATCATCTTTGAAGATAAAAAGCTTACTAAAAGCGTCATAGAAATTTATGAAGACTACAAGCAGGCGCAAGGCTACTCACGCTATGAGATCGCCCAAAAAAGAGAGGCGCTTGAAAATGTGCTGGTGCCATACACCGAAGAAGAAAATAGAAGCTTAGCCCTAAATGCTGGCTTTAAGCGAGTCGAGAGCACATTTAAATGGGGAAATTTTATGAGCTTTTTGGCATTTAAATAAATTTAAAAATATCTGCTTTTGTATTTTTTTGGCTTCGCAATGTCAAAATTTTTGGATTATGAAATTTGGTAGTAAAGAAATTTAGCGGGAGTTACCCGCTAAATTTACTCATTTATAGCTGCGTTTCCGTGGTGGTGGAAGTCATCGTAGATGATCTTTGAAGTTTGGAATTTTATGCGTTTTAGTTCGCGAACTCGTAAAAATTCTTCTTCATCGATCTTTTTGATCTGAATAGCTGCTTTAAATGTCGGAGTCTTACTGATGTAGTCCCAGCCACTGCTTGTTAGCTCATTGCAAGAGCTCTCCCAGTAGTGGAAAGTCATCTGAATGATGCCATCAGGCACGATGTCTGTTACTTCAGCTTTTACGACGATATAGCCGTATCTACTCCATGCTTTGATGAAGTCGCCTTGTTTTAAGCCATATCTTGCTGCAAGTGCTGGATTCATCTCGGCGATAGGTCCGATACTATCTCCACCCTCTTCGATCGCTCGTGAGCGTCTTGTCATAGTGCCAACGGTGTATTGATAGACTTTTCTAGTGGTTAGAAGCTGTATCGGATACTCATCGTCAGTCTTTTCATCGACTGAGCCAGCCATGATAGGATACTCAGGCGACATATTCATCTTCTTAGCAAACTCAAGTTTTGCGCTCTCGATCTTATCGGCCTTATCCACAAAGAGGCATGGCACAAAACGACCCTTGCCATCAGGTGTGAAAAATTTCTTATCAAGATAGAGGCTCTGACCGCCCATATCATCTTCGTTTGGACATGGCCAGTGAAGTCCGTGATACTTTTTGATACGGTAATAACTCATACCGCCATATCGTCTTGGGTCGCATTTTCTAACTTCTTCCCAAATTTCTTCTGGTGAGTTGAAGTTAAAGCCCTCTGTTGCACCTAAACGGCGTGCGATCTCGCAAACGATCCACCAGTCTTGTCTAGCATCTCCTGGAGGTGTGATGACTGCTTCATTGTGTTGTACGCGGCGCTCTGCGTTTGTATAAAGTCCTTCTTTCTCGCTACTTGCAACACCAGGAAGTATGACGTCAGCTTTTAGTGAAGTCTCGGTTAAGAATAGATCTTGTACGACGTAGAAATCAACATGAGCGATACCTTTTAAGAAGTGGTTTGTATTTGGCTCAGAGATGACCGGATTTTCGCCGATAGTCCAGAAGAAATGCACTTTGCCATCAAGTATCGCATCAGGCACTTCGGTTTTGTGAACGCCTATTTTTGAGCTCAAAAATCCAGGTTCTAGGTGCCACATTTTTTCAAACCAAGCTCTTTGCTCTGGATCAGTTACTGAGCCAAGATTTGGGAAAATATTTGGTAAAACGCCCATATCACAGCAACCTTGAACGTTCTCTTGACCTCTTAGTGGTAAGTCGCCTGTACCAAGCTCACAGATGTTGCCGGTGATCAAGAATAAATTTGACACATCGCAAACTCCGCCAACGCCGTGGTTAAAGTGAGTTACGCCCATACCGTGAGTGATGACAGCTGGCTTTGTGGTAGCGTACATTCTAGCAGCCGCTCTGATATCCTCTGGATTTAGCCTTGTATATTTAGCCACGACCTCTGGAGCATAGTCTTTTACAGCCTCTTTGACGTACTCAATGCCGATTGTGTGATCTCTTACAAATTCTTCATTTACAAGGCCTTCTTCGATGATAGTGTAAAGAAGCGCGTTTATAACTGGGATGTTGTGCTCAGGCTCTAGTTGTAAGTGGATGTCGGCTCTGCTTGCAAACTCAGTCTTGATAGGGTCAATGACGATTAGCTTTGCACCGCGGTTTAGTGCTCTTTGGATGTGCATAGCTGCTATTGGGTGACCATTTTCTGGGTTTGAGCCTATCATTAATATACAGTTACTATAAGTGCCAATCTCTGTAAAGCTATTTGTGGCAGCTCCGTTTCCGATTGTTTTAGCAAGTCCTGCTACTGTCGGAGCGTGTCAAATTCTAGCGCAGTGATCGACGTTGTTTGTACCTATGACTGCACGCATTAGCTTTTGAGCGACGTAGTTGTCCTCTAATGTACAGCGTGCTGAGAAGTTACCTGCTAGTGAGTCAGGGCCGTATTTCTCTTTTGCCTCTTTCATCTTTTCTACGACAAGGTCAAGTGCCTCGTCCCAGCTAGCCTCTTCAAATTCACCATCCTTTGAAAAGACACCATTTTTCTTTCTAATAAGCGGTTTTGTAAGTCTGTCCGGACTTGCAACGTAGTCCCAGCCATAAAAGCCTTTTAAACATAAATTTCCTTGATTGACTGGATTGTCTTCGACGCCAGTGGCGGCACGAACGACGTTGTTTTCCACGTGCAAGGTTACTTGACAGCCTGTCCCGCAATAAGGACAGATGACTTTGCCTTCTTTCATCATTTTCTCCTTTGCTATGCAATATATGCATATTTTTATATGGATAATATTACTAGTCGAATTCTTAATCTTTAATAAAAATTCTTTACCTATAAAAATAAATTTTTAATTTAAGTTAAAATTAATTTAATTCTATTAAAGTCAATTATTTAGGGATTTTAAAATTTATTTAAAATTGATAAATTTATTATAAAAGAAATAAAGATATATAGATTTAGCTTTTTATATAAAATGAATAAATTAATTCTAATTTTACTTTATTTAAAAAGGTTAGTCATATTATGAACAGATAAATTAATACTAAAGATGGAAATTTTTAAAATTGAGCTGTAAATTTGTGAATAAAAAATATATAAATGAAATTTAGCAAGGAGAGCAGATCGCTCTCCGATGAATTATTTATCTCTTAAGCCAAGCTCGGAGATTAGTTTTGAATATGTAGTGTAGTCTTTATTTTTAAGATACTTTAAAAGTCTTTTTCTTTGACCAACTAGTTTCAAAAGACCTAAACGTGATGAAAAGTCTTTTTTGAAAATTTTAAGGTGTTCTGTAAGTTCAGTTATTCTAGCTGTTAAAAGAGCTATTTGAACTTCTGGAGAGCCTGTATCTCCCTCTTTTCTAGCGAATTTCGCAACTATTTGAGCTTTTTTAGCCGAATCCAAAGCCATAATGACCTCCTGATTGGTGAATTTTGGAAGAGCGATTATAGCATTTAAAACATAAAGTTAGATAAAACTACGCTTTTTAAAAATTAATGAAAAATGCAGTAAAAATTTAATAAAATTAGGGCTATTTAAAGAGTTAAGGAATATAAATGCTTTTTACAAAGGCAAGCGAATACGCTCTACTTTCACTTATTTTAATATCTCAAAAATCATCTCCAGTTGATGTTGATACGATCTCAAATGAACTTAAAATTTCAAAAAGCTTTTTAGCCAAAATTTTACAAAATCTTGCAAAAGATGGAATTTTAAAGTCGTTTAAAGGGGCAAATGGCGGTTTCGCGCTAAATAACGAACCTGAAAATTTAAGCATAAAAAAGATAATAGAGTGCGCTGAAAAACGTGAACTTAACGTCTTTGAGTGCTCATCTTCTGCAGATGGCTGCCCATCAAATAAAGCCTCAAGCTGTCAAATTTGGTCGATGTTTAGCGGCCTTCAAAGCAAGATCGACGAGATGCTTGATGCGATAAAACTAAGTGATATCGTTAAGAAGTAAAGTTGGCAAAGCAAAAAAATAATATCTTAACTCTTGTTGCGCCGTTTCTTGCGCCAATTGTTAAGTTTAAAAGTCTTAGCATCGTTGGTATCATTGTTGCCATCCTTGCTATCATTATCGTACCGCTTCCAAGCGCGGTGCTTGACTTTTTCCTGGCACTTTCTATTTCTATTTCTGTGCTTATAATCTTAATTTCGATTTATGTGCCAAAACCAACCGATCTTAGTACATTTCCGACACTGATCCTTATTGTTACGCTTTTTCGCCTCTCGCTAAACATCGCAACCACGCGTATGATCTTAAGCGAAGGTCACAATGGCCCAGAAGCGGTCAGCGAGATCATCTCAAGTTTTGGAAATTTCGTAGTTGGCGGCAACTTTGTCATCGGCACCATCGTCTTTTGTATCTTGGTTCTCATAAATTTTATGGTCGTAACAAAGGGCTCAACCCGTGTAAGTGAAGTGCAAGCGCGTTTTACACTTGATGCGATGCCAGGTAAGCAAATGGCGATAGATGCGGACCTAAATGCAGGCCTGATTGACGAAAAAACAGCGCGCGAAAGACGTCAAGCCATCATCGGCGAAGCAAATTTTTATGGCGCGATGGATGGTTCGTCTAAATTTATAAAAGGTGATGCCGTCGCTGGCATCATCATCACTATCATTAATATCATCGGTGGCTTTGCTATCGGCTCGTTTCAGCACGGCCTTGATATGGCGACATCGGCTCAGTATTATACGATTCTAACCATCGGCGATGGACTTGTGAGCCAGATCCCAGGGCTTATCACATCAACAGCGACTGCCATCATCATTACAAGGGCTAGCAAGGACGATGAGGACTTTGCAGAAGGTACGTTAAATCAGCTATTAGGGGATTATAAAACCTTGCTGATAGTGGGCTTCATACTATTTATGTTTGCCCTTGTCCCTGGACTTCCGACTCTTTCTCTTGGCTTTATCGCAGTGTTATTTCTAGGGCTTGGCTACATCATCAAGCAGACCAAAGATGGTGGGCTAAATTTAAGCCTTGCACCAAAAGATAAAACAGCTTCTAAAAAAGCTGGAGCCGCTATGCAAAGCGGAGCAGGAGCAGCTGCTAGTGGCGCCACTACTAAGGTGCCAAAGAAGAGCGACGAAGAGATCGCAAGAGAAGAAGAGACTAAGATAAACGACATCTTAAAGCTTGAAATTTTAGAGCTTGACCTAGGATATGGTCTGCTAAAGCTAGCTGATGTGGATCTCATTGAGAGGATTCGCGCCATGAGGCGAAACATCGCTTCAAGTCTTGGCTTTTTGATGCCAAAGATAAGGATCCGCGACAACCTTCAGCTACCACCAAACGAGTACCGCTTCAAGCTAAAAGGTATCATCATTGGTCAGGGTGAAATTTATGCGGATAAATTTCTAGCGATGGATAGCGGACTAGTGAGCGAAGATATCGAAGGTATTCCGACAAAAGAGCCAGCTTTTGGGCTAGACGCTCTTTGGATCGATGCTAGCGTCAAAGAGGACGCCATACTTAGCGGATATACGATAGTTGATCCTGCAAGCGTCATCTCAACGCACATGAGCGAGCTTATCAAGCAAAATGCAGCCGAGCTTTTAACTCGCCAAGAGACGCAAAATTTACTAGACAAACTAAAGATCGACTACCCAGTCGTGGTCGAGGATACGTTAAGGATCGCACCTATAAATTTGATCCAAAAGGTCTTAAAAACACTGCTTAAAGACAATATCCCGATCAAAGACCTACTTAGCATACTTGAAGCCATCAGCGACATCGCAGAGGTTAGTAAAAATTTAGACATGATCATCGAGCACGTGCGTGCAGCGCTTTCACGCGTCATCACCTCGCTTTATGTAGATGAAAAGGGACAGCTAAATTTCTACATCCTAGACACCGCCGCACAGCAAAAGCTAATGGACGCGGTGCAGTATAAAGACGGCGCCTATCACCTGATGATAAACGTGGCGCAGACATCATCTATCGTGCAGGCGCTAAGGCGTGAAAAAGAGAAGCGACCGATGAGCCAGCACGGAGAAATGGTGCTTTGCGTGGAGCCAAGCTTGCGCAAATTTATAGCAAATATCTGCGTAAATTTCGCCATCGATATAGTGGTACTAAGCTTTGCTGAGATCTCGGCAAATACGCCATTTGAAACAGTTGGCGTCATAGAAATAGAAAATTTATAAAGGAAAAAGATGAAAATTTATCACCTCTCACACACCGATCTTGACGGATACGGCGCGCAATACATAACAAATTTTTACTTCAAAGATGTGAAATTTCTAAACTCAAACTACGGCAGAGAGATAGATGATAAATTTGCTCAAATTCTATCTGAGATAGATGCCTCAAACGATGATAAAAACGTCATTTTAATCACCGATCTAAATTTAAGTTTAGCTCAGTGTGAGAGCTTTGAGGAGATGATAGATGGTAAAAATATAAAGCTATTTTTGCTAGATCATCACCAAAGCGGTGCCGAGTGCGCGAGCGGCTATCCTTGGTATTTTTTAGATAGTTCAAGGTGCGCCACAAAGATCACTTACGACTTTTTTGCGGGCATTTTTGGCAAAAACAAAGAGCTTGAAATTTTTAGTGATGTCGTAAATGCCGTGGATATCTGGCTAAAAGATGATAAAAATTTCGAGATGGGCAAGGTCTGCTTGGGGCTTGTGGCAAATGCTAAAGAGATAAATAAGGTGATGTTTGAAGCTGAAAACAACCTCTATATGGATCATCTTTTAAAAGAAGCGAGCAAATTTTTTAACGAGAAAAACGACTACATAGGCCTTGATATGCAGGTGCATGCTATTAAAAAGTCATTTTTCAAAGAGGATAAAGACGATACGCTAAGCAATCTAATCTCAAACTACGTCGTAAAAAAACTTAGTGAAAATAAAGAGAAATTTAGCATCACTTATAAAGATCATAAAGGAATTTTAACCTACAATGTCGGCAACGTTTCTGTTATCGGCAACGACTTTTTGGTGGCAAATCCTGAATTTGACTTCTTTATCGACGTGACAAATAAAAAAACGCTAAGCTTTCGTGCAAATGGCAAGCTTGACGTTAGCGCCATGGCAAAACACCTAGTTGGCGGCGGCGGACACGTCAATGCAAGCGGCGGACTATTTGCAAATTTCAAAGATGGCTTTAGCTACGAGCCGATTAAAGCCCAGATAATCGATCTAATAACCAAAAAAACACAGGAGGATATATGAAAGAAGAAGAGGTAAGCGTAGAAGAACTTAGCTACGAGCTTAGTATGGTGCTTGAGGCGATGTTTTACTATGCTGGAGTGAAAAAAGACAAGCTTGAAGAGGCGGCAAATCTTTATGTCGAGTGCATCGATGATGCGTTAGAAAATTCTGACGCTAGCGGAAGCGACGAGGTCATAGAGATAGTTGAATATATGAAAAAACATCATTCAAAATTATTTAAATAAGGAAAGAAAATGAAGAAAATTTTAGTTTTAGTGGCAGCAGTTTTTGCGTTAAATGCTATGGCAAATGAAAATTTAGACAAAGCAAACGAGCTTTATGCAAAGAAAAATTTCAATGAAGCTTATCTTTATTTTAATAAGGCTTGTGGAGAGGGCGAGAAAAAAGCTTGCACGATGAATGCGATCATGCTATTTAACGGCGACGGTGTAGCAAAAGATAGAGTTCAAGCTGAGAAAATTTTTACAAAAATGTGTGACGAAAATGAGGGCATGGCGTGCGAAAAACTAGGCGAAATGATCGCTTATGGCCTTGTAAAAGATAAAGACGCAAACGAAGCAAAAAACGAAGAAAAAGCAAAGGCTTTATTTAAAAAAGCTTGTGATAACGGCTACCAACCAGCTTGCGACTTTGTGACAAAATAAATTTAAGAGGCTTAAAATGGGCTACAAACATAAAGATTTGATAGGAACTAGAGAGCTTAGCAAAGAAGAAATTTTATATTTTTTAGAGGCGGCGAAAGAGTTTAAGGAGCTAAATTTAAGCCAAGTGAAAAAAAATGACTATCTTCGTGGAAAGACCACGATCAACGCATTTTATGAAAACTCGACAAGAACAAGGACATCCTTTGAGATCGCAGCAAAGAGACTTGGGGCTGATACGATAAATTTCAGCTCATCAAGCTCTAGTGTGACAAAGGGCGAGAGCCTAAATGACACGATGAATAACATGGCTGCGATGAGAACTGACATCATCGTGCTTCGTCATCCAAGCTCTGGAGCGGCGAAATTTGCAGCGGATAGAACAGAGGCTAGCGTCGTAAATGCAGGGGACGGTACAAATGAGCACCCAAGCCAAGCTCTGCTTGATCTTTTCACGCTAAGAGAGCATGGCAAAATTTTGGATAAAAATTTAAACGTGGCGATCATCGGCGACATCGCTAGAAGCCGCGTGGCAAGGTCAGACATCTGGGCGATGAAGAAATTTGGCATAAATTTAAAGCTCTTTGCACCAAGGATGATGATGCCAAAAGATGCTGAGGTCTTTGAGTCTCAAATTTGCAAAAATATGGAAGAGGCTTGCGAGGGCAGCGACGTTATCATCATGCTTCGCATCCAGCTAGAGCGTGGCGGTGCTGACGTGGCGTTTCCAAGCTCGAGGGAGTACTCAAAATTCTTTGGATTAAATAAAAATAGGATAAAGCTAGCCAAACCTGATGCTATCGTACTGCACCCAGGACCGATAAATAGGGGCGTAGAGCTAAACTCAGACGTGGCTGATGGTACGCACTCAGTCATACTAAATCAAGTAGAAAATGGCGTTGCTATAAGAATGGCGATACTAAATACGCTTGCAAAAAATAGGGGCTAACGATGAAAATAGCAATAATTAACGGCACTATCCTAAATAGCGACGAGAAATTTAAGGCAAATATCCTAATAGAAAACGGCAAAATAGCCAAAATCGGAAGTGAGAAATTTGAGGCTGATAAGGTCATAGACGCTACAAATAAGCTTGTCATGCCAGGACTTATCGATATGCACGTGCACTTTCGCGATCCTGGTCAAGAGTATAAAGACGACATCATCTCAGGCTCGCAGGCAGCGGTGGCTGGAGGAGTGACAACCTGCCTTTGCATGGCTAACACAAATCCAGTAAATGATAACGCGTCGATTACAAGAGCGATGATAGAAAAGGCCAAAAACTGCGGACTAATCGATCTTTTGCCAATCGCAGCCATCAGCAAAGGACTCGGCGGCAACGAGATCGTTGAAATGGGCGATCTTATAGAGGCTGGAGCAGTTGCATTTAGTGATGACGGCCTACCAGTGACTAGCTCAAGCGTGATGAGAGCGGCACTTGAGTACTCAAGCATGTTTGGTAGCTTTTGCATAAGCCACTCAGAGGACTGCTCGCTTTGCAGGCAGGGCGTCATGCACGAGGGTAAGGTCTCAGCCATACTTGGACTTCGCGGCATGGCGAGAGAGAAAGAGGAGATCGCAGTGAGCCGTGATATGCTACTTGCAAAGCTCACTAAAGCGCACATCCACATCGCTCACGTAAGCTCGGAGTATTCGCTAAAGATCATCGAAATGGGCAAAAAAGAGGGCATAAATATCACTTGTGAGGCCACACCACATCACTTTAGCTTTAGCGACGATGAAATTTTGAAAAATGCCTATGATACAAATTTTAAAATGTCACCGCCACTTCGTGAGATAAGCGACGTAAAAGCAGTAAGAGAGGCGCTAAAAAGCGGACTTATAGACGTTATCGCCACCGATCATGCCCCACATCACACAGACGAAAAGATAGTAGAATTTGACAAGGCGCCATTTGGTATCATCGGGCTTCAAACCCTTGTGCCACTTACTCTTAAGCTCGTAAATGAGGGCGTTATAAGCTTAGAGCGCATGGTGGAGCTAACATCGACAAATGCGGCTAAGATGCTAAATTTAAAAGATAAAGGCAGACTTGCCGAGGGTATGCTAGCTGACATCGCGGTGATAGACCCTGAGATCGAGTACATTTATGATGAGAAGATAAACCGCTCAAAATCTATAAATTCCCCACTCTTTGGTAAAAAGCTAAAAGGCGCAGCGACTACCACGATAAAAAGTGGCAAGATTGTTTATGAGTTTGGAAAATAATATAAATTTACTCGTTCTTGAGAGTCAATTCTAAATCTATAAAAACACAGAATCAAAATTTGCTAGAAATTTCTAGCAAATTTTATTTTTTATGAGTTATATTTTTTAATGATACCGCGAACGACTTTTTCTATAAAAAGTGCAGATTCAACTTCGCAGCATTCTCTTGTTGAGTGAGGTGAGTGGATGTTTGGTCCTATTGAGCAAGCGCTAAGACCCACTTTTTTCTCTAAAAGTACGCCGCACTCTAAACCAGCGTGAACGGCTGTTATCCTTGCATTTGGCTTATAAATTTTTAGCTCTTCTAGGATGTCGTTTGCAAATTTATCATTTATAGGCTTCCAAGCAGGATTTCTATCTTTTGCAATGACGCTAAAGCCAAGTGCTTTTGCAAGCTCAGAAATTTCAAATTCCATCCTGTTTAGCCCGTCTTTGCTCATTGATCTAGCAAAAAACTCCACTTCAAGTGTGTCATCATCTTTGATCTTTACAAGTGAGAGGTTTACGCTATCTTGTGGTATGCCTAGCTCGCAGTTATAGGCTCTTACGCCTTGTGAAAATGAGTTAATAAGAGCTAAAATTTTCTCGCCATTTTCTAAAATTTCATCTCCCGTGCCAAGCTTTTTCACGCTTAAATTCTCACACTCGCTCTTTAGCTCTTTATCGCTTAGAACCAGTGCGGTTGCGCCATTTGGGATAGAGTTGCTTCGCTCGCCACCTTCAAATTTGACAAGCTTACAGCCATTTTTAGTCACAAACGCCGCTAAAATCTTGATTGCATTTGGGATATTTTTATGTATCTCATTACCAGAGTGTCCGCCAGGAAGCCCACTTACTTTTACTTCATAAAGCGTGCTCTCTTTTGTTTTTTTGCTATTAAGCGAGATAGTGGCAAATAAATTTACACCGCCAGCACAGCCGATAGTGACGCGGTCGTCTTCTTCGCTGTCTAAATTTAAAAGCTTATCGGCTTTTAACTCGCCACTAAAGCCAGTGGCTCCGATCATGCCGACTTCTTCGTTGTTTGTAAAGAGGCACTCAATGTCGTCAAATTCGCTTATCATCTGCATCATGATAGCCACGCCGATGCCGTTATCGGCACCTAAAGATGATTTTTTAGCCCTCATGTAGCCATCAGCGCCATAAACTATCTCGATCTTTGGAGCATCGCCCATGCAGACCATATCGTAGTGACTTTGCAAGCAAATTTTTGGCTTGCCTTTAAACGCATGAATGTTGCCAAAGCTATCGACCACAACTTTACAGCCCTTATCTTTTGCATAGCTAGCCAGAAAATCACGCATCTTATCGGTCTCATAACTGCAGTGCGGTATCGTAGTAAGTGTCTCAAATTTCTTTAAAATTTCACTATTTGACATATCTGCCTCCATAAATTTATTTTATCTCGCCCTTATAGCCAGTCGCATCTACTGCTTTTAAAAGCTCTTTTTCATCGACCTTATCATCTGCTATAACGACAGATTTTCGCTCTTTTAGCGATACATCTGCCTTTTTTACGCCATCAACACTAAGAGCAGCCTTTCTAACAATCGCCGTGCAAAGCGGGCAGTGCATGCTAGGCACTGAAATTTCTATCTTTTTATCAGCGTAGCTTGCAGCCACTAAAAGGGCTAAAACTAAAATTTTACGCATAAATTTCTCCTAAAAGCTCTGGGTATGTAAGGAGTAAAAGCAAAATCACTCCAAAAAGTATATATATAAGTATCCATTTTTTCTTTTTATAGCTTAAGTTGCAGCTTTTTGGCTTGTAAAAAATAGCAATGCCAGAAATCACAAAGCAAATGACGGCCACGATGCTTAAAGGGACGCGGTACTCGTATAAATTTTGTGTCCAAGATAGAAAAGAAAAAGATGTACCAAAAAGCAGAAAAAGAAGTGCTGGCAAACAGCACAAGGTAGCGCCAATAGCACTACCTATGGATGTTAGTATCAGCCAAAAGGCTCTCATTTTAGCTCTGTTGAGACGTAGTCGTAGCTAAATTCTTTTGGCGAATAGTAGTTTTGTGTGTTGCCATCAACTTCAGCGTATGGGTAACCGAAGTTATTTAGCGGAGTTTGCTCAGGCTCTGGTTTTAAGATAAAGTCGCGGCCGTAGTTAAAGCCTATCCAGCACATCTCCCAGTTACCAAAGCAGTAATCTCTCACAGCTACGATCTTAGCGTCGTCATTTGTTAGCTTCTCGCCTAGTCTTACCTTTGTGACATCCGCTGGATCAACCGGTATCCAACCATAGCCTTTTAGGTAAAACTCAGCCCTGCAGTGCTGTCCGCCTGAAATTTTAGCTACGCCATCTTTTGCGCTGCCCATCTGATCTGAAAATCTAGACTGACCAACCCTGATACCAAAAATTTCTCTTGCTGGGATGCCAACTGATCTGCAAAGTCCAACAAAAACTGAGTTTATGTCGGTGCATTTGCCAACTAATTTGCCACTTTCTAGGATGGCTTTAACGTCGCCTGTACCACATCCTAGGATGCTGTTATCACGCTGCATAGTGTTTGCAACCCACGTGTAGATCGCTTTTGCGCGCTCTAAATCGCCTTTAGTATTGCCGATAATTTCTAGCGCTTTTGCTCTTACGACGCCGTCAGTTGGGATGTGTGAAGTTGGTTTTAAAAACTCCAAAACAGCAGGATCTACCTTCTCGTTTGGATCGTAATTTACCTTGCTAAAGTCAGTGTTGCGCTCTGTTGTTTGGATTTTAAACTGCACATTTAAGATAGGTCTTGGCTCATTTTCTTCAAAATCAGCATACATTGTAGGTATTAGCGTATCTGAAATATAGACGTTTTTAGCGGTTGTGTTTATGACGTAGTCTTGGGTTAGTTGCTGATAAGTGGTGCTTAGTGGAAGGGGCAACCAAATTCTTGAGCTTTTGCCTTTTTCGAGCAGCTGGTGTTTGAAATTTACGTCGAAATTTCTAACCACTGGGTTTGCTGGCTCGTCGCTAGCTAGAGTTACACTTGGAAGCAGACTCGCTGCACCTAAAAAACTACTGAATTTAAAAAAATCTCTTCTTTGCATAAAATGCCTTTTTTGCTTAATATTAGCCAAACTTGGCTCTAAAACTGCCTGCTATTCTAGCATAAAATTTTTATTTATGATAAAATCCGCCACATGAAAAAGATTATATTTTTAGGCTTTATAGCGCTATTTTGCAATGGTTGTCTTTATATGAATGAGCGCGGAGTTTCGACGCAATATTATAATGATTGTAAAGAGTATTATGACGCGACTGGCACCTACCAAAAAGAGTGTCCGCACAACATTGTCGACTGGAAATAGCGTGGATCTTAGCAAATTTAACGAGCAGCAAAAGCAAATTTTAAATAGGATAGAAAATTTAGCAAATTTTGATTGCGAATTTAGCCTCTCTGATAGTGTAAATGTCAAATTTAAAGAGCTGAACGCTGCGAGCAAAGATGAAATTTACAACCTCGCCCTTAGCCTAAAGCCATGGCGAAAAGGGCCATTTGAAATTGATGATATATATATAGATAGCGAGTGGCAAAGTTTTATCAAATTTAATATCCTCGCCCCACATCTAAATTTAGCTGGCAAGTGCGTGGCTGACGTGGGTTGCAACAATGGATATTATATGTTTAAGATGCTTGAGTACGGCCCAAAAAGCATAACCGGCTTTGATCCTAGTGTGCATACATATTTGCAGTTTGCCTTTTTAAATAAATTTATCCGCTCAAATATCAACTATGAGCTTCTTGGGGTAGAGAGCTTGCCTGAATACGCAGCAAAATTTGACACTATTTTTTGCCTTGGTGTCATCTATCATAGAAGCGATCCTATAAAGATGCTAAAAGAGCTAAAAACCGCGTTAACCCCTGATGGCGAGCTATTTTTAGACACGATGTATATAGATATGGATGGCGACTTTGCGCTGAGTCCGAAAGATAGGTATTCAAAAATTCCAAATATCTACTTTGTGCCAACACTCTCGGTACTTCAAAACTGGTGCGAGAGAGCTAAGTTTAGGGATTTTGCCTTACTTGAAACAAAGGTGACTGATCTAAATGAGCAGCGAAAAACGAAGTGGATAGATGGTGAGAGTCTTGGAAATTTCTTAGATCCAGACGATAATACAAAGACCATCGAGGGCTACCCAGCGCCAAAAAGAGCATATGTTAGAGTTAAAATTTAAGGATAAAAATGGCAGAAGAAAATATATATGATATAAAAGATGAATCGCAAATAATCTTACCAGAAGATGAAAATCCACTAAGAAATGAGATCAAAACCGCTCCACTTACAAAGCTAAATTTTAGTGGAACGGCATTTTTACTTGAAAAAAATCACGCAAAGACTAGATTTTTTACTACGGATGATATGGTGTGCGATACTGAGGGGCTTATTCATAGCGGATTTATTTTTATGGGCGCAAATCATGCTGCCCTTTTAGCTATTAATGAAGAATTTTGCGTTAGTATCGGGGCTAGGATAAATTTCTTTGGGCCACTAAAGCTTGGTGATGTAGTGGAATTTGACGCTCAAGCGAGGTTTGAAGAGAGCAGAAAAAGAGAAGTAAAAGTGCTTGGATACGTTAAAGATATAAAAATTTTTGAAGGAGTATTTCAACTTGTCACACTTGAAGAGCATATCTTCTTGGCTCAACAAAAAAATATCCAAAAAGAAGCTGCTATAAGGCAGAAAAAAGAACGAGAAGAAGCTAAGGCTAATAGCTAAAAGTAAGTAAAAATTTTTGATTTTTAATCCCAAATAAAACGAAATTTTAAAAAGACAATCTTTATCTCATTATCCTATTTTGGTAAATAATTGGTAACATTTTTTAAAATTTTAAGGAAAATTAAGCAATAAAATTAATTTTCTGTGATAATGCCATTTCAAAACTTTTATCAAAAGAAGATTTAGACGAAACTTACAAAAGTTAGCTTAGCTGTCTTGGTTGCTTTAGGTGCATTTTCAAGCGTTGCAAGTGCAACTCCACTTGAAGAAGCTATAAAAAATGTAGACCTTTCAGGATTTGCAAGATATCGTTATACAAATGATAACCGTGATACAAAAGTTGCTACAAACGATACAGTTAGTCATGCATTTAGAATGCAAACATCATTTAAAGCTGCAATTGATGATAACTTCTTTGGCGTTTTAACACTAAGATATGCTCCAGAAACAACTGATGGATCTGGTGATAATGTTGGTCGAAAATTCAGCAATAAATACCAAGTAGCATCTACTGGGAATGGTACAGATAAAACAGATACAACTAGTTCATTCACAGTATATGAAATGTATCTAGGCTACAAAGTAGCTAATACTACCATTACAGCTGGTAAACAACTTATAAAAACTTTCTATGATGATGGCGAGTTAGCTGGTACCGGTCTAAAAGTAGTAAGTACTGATGTGCCTGGTCTTACTTTAACTGCTGCTGCTTATGATGCTTTAGCAAGTGATCAAGATAATGATGGTCCTTTGGTTGGCAGAATAGTGGCTGGCAATGATGGAGATAAATTTAATGATGCTCCAGATAACCTTTATTATTTAGGTGCAGCTGGTAGCTATGATCCAGTATCATTTAAAGCTGCAATTGCAAATATTCAAGAGATAGCAACACTTTATGGTACTGAAGCTGGTGTAAGCTTTAATGTAACTGATGATGTTAACCTAAACTTAAAAGGTCAATTTGTCCATAACGACTCAGATCACAAAGATATAGCTGATGCAAATTTCTGGGCAGTTCAAGCTGGCACAAAACTATTTGGTGCTAAACTTAATGCTGGTTATTTAGACTTTGATGCTAAAAATAAAGATAACAATAAATGGTCATTTGTTTCAATTGAATCAAATGGTCAGCTAATCAACCCGACTAAGATCTTAAATGGTGTAATGAGTGGTGGCAAACAATACTACAATAACATCAAGGGTAATAACGACTACTGGTTTGTTAATGCTGGATATGACATAGATAAATTTGGCTTTGGTGCTGGATATACTCAAGGTAAAGGCTATAGCTGGGATCTTGGCAAAGAGAGAGCAAAAAGAAGCGAATGGTCTCTTGATGCTAGCTACAAATATAGCAAAAAACTTAATTTCCTAACTTGGTATGCAGCTGCTAAAGATAAAAAAGATAGCGAAAGTTACAAACAAAATCGTATAAGATTTGAAGCAAAATATAGCTTCTAAAACCTTTATCCGAGCGAGCTTTCGCTCGGATCTTTTCAAAATTTAAAATATACTCCATATAAAATTTCTCTATCTTTTTTGATCGATCCTTAGTTTTATAAAAAATATAAATTTTTTAATAGTGATTAAGTGTACTTTAGAAGCTTGAAACTTGAAATTAATACCACCGAAATTTTTAGCTATTTTTTACTATACCTATCCAATAACCAATATTGTTTTGCTCGGTCTTTAGTGTACTGACTTCTCCGTGCCCTGGATAAAGCGTGAAGTTACCTTTTAAATTTTTACATTTTCCTAGACTTTTTAACATTTCATTTTTATCTGAAAAAGGAAAATCCCAGCGTCCTATGCTTCCTCTAAATAAAAAATCCCCACTAAACATCATGTCATCTATCTCTATCATCGAGCAGCCTGGTGTATGTCCTGGAAAATGATGAAATTTGATGCAAAAATCATCAATGTTAAAATTCTCATCATTATCAATTAAAACATCCGGAGTAAAAGTACTCTTCATATAACCAAAAATATCACTCTCACACATGAAAGCATCAAATTTGTTAATATAAACTGGAATTTCTATCTCATCTTTTAATTTACCAGCATCAAAAATATGATCAAAGTGCCCGTGAGTGCAAAGAATAGCTTTTAAATTTTTAGCATTTTGCAAAACCCATTCTTTTGCCCCGTCTCCTGGATCTATCACTAAAGATGAATTATTTTTTGTAACGATGTAACAATTAGTGTCAAAATCTCCAAAACTTTTGTGTATTACTCTCATTTTTTACCTTAAATTTATTATTTCTTAAAATTTTATATCTTTTTACTTAAACTTAAAGAAAAATTTTAAATTCACTTAGTATAATTTTTGCAAAAGGAAGCAAATTTAGGCAAAGGAAGAATGAAGGAGTATCAAAAGATCGAAGAAACTTTAGTTTTTAGCTTAAAAGATAAAACTAAAGATAAAAATTTGTTGTTGGGTGTTAGTGGAGGTATTGATTCTGCTGTAGTAGCGACTTTGTGTGCAAGAGCAAAACCAAATGAAACTCATGCACTCATCATGCCAACAGCATCATCAAACAGACAAAATATGGACGATGCCTTAAATTTATGCGAAAAATTAAACATAAAATATAAGGTTTTATCCATAGAGGGCATTTTAAATGCCTTTTACGAAACGATAGATGTAAATTTAAGCAATTTAAGAAAAGGGAATTTAGCAGCTAGAGTTAGAATGAGCTTGCTTTATGATTATTCATCTAGTATAAACGCTCTAGTTATCGGAACAAGCAACAAAAGTGAGCTTATGCTTGGATACGGTACGATATTTGGGGATTTAGCATGTGCAATAAATCCTATCGGAGAGCTTTACAAAAGTGAAATTTTTGAATTTGCAAAACATCTTGGGGTTGATAAAAATTTTATTGACAAAGCACCTTCGGCTGATTTGTGGGATGGACAAAGTGACGAAGGCGACATAGGTTACAGTTATGCTGTTATTGATGAGATTTTAGAAAATTTAGAAAATAACAAGGAGCAAGTCATCAAAAAGTTCGGATTAAAAGCAGTATCGGATATAGAAAATAGAGTTGTTTCAAACAGGTTTAAACGACAAATGCCGTTGATAGTGAAAATTTAAAGGATTAAAGATGAGAGAGATTCCGTTTTATAGACCAACTATCACTGAGCGTGAAAGTGAGCTTATTGAGGAGGCTTTGCACTCTGAAAATACTACTAATATCGTTGCTAGATTTGAAGAGAAGTTAAAAGAGTATTTTGGTGCAAAATTTGTAGTTACCACAAATAATATCGCAGCCGCACATCACTTGGCACTAAGTGCGCTTGACACTAAACGCGGAGATAAGGTCATTTGCTCCATAAATGCCTTTCCTAGCATTGCACAAGCTGTTAGACATTTTGATGCTGAACCTATTTTTGTGGATGTTGATGAAGAAGATTTTAATATCTGCCCGGACGCCCTTGAGAAAGTGCTAAAAGAGCAAAATCACAAAAAATTAAAATGTGCTTTTATCTCTCATATCGCAGGTCAAAGTGCTAGGATGGATGAGATAACGGCGGTTTGTGAGAAATACGGTGTAAAAATTTTAGATGATGCAAATCGTGGTATGGGACTAACATACAATGGCAAAAAAGTTGGCTCAGACTCTTTTTTGTCATGCTTTCAGACACATTCGCGTGTACAAAATCCTATATCAACGGTTGGATTTTTTACGACAAATGATGAGGAAATTTATAAAAGAGCAAAACTACTTCGCAACTATGCTCTTGTAAATGGCATTGATAAATTTGGTAGCTTGAGTTATATTTATGATGTCGTTGATATTGGCTTAAAGTATGATATAAACTCGATAAATGCAGCATTTTCTATTGCACAGCTAGAAAGAACAGATAAGCTCATACAAAGAAGACAAGAGATCGCAAAAATTTATGATAAAGAGATTGGCGAGTGCCACAATATAACAATTCCTGTCAAAAAACGTGAACACATTTATACTCAGTATATTATTAAGATAAATAAAAATCGAGATGGCTTTGCTAGAGAGCTTTTGGAGCACGGCATTCACACATCATTGCACTACATACCGATACATTTACTAAGCTATTACAAAAACAAATACTCACTTAAAGTAAATGATTTTCCAAATGCTTTAAAAAATTATCAGCAAGTGTTGTCACTACCTATTTATCATAGTTTGAGTGACGAAGAGGTGCAATACATCTGCAACAAAGTAAAAGAAATTTCTAAAACTCGTGTTTAAGAAATTAAATATTTTCTTGCATGCTTGGGCGAATGGCTACTTCTTTCGCCCAAATTTCTTTCAAATTTTACTAGCATTTTTACTTTTGCCACTAAGCTTTATCTATTTTCTTATTGTTGTTCTTAAGAAATTTACTGCTAAAAAAATAGACTTTGGCATAAAGGTAATAAGCGTGGGAAATTTGACACTTGGAGGAAGTGGTAAGACCCCGCTTTGCGTGGCAATTGCTAAAAATTTCGAAGGTGCTTTTATCATTCTTAGAGGCTATAAAAGAAAAAGCAAAGGCATGCAAGTTGTCGCTCGAAATGGCGAAATTTTACTTGACGTAGCAGCAAGTGGCGATGAGGCGATGATATATGCCAAAAGTCTTAAAAACGCAAATGTGATAGTAAGCGAAGATAGGAAAGTAGCTATAAAATATGCCAAAGAGCAAGGCGCAAAGTATATCTTGCTGGATGACGGATTTTCTAAATTCGATATAGCCAAATTTGACATCTTGGTGCGTCCAAATCCAGAGCCAAAGCTAAAATTTTGCCTACCAAGCGGAGCTTATAGATATCCATTTAGCTTTTATAAATTTGGTGATTTTATCGCAAGCGAGGGGCAAACTCATTTTAGAAAGAGTGAAATTTTAAATAAAAGTGAAAAAATGGTACTAGTTACTGCCATAGCAAACCCAGAGCGCCTCAAGCCATTTTTTGATGAGTGTGTAGCTTGCGTCTTTTTTCCTGATCATTATGATTTTTCAAAAGATGAACTAAGTGAAATTTTGCAAAGTTACGGTGCCACCTCGCTTTTGATGACGCAAAAGGACTATGTAAAGGCAAAAGATTTTGGTTTGCCAGTATCGCTTATCACGCTTGAAGTTACGCTAAGCGAGGATTTTAAAAAGGTTTTAGAGCGACAAATTTAAGCCCATTTTGTTATAATGAGCCACTTTTTAAAAGGAAAATTTGGATCAAAATGAGAATTTTAATCACCTCAGTCGCAAAGAAAAAAGAGGCAAAAAAACTAAGTAAAAAGCTCGTAAAAAAGAGCCTTGCAGCTTGTGTGAGTAGCTTTAGCGCAAAAAGCATTTATCTTTGGCAAGAGAAGCTTTTTGGTGAAAAAGAGCAAATTTTACTCATAAAAACGGACGCGAAATTTAAAAAAGTAGCTAAATTTATAAGAAAGCACCACAGCTACGAAACGCCAGAAATTCTATCTCTAAAGCCAAAAGAGGTTTTTAAAAAATATGAAAAATGGATGAAAAAATCAACCAAAAAAGGTAAAAAATGAGACTAACACCAACTAGAAGCGTAAAAGATGAAAAGGTAAAAAATGTAAATTTAAGCACAGCCATGCTTAGCCCAAGCTCCGCTCACGGCGGACTTTACGCACCAAAAAAGCTTCCAAAAATAACAAAATTAAAGTGGCAAGAGCTCTCAAATCTAAGCTACGAAAAGCTCGCACTTTATATCATATCACTATTTAAATTTGATGTGTCAGAGGCGTTTTTCAAAAAGGCGGTTAAGAGATACGCGAGTTTTGACGATCCAAAGCATCCAGTCATTTTTAAAAAAATAGATAAAAATTTATACGTAAACGAGCTATATCACGGCCCAACTAGGGCATTTAAGGATATGGCGCTTCAGCCCTTTGGCTCGTTGCTTAGCCAGCTAGCAAAAGAGAGGGGCGAAAGATACCTTATCATGTGCGCAACTAGCGGTGACACAGGTCCTGCGACACTTCAGACTTTTGCAAATGACGAAAACATCAAGGTCGTCTGTCTTTATCCAGACGGTGGCACGAGCGAGGTTCAAAAGCTTCAAATGCAGACCATGCAGGGTGAAAATTTAAAGGTTTTTGGCATAAAAGGCGACTTTGACGACGCTCAAAGGGCGCTAAAGATGCTGCTTGCAAATGATAAATTTAAGGCTGAGCTTAAGAAAAAGCGCCTTAAACTAAGCGCGGCAAACTCGGTAAATTTTGGCAGAATCCTCTTTCAGATCATCTACCACGCCTACGCCTACGCAAATTTACTAAAGCAAAAGGTGCTTAAGGCAAACGAGAGCTTTGACATTATCGTGCCAAGTGGAAATTTCGGCAACGCTCTTGGGGCGTATTACGCTAAAAAAATGGGCGCAAAGATCGGCAAGATCAAGATCGCCTCAAACGCAAACAACATCTTGACGCAGTTTTTCACCACCGGCGTTTACGACCTCAGAGATAAAAAGCTGGTTAAGACGATAAGCCCAGCCATGGACATTTTGATAAGCTCAAACGTCGAGCGCTTGCTATTTGATAAATTTGGCAGCGTTAGAACTAATGAGCTTATGCAAAGCCTCGCAAAAAACAAATTTTATAAGCTTAGCAAACAAGAGCTCGAAGTGCTACAAGAGGACTTTGAGGCTAGCTGGTGCGAAGATAAAGAGTGCGAGGCATATATCGCAAAGCTCGCAAAGGACGGCTACGCGATCGATCCGCATACGGCTACTTGCTTTAAGATGGTGGATGCTGGCCGCATAAACGTCATCACATCGACCGCGCACTGGGTGAAATTTACGCCAAGCATGATCAAAGCGTGCCAGATCAAAGATACAAAAGATGAAAAAGATGCGCTCGCAAAGACTGCTAAAATCTTAAATGACAGCGTGCCAAGCTCGATAAACTCGCTATTTAGTGCGAAAATTTTACATAAAAATATCATAAAAGAGGACGAGATCGAAAAGTGCGTCCTAGAATGGATCGAGCGATGATAATCATCCCAGCCCGCCTTGCCTCAACAAGGTTTAGCAACAAAATTTTAAAAGAGATAAACGGCGTGCCGATGTTTGTGGCGACAGCTCTTAGAGTAAGCGGCGTGGATGATGTGGCGGTTGCGGTGGATGAGCCAAGCGTGCTTGATATCGCCAAGGCTCACGGCGTAAAAGCGGTACTAACTAGTAAAGATCATCAAAGTGGCACTGATAGGATAAACGAAGCGGCGCAAATTTTGGGGCTAAATGAGAGTGAGATCATCATAAATGTTCAGGCTGATGAGCCATTTATCGAGCCTGAAAACATCGCTAAATTTAGGGCTTTTTGCGAGCAAAATAAGGGGAAAGCCTTTATGTTTTCTTGCTATAAAAAGATGGACGATGAGTTTGCGGATGATAAAAATTTAGTCAAAGTGGTGACTGATTTTGAGGGCTACGCGCTTTATTTTTCAAGATCAAGGATACCATTTAATAGAAGCGAGTGCAAAAGCTACAAGGCGCACCTTGGCATCTACGGATACAGCGTAAAAAGCCTAAATGAGTTTTGCGGACTCTTGCCTTCAAGCCTTGAAAATACCGAGAAACTCGAGCAGCTGCGCGCCCTAGAAAATGGTAAAAAGATAGCAATGCTAGAGGTTGAGAGCCAAAGTATCGGCATCGATAGTGAAGAGGACTACCAAAGAGCGCTAGCTAAATTTGGTAAAAAATAAGTCGGCAAATTCTCTTTAAATAAAGTCAATATTTAAGGAGAATTTATCTAAATTATCAACCTTTAAAAGTACTAAAAAGTGTTTTTGCTCAAACAATATAAAACTAATTTTTCTTAATTTTTATTTTTTTGATTCTGTCTTTAACAACGTAAAATTTTAAAATCGCACTCGAGTAAAAGTCTTTATAGAAACCTAAAAATTTAGGCTCTTTTTTAGTGCAGATAGCTGCAAACACGCTCTCAAGGTCGATCCTCTCTTTTTGTGTCAAATTTTCCATCTATTTTCCTAATAATTTTCTCATCTTATTGATAACAAATAATATTTCATCGTCATCAAGCTCACAAAGCAATTTACAAACCGCAGCAGCAGCTTGTGGCTTTGAGTTGCCAAGCCTCCAATCTTGATATGTTCTCATTGGTACACCAAGCTCTTCTGCCATTTTTGCTTGTGAAATTTTCTTACCGATATTTTTTGCCTCAATTGCATTGTGAAGCAAATTAAATATATCACTTGTTTCAATCATTAAAGTATTATACGGATTATTTTATTAAATATACATAAAATAATATATAAATAATAGTAATACGTATAAATAAATTAAAATATATTATATATTATACTATAAAACATTTTATTAGTACGTAAAAACGTATATAAATATTAGAATGTAGAGGTAATATAAAAATTTTTAAGTTTGTTTAATTGTTTTTTATAATTTAATTTTTGAGAAAGCTTATATAATTGATATTAGATAAGCTTAGTTATATATACTAAAGATATATAAATAAATTATTTTAACTTAAATACTTGACATTAATAAACTAAAGTTGTATAATCCGCTTAGCAATTAAAAAGAAAGAGTGCTAAAAGTGAGTAAAATAAATAAACGTGATTTGATACTAAATTCTATCATCGAGGCTTATTTGCAGGACAATATGCCTATTGGTTCAAATGAGCTTGGCTCTCGTATGAGCGCGGCTATTCCAGCTTCTACGATACGTGTTTATTTTAAAAAGCTTTCAGACGAAGGCGAGATCACCAAGCTTCACATTAGTGGCGGTCGGATACCAACAATCGCTGCGATGAGAAGATATTGGAGTGAAATTTTTGCTATAAGCGATATAAATTTAGAGATAAATGACGCCGAAGGATTGAAAAAGTTATGTGATGAATTTGAGCTTTATTGTATGATTTTTGGCACAATCGATAATGAATTGCTAGAAATTTTAAATTTAAATGACAGATATATGATCTTAAATTTTGGTGAAGATGAGATCGTTATTAAATTTGATGCTAGGATGTATAAATTTTTAAGTAATCTTGCTGGAGTTAGTTTAAACAAGCTTGAGCTTATCTGCTCTCAAGTTGGTTTAAGCGAACTAAAAAGCAAAATAAGAGAGCTTAAAAGGACTAAAATTTACTTCCAAGAAAATGAAATTTTAGCCTTTGATATGTTTAAGGATAGACGTTTTAAGATGGTTTTTGACCCAAGTTTTAGTCTGCAAATGGATGAAAAACTTACATTTTCTCCTATGTTTGATGAAAATTTTATGGGACTTAAATTTAGTGCGAACTATCTTGGTAACGAAGCACAGATGGTCTGTGCTGGCAGTATTTATACTGACTATGTGAAATTTATAAATCTAATAAAGGAGGCTGCGTGAGCGAAGAGGTAAAAGAGCAAAACCTACCTGAGGTTGAGCCTGTGCAAGAACTAGCTAATGATAGTGTAAATTTGGACGCGCTTGGCGATATTTCAAAGGTTGAAAAACTTGAAAAAGAGCTCGGAGAAATAACTGATAAATATTATAGAGCAAATGCTGAGTTTGAAAATATCAAAAAGCGTTATGAAAAAGAGAAGACGGACGTTGCAAACTATGCAAATGAGAAATTTGCTAGGGACTTGCTACCAGTCATCGATGCTCTTGAAATCGCTGCAAATTTTGATCCAGAAGATGATGAATTTGCCAAAAAGATCAAAGAGGGTATTTTGATAACTATAAATCAGTTTAAAAAATGTTTCGAAAAGCATGGCGTAAGCGAGATACCAACTGATACTGAGTTTGATCCAAGCGTGCATAATGCAGTTTTAAGGGTCGATAGCGAAGAGAAGCAGAGTGGTCAAATCGTACAAGCTTTGCAAAAAGGCTATATGATAAATGGTAGGGTTTTGCGCCCAGCTATGGTCAGTGTAGCAAACTAAATTTATAAAAATAAAATCTAATAAAAAGGAAAAATATGTCAAAAGTTATAGGCATAGACTTAGGTACAACAAACTCTTGTGTGAGCGTTTTTGAGCGCGGCGAGAGTAAGGTTATCCCAAACAAAGAGGGTAAAAACACAACTCCATCTGTTGTTGCTTTTACAGACAAAGGTGAAATTCTAGTAGGTGACGTCGCAAAACGTCAAGCAGTTACAAACCCTGAAAAAACGATATATTCTATCAAACGTATCATGGGTTTGATGAGCAATGAAAAAAATGCTGAAGAGGCAAAGGCTCGCTTGCCATATCACGTCGTAGATAGAAATGGCGCATGCGCAGTTGAGATCGCTGGTAAGGTTTACACTCCACAAGAAATTTCAGCAAAAATTCTTATCAAGCTAAAAGAAGACGCTGAAGCATATCTTGGCGAGAAGGTAACAGATGCGGTTATTACTGTGCCAGCTTACTTTAACGATAGCCAAAGAAAAGCTACAAAAGAGGCTGGAACGATCGCGGGACTAAACGTGCTTCGTATTATCAACGAGCCAACAGCTGCAGCGCTTGCTTATGGTCTTGATAAAAAAGAGGCTGAGAAAATTTTAGTTTATGACCTAGGTGGTGGTACGTTTGACGTTACAGTGCTTGAAACTGGCGATAATATCGTTGAAGTTTTAGCAACTGGCGGTAACGCATTCTTAGGCGGTGATGACTTTGATAACAAGATCATTGACTGGCTAGTAAGCGAGTTTAAAAATGAAACTGGTATCGATTTAAAAGGCGATATCATGGCACTTCAACGCTTAAAAGAAGCTGCTGAAAATGCTAAAAAAGAGCTAAGCTCAGCTCAAGAGACTGAGATAAATTTACCATTTATCACAGCTGATGCGACTGGTCCAAAACACCTTGTCAAAAAGCTAACTCGTGCTAAATTTGAGGGCATGATCGATTCACTTGTGGGCGAGACTATCACTAAGATAAATGAGGTAACAAAAGACGCTGGTTTAAATAAAAGCGACATCAAAGAGGTCGTAATGGTCGGTGGTTCAACTCGTGTGCCACTAGTTCAAGAAGAGGTTAAAAAGGCATTTGGTAAAGAGCTAAATAAGAGTGTTAATCCAGATGAGGTCGTGGCCATCGGTGCTGCTATCCAAGGTGCTGTTATAAAAGGCGATGTAAAAGACGTGCTACTTCTTGACGTAACTCCACTTAGCCTTGGTATCGAAACACTTGGCGGCGTGATGACTAAGATCATCGAAAAAGGTACAACCATACCAACTAAGAAAAGCCAAGTTTTCTCAACTGCTGAAGATAACCAAAGTGCCGTTACTATCATGGTTTTACAAGGTGAGCGTGAGTTTGCAAGGGATAATAAATCACTTGGAAATTTCAACCTCGAAGGCATCCCAGCAGCTCCAAGAGGCGTACCTCAAATCGAAGTTGAGTTTGACATCGACGCAAACGGAATTTTAACCGTTTCAGCAAAAGATAAAGCAACTGGCAAAGCTCAAAACATCACTATCTCTGGATCAAGCGGCTTAAGCGAAGAAGAGATAAACAATATGGTAAAAGATGCTGAGCTTCATAAAGAAGAGGACAAAAAACGCAAAGACGCAGTCGAAGCTAGAAACCAAGCTGACGCACTAGTTCATCAAACTGAAAAAAGCATGAGCGAGCTTGGCGAGAAAGTTCCAGCTGAGGATAGAAGTAACATCGAAGCTGCGTTAAATGATCTAAAAGAGGTCTTAAAAGATGAAAATTCTTCAAAAGAGCAAATCGATGCAAAAGTAGAAGCTCTAAGCAAAGCTAGCCACAAACTAGCAGAAGCTATGTATAAAAAAGATGAAAACGCTGGAGCAAACGGCGGAAATAATAAAAAAGACGATGACGTAATCGACGCTGAAGTCGAATAAGACAAATAGAGCAGGGCGCTTGCCTTGCTCTTTTATAAATTTATCTTCATAAATCCTTAAGATTGATTCAAAATAAGTAGTTTAAATAGTTAAAATTTATATAATGCCAAACAAAAAGGCAAAAAATGTATTTATTTTTTTTGATTACTCATTTAATTTGTGCCATTGTATTTATAGGATACGTATTTTTCGATGTTTGCATATATCCGTTTGCTAAAAAAACTGTTGATGTTAAAACCCTTGAAATAGTTAAAAAGGCCTACACAAAAGGCAGCGCAAAGGTTTTTGGCACAGCATTTTTATTGCTTTTAATAAGTGGCGCTTATATGGCAAAAGACTATTTTGGAGGCGAGCTTGGCTGGTGGCAAAGCAACTTTCAAAAGCTACTGCTTATAAAAATTTTTGTTTTACTTATAATGTGCCTTGTAACTTTTATCTCTGTTTTTAATGTCGTTCTTTTAAAAAAGCCTGATCCATTTGGTAAATTTTCACATTTAATAGCTCTAGTGCTTTGCCTGATAATGGTCATTTTAGCAAAAGTAATGTGGTGGGCTTAAAAATTTAGCTAGCAAATTTAAGCAAATCGCCAGCTAGAAGTTAAAAATTCTTTAATCGATACTCTTTAACTTATCTTTATTTAGCCCTTCTTCTATGCGTTTTATCTCTTCACTTCCGTCTCTTACGACGTTTTTGTCAAATTCCAAGTAGTCATTTATCTTTTTTGGATATTCAACGTGACTTAGGATAAATTTAAAGACATTTAGCCTAGCTTCTTTTTTGTTATCGCTTGAGACAATGACCCATGGCGAAATGCTATTGTGAGAGGCAAGAAGCATTGAGTATTTGGCGATAGAGTATTGATCCCAAAGCTCTTGTGCTTTTTGATCAACGGGTGAAATTTTAAATTGCTTTAACGGATCATTTTGCCTCTCTTTGAAGCGTTTTTTCTGCTCATCTTTTGTGATTGAAAGATAAATTTTAAAGAAAATTATGCCAGAGTTTATGATCATCTCTTCAAATTTTGGCACTTCACGTAAAAATTCCTTATGCTCTTCTTGCGTGCAAAAGCCCATCACTGGCTCAACACCAGCTCTATTGTACCAACTTCTATCAAAGATCACGATCTCTCCAGCACTTGGCAGATGAGTCACATATCTTTGAAAATACCACTGCGTTTTTTCGACATCACTTGGCTTAGCAAGCGCTACTATACGGCAACCTCTTGGATTTAGATGCTCAGTTAGGCGTTTTATCGTTCCTCCTTTACCGGCTGCGTCGCGCCCTTCCATTAACATAAGTACTCTAAGGCCTTTTTCTTTTACGTAATTTTGAAATTTTAAAAGTTCAATTTGAAGTAGTCTAAGCTCTTCCTCATAGCCAAGTTTCTCACTTTTTTGGTGTTTTTTGTCTTTTGACATCTTTGCTCCTTTAAAATTTCACATATTTTCACGATTTTACAATAAAATAGAATAAATTTAAGAATTTAGACTAAAATCATCTTTTTTAATTTAGCAAGGATTAGTATGTTTTTAAAATTTCTTTTTTCACTTATTTTATTTGTAGGCTCGCTTTTTGCCGAGGTTTTAGATGTTAGCAAAGCCTTTGTTTTAACTCCAAGCGTTGATAGTCAAAATGTTGAAGTAAAATTTAACTTTGGTAAAAATATCTATCTTTATAAAGAGAGTTTTGAGATTAAGCTAGCTGGCAAAAAGATAAATGAGCTATTAAATTTGCCAAGTAGTGAAAATACGGGAGAATATGAAATTTATCCAAAAGATTTTTCGATTTTTATCCCATTAAATTTGGTAAAAGAAAATCTTTCAAATGGTAAAGCAATACTTGACATTAACTATCAAGGCTGTGCTAAAAACGGTATTTGCTACCGTCCACAAAGTAGAATTTATGAGATAACTGACCAAGCTGGAAAATTTAGTATCGCCACTTTTAAAAAAGAGCAAAAAAACGATACCGACAGCTTTGCTGAAGAATTTTCTAGCGAGCAAGATATCGCAAATGGTCTTGGAGATAAAAATTTTTTTATCTCACTTCTTACCTTTTTTGGTTATGGTCTCTTGCTTTCACTAACTCCTTGCGTCTTTCCGATGATACCGATACTTTCAAGCATAATCGTCTCAAAAGGTGCTAATTTAAATGCAAAAAAAGGCTTTTTATTATCATTCATTTATGTTGTCGCGATGAGCCTAGCTTATGCACTAGCTGGAGTGGCAGCTAGCCTACTTGGCTTTGGTATCGCAGGCGCTTTGCAAAATATCTATGTACTTGGCGCTTTTGCAGCCATTTTTGTCGTTTTAAGCTTTAGCATGTTTGGATTTTATGATATAAAATTGCCAGCAAAATTTGAAAATTTAATAAGTAAAAAATCGCAAAATAGCTCAGGCTATGTTGGAATTTTTATTATGGGTTTTGCCTCAGCTCTCATTGTGTCGCCTTGCGTTGCAGCACCACTAGCGGGCGCGCTTCTTTATATCGCTCAAAGTGGAAATATCTTTTATGGTGGCATTATGCTTTTTGTCATGGGGCTTGGCATGGGAGTGCCACTACTTATTATCGGACTAAGCTCTGGAAAGCTATTGCCAAAACCTGGTAGTTGGATGGATGAAGTGAAAAAAATCTTTGGTTTTTTAATGCTCATAATGGCGATTTGGATCCTTTCGCGTGTGCTTGGAGAATTTTTTGAGCTATTAGGATATGGCATTATAGGCGTTTTTATGGCGGTTTATTTTGGGGCATTTGAAGTAGCAGAGCAAAGCTGGGCTAAGTTTAAAAAAGCGTTTTTTATCTTGGTTTTTATATATTCAGTTATGCTAATAGTTGGTTCATTTTTGGGCTCAAAGGAGGTTTTTTCTCCACTTTCTGGACTAAATTTGGCAAAAAGTGATAGTGCATTAAAATTTAATTCCGTTAAAAATTTAGATGAACTAAATGAGGTAATAAAAAACTCAACCAAACCCGTTCTAGTAGATTTTTATGCTGATTGGTGTGCAAGCTGTAAAGAGATAGAAAAGATCACTTTTAAAGATAGCGATGTTATGGATGCTTTGGCAAATTTTGCACTTATTCGTATCGATGTAACAAATGGTGGACCACAAAATGATGAAATGCTAAGAAATTTTGGGCTTATTGATCCGCCTGCACTCTTGTTATTTAATGGTGGCAACGAGCTAAATTTTCTTAGAACTATCGGCTTTATAGATGCTAAAAATTTTCTAGCAAAGCTTGAGAAGATTAAATAATCTTGTCCTTGCTGTTACAAAGATCATTTAAGATACACTCATGGCAAAGCGGTTTTTTGGCTTTACAGGTGTAACGTCCAAAGAGTACCATGGCTTGATGAAGCTTACCAAGATCTGTTTTAAAGGCATGGCTAAGATCAGCTTCAGTAGCTTCTGGCGTTTTTGCATGGCTAAGATCAAGTCTGTGTGCCACTCTAAAAACGTGTGTATCAACAGCCATAACATTTGCATTTGTAGCTTCTAAAAGTACGACATGAGCGGTCTTTTGTCCAACTCCAGCAAGCGCTTTTAGCTTCTCTTCATCAAGCGGAATTTCTCCATTATAAAGCTTAACCACGCTGTTTGCCATTTTGATTAAATTTACCGCCTTGTTATTAAAAAAGCTGCACGAGTTTATCATTAGTTTTAGGCTTGCTAAATTTGCGCTAGCTAGCTCAAAAACATCTTTATACGCCTCAAATAGGGCAGGTGTGATCAAATTTACCCTTTTGTCTGTGCACTGGGCTGAGAGCATGACGCAGACAAGAAGTTCATATAAATTTCTAAATTTAAGCTCGCTTTTGGCGTCTTTAAACTCTTCTAAAAGTCTTCTTTTTATCTCTAAAATATCTTTTTTTGTTCTCATTTTCGTATTTTACCTTATTTTCTTAAGTTAAATGAAAAGTTATCGCTTTATTTGATATAATCTTGCCCATAAAATCAATTTTTTAAAGGATTTATATGAAAAAATTTTTGTTTCCAGCAGTTTTAAGTTTAGCAGCAGCTGTTACTCTAAATGCAGCAGTAGTTGCAACAGTTGATGGTGATGCTATAAGCGATAGCGATATTTCAAGCCTTTTGTCAGCAGCTATGCCAGGATTTGACGCTAGCAAGCTTCAACCAAATGAGAAAAAACGTATAATTGACGATCTAATAAATAGAAAACTTCTTTTAAAAGATGCTAAGTCAAGCGGTATCGAAAAAGATGTAGAGTACATCAAAGCTGTAAAAGCAGCACAAGAAGGCATCGCAGTTGAGCTTTATATGAGAAAGCTTTTTGATGGCATAAAAGTAAGTGATAACGAACTAAAAGATTTTTACAATAAAAACAAAGCAAGTATGAACGAGCCAGCTCAAGCAAAAGCAAGGCATATCCTAGTTGAAGATGAAAAAACAGCAAACGACATCATCGCTCAACTTAAAAATTTAAAAGGTGAGGCGCTAACAAAGAAATTTGCAGAGCTAGCAAGCCAAAAATCAATCGACAAAGGCTCAGCTGCACATGGTGGCGCACTTGGCTGGTTTGGTCAAAGCCAAATGGTAAAACCTTTTGCAGACGCAGCATTTTCAATGGCCAATGGCACAGTTTCAACTAAACCAGTTAAAACTCAGTTTGGTTACCATGTTATCTTAAAAGAAGATGGTAAAGCTGCTGGTACTGTAAGCTTTGAGCAAGCAAAACCAGAGATCGAGCAAGCCGTAAAAATGGAGAAATTCCAAGCTGCTGTTAGACAAAAAAGTGAAGCTCTACGCCAAAAAGCAAAGATAGAATATAAGTAAAATTTGGAGGATAAAATGGGCGTTTTAGATATCGTAAAACCTGGTGTTTTAAGCGGAGATGATGTAACAAAACTTTATGCTTATGCCAAAGAGCAAGGTTTTGCAATACCTGCTGTAAATGTCGTAGGCAGCGACTCGGTAAATGCTGTTTTAGAAGCGGCAAAGGTTGCTAACTCGCCTGTTATCGTTCAGTTTAGTAATGGTGGTGCAGGTTTTTACGCTGGTAAAGCCTGCGAAAACGCAGCCGTTCTTGGTGCGATCGCTGGAGCAAAGCATGTTCATCTGCTTGCCAAGGCTTATGGCGTGCCAGTCATCTTACACACAGACCATGCCGCTAGAAAGCTTTTACCTTGGATAGATGAGTTAGTAAAAGCAAGTCATGAATATAAAAAAACTCACGGCGTGCCGCTTTTTAGCTCTCACATGCTTGATCTTAGCGAAGAGAATATCAACGAAAATTTAAGCACATGCGAGAAATACCTAAAAGAGCTTAGTGAGCTTGGCATCAGCCTAGAAATCGAGCTAGGCGTAACCGGCGGCGAAGAGGACGGAGTGGATAATACAAGCGTTGATAACGCGCTTCTTTACACTCAGCCAGAGGACGTTGCGCTTGCTTATGAAAGACTAAGTAAAATAAGCGATAAATTTAGCATCGCAGCTAGTTTTGGCAACGTTCACGGCGTTTATAAACCGGGCAATGTCGTGCTAAGACCAGAAATTCTTAAAAACTCACAAGCCTATGTCGCTAAGAAATTTAATACAAAAAGCGACAAGCCAGTAAATTTTGTATTTCATGGCGGTAGTGGCAGCGAGCTAAAAGATATCAAAGATGCTGTGAGCTACGGCGTTATCAAGATGAACATTGACACCGATACTCAGTGGGCTTTCTGGGACGGTGTGCGTGAGTATGAGGCTAAAAATAGAGCATACTTGCAAGGTCAGATCGGTAACCCAGAGGGCGACGATAAACCAAATAAAAAATACTACGATCCAAGGAAATGGCTAAGAAGTGGCGAGGAGAGCATGGTTAAGCGTCTTCAGACTGCTTTTAGCGACTTAAACTGCCTAAATAGGAACTAATCCTATGCAAAATCAAAACGATTTTAGTGAGCTAAGCGTGCCAAAAGAGCGCCAAGCTCACTCTTTCTTTGTCTTTTTTAAAGTTATCTTTATCCCTTTAGCTATCTACATCTTGGCGATACTAGCCTATTTTGGTGTTATAAATTTTCAGATGAAGCTTCACACCATCGTGATGATGGGCGTTATACTCTTTATTGCTTTTATATTTTCTCGCCACAGCGCCTTGGTCGCTTACTCAAATTTCTTAGCAAATGCCAAAGACTACAAGATAAGACTAAAAGAATTTATCATCGCTCATCTCTTTGAAATTTCAAATGTCAAAAAGGCAAACGCTAAATTTGAAGATTTTTTTGAGAGCTATACAAGAAATTTTAGAAATGACAACCTAGCAAATATCGGTCAAGCAGTCTTTCCTATGCTTGGAATTTTAGGCACATTTATCAGTATCGCTATCTCCATGCCAGAGTTTAGCTCAAGCACGACAAATGGCCTAGAAAAAGAGATCGCCATACTGCTAAACGGCGTGGCTACAGCGTTTTATGTATCGATCTATGGTATTTTTTTAGCGCTTTGGTGGATGTTTTTCGAAAAGATAGGCGTTAGTAAATTTGAGAAATTTTATAGCGAGCAAAAAGAGCTAAGCCGTGAGTTTTTCTGGCAGGAAAATGAGCTAAATGCAAATTTCATGAAAGTAAGTGTAGGCTACTTTAAAGATAGTCACAACGCCTTTAAAATGGTGCTTGACGATAAATTTTTAAGAAATTTAAATGATCAGGTAAATGAAAAATTTGACAGACTAAAAGAGCTTTGCGAGGTTGAGAAAAATATCATCAATCAAAGCAAAGCCGAGCTTAGCACAAACCTTAAAATGCTAAATGAAGCTAGCCTAAAACAAGATGAATTTGTAAAAATCCACTCTGATATGCTAAAGGCAGTAAGCGCGTTTTCTAATGCCTTTAAAGATATGGAGGTTAAAATTTTAACCGAGCATGCAAAGCTTGGCGAAATTTTTAGTAGAAATTTAACCGCTACAAAAGAGAGCCAGCTCAAATTTGAGCAGACTATAAAGAGCTTTGACAAGGTTTTAAGAGAATTTTCTCTCTCTTTGATGAAAGAGCAAAATGACGCATTAAAGGCATTTAGAGCTTCACTTGTGGAGAGTGCGACGATATTTAAGGCGGCATATGAGCAAGAGGGCAGGAGCTTGGAGCGTGAGAAAGAGCGCGAGAGCCTCATTGCTGAGCTTAAAAAGAACATAGACGAGATCGATAAAGAAGCAAATTCTGTAATAGAAAAAATCGAAAATCTGGTGCAATGAAAATAAACAAAAATAACGAAGATCAATCGAGCTTTTGGGTTTCGTACGCGGACTTGATGGCGGGTCTGCTCTTTGTTTTTATGCTGCTAATAGGCGCTGTCGTCGTAAAATACGTCCTAACTCAAAACACCCTTGAAAATAAAGAGCAAGCCATCATCACAGCACTAGCAAATTTAAAAGACGCCCAGGGCAGAAATTTTACACTCGAAGAGCTAAATGACGCCCTAAAAAGCGAGCTTTCAAAGATAAGCGACGAAAATATAAATTTGAAAAAATCAAATGAAATTTTTGTTATCCAAATAGACGCTCTAAAAGAAAAACTAGCCCAGCTCATAGAGGAAAACAAGGACGCAAACGCGAGCATAAAAGAGCTAAATGCTAGCGTTTTTGATCTAAATCAAAAGATGATCGTGCTAAATGATGAAATTTCATCAAAAGATAGAGCACTTAGTGACGCAAACGAGAGCAGTGAGAAAAATTTAGCCAAGATCGCCTTTTTACTCGAGCAAGTGAGCCAAAGAGAGGCTAGATATGACGAGCTTTTAAGGGACTTAAACGTCACTCGTGACAGAGTTAAAAATTTAACCGGTATCAGAGTAAAAGTGATCTCAGCCCTAAAGGATAGGCTGGGATCTAGCATCGAGATCGATCCAAACTCAGGCGCGCTAAAGCTTAGCTCATCAGTGCTTTTTGATAAGGGGAGTGCAGTCTTAAAAGAAGAGGTTAAAGAGGAGCTAAAGGCCACGCTTAGTAAGTATTTTGACGTGCTTTTAAATGATAAAGAGATCGCCTCAAACATCGATCAGATCGTCATAGAGGGCTTTACAGATAGCGATGGAAGCTACATTTATAACCTAGAGCTTTCACAAAAAAGAGCCTACGCGGTGATGGAGTTTATAAACTCATTTAGCGATGATGCACGCCTTAGAAAGCTGCTTGTCGCAAGTGGCAGAAGCTACAACGAGCTAGTTTTTAAAGACGGAGCCGAGGACAAGGACGCTTCAAGACGTATAGAGATCAAATTTTCACTCTCAAACAAAGAGGCTATCAACGAGATAGAGAAATTTTTGGAGTTTAAGGGTGATTGATAAAATTCGCATAAGAGGGCGAGAATTTTGGCTTTTAAGAGATGATCTGCTAGGCGAGTTTAACGGCAACAAAGCAAGAAAGCTAGAGTATTTTCTAAAGGCCGATCTTAGCGGCATCAAAGCCATCGTGTCTCACGGCTCAAGCCAGTCAAATGCTATGTATAGCCTAAGCCTTTTTGCCAAGCTAAAGGGGCTTAAATTTTACTACGTCGTCTCTCATCTAAGCTCAAATTTAGAGCAAGATCCAGTTGGAAATTTCAAATTTGCACTTGAAAATGGCATGGAAATTTTTGTAAAAGAGGAGCGTGAGAAATTTGCTAAAGAGCTAGCAAAGAGTAAAAATGCGCTCTTTATAAACGAGGGCGTGGCGCAAAGCGAGGCTGAGCTTGGCTTTATCACGCAGGCACGCGAGATCAATGAGTGGAGCAAAAAAAGCGGCATAAGGCCTGATATCTTTTTGCCCTCAGGCACAGGCACAAGCGCATGCTACCTAGCAAAGCACACCGATCTTAGCGTTTTTACAACTCCTTGCGTGGGGGACAGCGACTATCTAAAAAAGCAAATTTATGAGCTAGACAAAAATAGCAAGGTGCAAATTCTAAATCCACCAAGGAAGTATCATTTTGGGAATTTATACCAAGAGCTTTATGAAATTTGGCTAGAGGTTTGCAAAAGTGGCGTGGAATTTGACCTAGTGTATGACCCTGTTGGCTTTATCACGCTTTTTGCAAATTTAGACAAATTTGGGAGCGAAATTTTATATATCCACCAGGGCGGAATTTTAGGTAACATTACACAAAGACAAAGATACGAGAGAAAATTAAAATTAAAGGAGCATAAATGAAATTTTTTCATAGTAGTGACGCTGATTTTGAGAGTAAATTTTTACAGCTTGTTAAACGAAGTGATAATGACATGAGTGCTGTAATGCCGGTAGTTGCTGGAATAATAGATGAGATAAGAAAAGATGGCGATAGTGCACTTTTTGCGCAGATAGCTAAATTTGATAAATTTAGCGTTACAAGTAAAAACGACATAATAATCGACGTAAAAGAGATGGAGGCTGCCTATAATTCGCTAGATAACGCCCTAAGAGTGGCTTTAAATTTAGCTCACGATAGGATAAAAAGCTATCATGAACGCACAAGGCCAAGCAACTGGACATATAAAGATGAGCATGACATCTTGCTTGGTGCAAAATACACAGCGGTTGACCGTGCAGGCCTTTATATCCCAGGTGGTAAGGCGGCTTATCCTAGCTCGCTTCTTATGAATGCGATCCCAGCGATCGTAGCTGGCGTAAAAGAGATCGTAGTTTGCACTCCAGCGCCAAATGGCAAGGTAAATACCTTGCTTCTTGCGGCAATGCACCTTTGTGGCATAAAGACAGCCTTTAAAGTAGGCGGTGCAAGTGCGATCGCAGCGATGGCATATGGAACCGAAACGGTGCCAAAAGTTGATGTCATCACAGGACCTGGCAATATCTACGTAGCGACTGCTAAAAAGCTAGTTTATGGCGACGTAAATATCGATATGATCGCTGGTCCAAGTGAGATAGGCGTCATCGCTGATGATAGTGCCGATCCTCGCCACATAGCTATCGATATGCTCTCTCAAGCTGAGCATGACGAGATCGCAAGTGCCTTTTTGATAACGCCAGTAGAAGCTTTTGCAAGGGCAGTACAAAGACACATCGAAGATGAGCTAAAGATACTAAAACGTGAGCCAATCGCAAGTGCAAGCATAAGAAATAAAGCTGCAATAATAGTGGCAAAAGATTTAAAAGAGTGTTTTGCCCTCATGAATGAGCTTGCTGTTGAGCACCTAGAGATCGCTACAAACGATGCTTTAAGTTATATCGATGATGTGACTCATGCGGGTGCTATATTTTTTGGACACTTTACACCTGAAGCGATGGGAGATTATATCGCTGGACCAAATCACACATTGCCAACTGGCGGAAGTGCGAGATTTTACTCGCCGCTTGGAGTTGAAAATTTCATGAAGCGAAGTTCGATCATTTCAGTGAGTAGAAAAGGTATCATGCATCTTGGCAAATCATGCATGCAGCTAGCTGAAGCTGAAGGACTAACTGCTCATAAAAAATCAGTCGCAGTGAGGCTAGAAGAGTAAAGAAAAATGGATTTTATAGAGATTTTGCAACTTTTTATAGAATTTATAGTAGAATCCATAGCGAATTATTAAAAAGGAGTTGTTATGAAGTTAGGAACTTATACTGCAAACCAGGCTTCAGGAAACTATTATTTAGATCAAGCAAAAAATAGCGAGAAGAAAGCGCTAAATGCTATCTCTGCAAATAGCGAGATCAAAGCATCAGGTGCAAATTTGCAAATCGCAGAGAGTTTGCTTTCGCAAACAAATGTCTTGAACGAAGGTTTGGCAAATGCAAACGATATGATCGGTATGCTTCAAATCGCTGATTCAACGCTTTTAAATTTAGGTAAAAGTACGGATAGAATAGGCGAGCTTTCAAGTAAGCTTACAAATCCTACTCTCTCAGCAAATGAACAAAAAGGCATAAAGGGCGAAATCAACGCACTAAGAAATGCTATGAATGATAGCGTAAAAGAGGCTAAATTTAACGGTAAAAACGTATTTGATGCTGAGCTTGGATTTTTTACAGGCGAGAGTACAAAAAATATAAATTTGGGCACAAATGCTCTTTTAAATGTCAAAGATGACGGCTCAAATACAGGCGAAATTTTAAAAAATATAAATTCACTTCGCTCAGAGATCGGATCAACGCAAAATGCTGTATTTAGAGGTATAAATGCTCTAGCTGCAAGAAGTGTGGCGAATGCTAATAGTGTAGAAAATCTTGATAGTAGCGACATCGCAAAGAGCTTGGAAGAAAATTTACGAGCAAATTTAAAGCTACATGCTGCGAGCTTAGTCAAAGCTCATGACACTACGAGCTTAGCTACAAAACTAGATAAACTTCTAGCTGAATAAATTTTTACCGGTTTTGTGCCGGTAAATTCTTTTTTAGTTTCTAATAAATTTTTATAATGATTCTATCTTGTTTGGATGAAATATGTTTATAGTTTAGATTATAGGTATAGGCATATTGAGGAATTTTGATGCTAGATTTTCTCGAGTTCGGGCAAACCCAAACCATTTTTATGATAACAAGCAAAAATATCACGGCTTGTGTCTTTTAAATTTTTATAGCAACGCAAAAAATAAATTTTAAGAGGTATAAATTTGTAAGACCAAACGGTCTTACAAAATTGATTATTTTTTAGTATGAGGGTTGTTTACTCTGCCACTATCGACAACTTGGAGTCCTACTGTGTCATATGCTGCGCCAAAGCCTTTTACATATCTGCCTTTTGTTGGGGTGAGTTTTACTATATAGAAGTCTTTCATCTCTTTAATAAATGCAAGTGCTGATTCATTTGCAAAGGCACTCTCAAATTTAGCCATAAACTCATCTCTTACGCTCTCATTCATAAACTCAGCTTTAGCTTCAAAACTCACTCTGACGCGAGCAAATAAGCTTTTTGCGTCTTTTTCATCCTGAATAAAAAGAAGTGAAATTTTATCTGGGTTTTGCTTTATTGAGTGGTAGTGATTTGCTACTGATGATATGCAGATGTAAAACTCATCGTTTTCTTTTATAAAAGGTGAATACGACGAAACCGCTTGTCCGTCAAGAATGCTTGAGATCACGACAGTTTTAAAGCCATTTATAAATTTCATCATTCCGCCTTGCACACTAGAGCTGTTTGTATCGCCCTTGATACTCATATAAAGCTCAATGATCGACTCCCTAAAACCATCTCCGCCTGCTTTGCTTAAAAATGGTACAAATGTTTTTGCCTGATCGCATGTTATTTCCATGCCATCTTCATTTATATCAGTCATTTTGACATTTGTAGGCTCAGCTACCCCACTAAATTTCTTACAAAACTCGATCACTATATCCAGATGATCCTTATTCATGTGGTCTAATGCTCTTTGTTTCAAAACCATTCTCCTTATAAAAATAAAATTGAAAATCGCAAAATCATACTAAAGAAAATCTTAAAATTGATTAAAATTATCGTTAATATTTTTAAAGCGAGAATTAAGTTTATTTTTTTAAAATTACGAGTCATTAATAACATTTTAGAAAATTTATGGATTTTATTTAAAGATTATATTTTCTGCTTATTTTTGTATCTTTTTGTTGTTTTTAGCCATTTGTATTAAAAGGAAATTTATGCAGAGTAGTACCAAGCTTGCCGTTTTGCTTATTGTGCTCATTGTTTTGCTCTCTTTTGTCTCGCTTAGTATAGGCGGTTCTGACATAAGTATGAGTGAGATTTTAAATTTTATATTTAATAACAAAATAGATGAGATGAAAGAGACCATCTTGTTTGACATTAGACTTCCAAGACTTGTAATGGCTCTGCTTATAGGCATGCTTTTGGCTAGCTCTGGCGTTGTAACACAAAGCGTCTTTTTAAATCCGCTTGCAGACCCATATATCATCGGTATAGCCGCATCTGCGACATTTGGAGCGGTAGTGGCATATCTTCTTGGATTATCAGAAATTTACTATGGTATCTTTGCCTTTTTGTCTTCGAGCCTGCTTACACTTGCCATTTTTGGAGTTTACAACCGTAGTCGCTCTATTGCTACACTTCTTATAATTGGTATCGCTTTTTCATCATTTCTAGGCGCATTTACGAGTTTTGCGACATATCTTATTGGCGAGGATAGTTTTAAGATAGTGGCATGGATGATGGGTTATTTAGGTTCTGCCACATGGCAGAAGGTCGGCATAATCGCTATTCCACTTATCTTTTGCATGATATATTTTTATCTAAAACGCTTTGAATTAACGATACTTTTAAGCGGAGAGGATGAGGCAAAAAGCCTTGGTATAGATGTCGATGCACTTAAAAAGCGTCTGCTTGTTATAGCCTCGCTTACGGTTGCTTTTTCAGTAGCATTTACCGGTATGATAGGCTTTGTTGGGCTCATCATTCCACACTCTTTTAGAATGCTTTTAAACACCTCAAACAACGCTATTTTGCTACCGCTTTCTACTCTTGGAGGAGGAGCTTTTTTGCTAGCTTGTGACGTTGTAGGGAAGAGTGTTTTAAGCCCAGTTGAAGTGCCTGTTGGTGTCATTAGTGCATTTTTTGGAGCGCCATTTTTTCTATTTTTAGCACTTTATCTAAAAAGGAGTGTGCATTGAGTGTTGAGGTTTCAAATTTAAGCTTTTCATACGTCCAAACAAATGTGCTAAGTGATATAAATTTCACTGCTAAAAGCGGCAAATTTATAGGGCTTTTGGGCTCTAATGGATGTGGTAAATCAACACTTTTAAAATGTGTCTTAAATTTGCTTCACCCAAGTGCTGGATCTGTCAAAATTTTTGAAAAAGATGTACAAAGCTACAGCACAAAGGAGCTTGCGAGAACGACTAGTTTTGTGCCTCAAAAAAGTGCACTTACGATGCCATTAAGCGTTTTTGAGCTTGTTTTGATGGGTAGATATGCTCATTTAAAAAGCTCTTTTAGTGGTTATAGCTCTCATGATATTGCCCTAGTTAATGAGGTTTTGCAGACGTTTGGACTGGCTAAATTTAAAGACCGAGTGGCAAACTCACTAAGTGGTGGCGAATTTGCTAGGGCTTTGCTTGCTCGTGCAATAGTTAGTGAACCTAAAGTTTTGCTACTTGATGAGCCTACATCAGCCCTTGATCTAAGCCATGCCATAGAGGTGCTAAAGCTTTGCTCTCGTCTAACACGTGAGTTAAATTTGGTAACTATTGCGGTGCTTCATGATCTAAATTTAGCCTCACTAATATGCGATGAAATTTTAATGCTAAAAGATGGCGTGATCGCTTATAAAGGAGGCACAAAAGAACTTTATAGACCAGAAATTTTAGACGAAATTTACGGCCTTAAGGCAGATATCATATATAAAAATGATATGCCATTTGTTTTACCGAAATGATAAATTTAAAGGAGATTTTATGAAAAAATTGTTTTTAGTTTTTGCATTTTTGTTTGGTTTTAGTGGTGTTAGCTTAAACGCTAAAAATATCGTTGTGCTTGATCCTGCGGTGGTTGAGATGATGTATATGCTGGAGGCTGAAGATCAGATCGCTGCTATCTCTACACTTGAGTTTGGCAAGATTTGGCCTGAGGACAAGACAGAAAAGCTAAAAAGTGTTGGCACTTATACAAAGCCAAATTTGGAGCGAGTGGTTGAGCTTAAGCCAGATCTCGTCGTTACTAGCTTTCACTCTGATGGTGTAAATGCCGACCTTGCTAAATTTGGCATAAAAACGCTCACAATGCAGGCAAATAGCATAGATGATATCTGCAAAAATATAGAAAAAATGGGCGAGATCACAGGTAAGGTAGAGCGTGCTGGCGAGCTTGTGGCTAAGATAAAGCAGGACTTTTTAAAATTTCAAAACTCAAAGCTAAGTGGTAAGAAAATTTTAGGCGTTTATGCAGCTACTCCTCTAGTTGCTTTTAACGATGCTAGCTTGCCTGGGGATATGTTTGCTAAATTTGGTATGAAAAACGTAGCAGGAGGCTTAACTGGAGCAATGCCTATCGTTCAAAATGAGTTTATCCTAGCACAAAATCCAGATTTTATAATAGTTGCAGGCATGAAAGATGGCAGTGACTTTTTATCACAAAATCCAGTACTAAAAGCAACTAATGCAGCCAAAAATTCTAAAATTTTAAACGTTCCATCAAGTCTTATATTACGCGGTACACCTCGCATAAATGAGGCTGCAAGTGAGCTATTTAAGATACTTGATAAGTGAGTATGAAAATGTTTAGTAAGCGTATAAAAGGTCATAGCGTAGCTCCTTCAAAAAGACCTGATATGGTGAGTGAAGATGAGCTATGGGAATTTTTAGAGAGTGCGCCAGACGATAATGAGGGAGTCATCTATATCCATGTGCCATTTTGTGACAATATATGCTCGTTTTGCTCGATGAATAGGACAAAGCTTGAGGATGAGCTTGATGATTATACAAAATTTTTACTAAGCGAGATAGAAAAATACTCCGCCACGAACTACTTAAAAAGCAAGAAAATAGGTAGCGTATATTTTGGTGGCGGTACTCCGACGATACTAAAAGAGAGACACTTAGAGCAGGTGATAAACGCACTTAAGAGAAGTTTTAATATCCTGCCTGAGTGTGAATTTAGCTTAGAAAGTACGCTTCATAATCTAAATATAAGCAAACTACGTCTTTTAAGCGAGCTTGGCGTAAATCGTTATAGCATCGGCGTCCAAACATTTAGTGAAGCTGGTAGAAAGCTACTAAATCGCACGCATAGCTCGGAGGCAGCGATAAAACACTTACATGATCTGCGTGAGAAATTTAACGGAATGCTTTGTGTGGATATCATATATAACTATCCTAATGAAAGTGTAGATGAGGTGGTGAGAGATGCTAGGTTGGTGCGTGAGCTCGGCATTGACAGTGCGAGTTTTTATTCGCTTCAGTTTTTAGATGGCTCGGTGCTTAGCAAGACCATAAGCGAGGATTATTACGACGTAGAGGTCGATAAGCGTTTACACCACGCCTTTTTGGATGAAATTTTAAGTCAAGATGACTATGAAATTTTAGAGTATACAAAGGTGGCCAAAAAGGGCAGGGACCAATATAAATATATAAGGCTCTCTCATGCAGGTGCTGATGTTTTGCCTCTTGGCAAAGGTGCTGGCGGTAGGCTAGGGGAGTTTGGTATCTACAACATGAGCCAAAAGATGAAAGTTATGGGCCGTATGAGTGCGAGACAAATGGAGTTTGATAAATTTGTAAATCTTTTTCAGTATCCGCAAATAAGCCTTGAGCGTGTTTTTAAATTTGTGAGCCAGACGTGTGCTAATGAGCTTATGGAACTTTTTAAAAAATGCGAAGAAAATGGATATTTGAAAATAGAAAACGGCTTTTTAAATTTTACAAAAGATGGCGTATTTTGGGGAAATTCTATCGCAAATACAGTGATGGAAATTTCTAAGAAGGAGTTTTTATGAAAAGTATCGTGATATACACATCAAAAAGTGGAAATACAAAAAAAATAGCAGAGGCTATTGCTGGTGAGCTTAACTGTGAGGCGCTAAATTTTGCCGATGCTGGTGAGCTAAATTTGAGTGAGTTTGACTTTATTGCACTTGGTTACTACATAGATCAGGGCTCTCCGGAGAAGGAATTTAAGAAATTTATCACCCAAAATGTAAAAAATAAAAAAATGGGTTTTTTTATAACACTTGGTGCTGATGTGCCAAGTGCACATGCCACGCAGGCGATAGATCAAGGCAAAGAGCTGTTTGTGCAAAATGGCAATGAAGTTTTGCGCACATTTATCTGTCAAGGTGCGATCGCTCCTGAGGTGATAGAACAGCTAAAAAAACTTGGTAAAGCTATGCCTGATGATCCGAGATTTGCTCTAACGCCTGAGCGACTAGAGCGATGGGAACGAGCTAAAACGCATCCAGATGAGGCTGATGTAAAAGCCGCAAAGGAAGCATTTAGAGGGGTTGAAATTTAAACTCATTTTGCGCCTATTTTTGCTCTAAAATTTTTAATGATCCTGTAAAATTTTATTTTCATTAGTGAGTGTGATGTGATTATGAGATTATAACCAATCCTTGCTGGTAAATAGAAAGCTAAAATTTACTACAACAATATGCTTTAAAAGTCAACTAGCTTTGTAGATTTTAGCTTTGTTGCTTTTGCAACTAAAATTTATGTGGGAGATATTTGCTTTAATGTGAGTATAAAATTTTGATTTTAGCTTCTAGCTCAAATTTGTGTGAAATTCGAGCTAGATTAAGGCTTTTAGCCCTCAATGTAGTTTTTAAGTTTTCTACCAACTTTTGGGTGTTTTAGTTTTTTGATAGCTGAGCTTTCTATCTGGCGAACACGCTCGCGAGTGACATTTAGTGCCTTGCCGATCTCTTCAAGTGTGCGGTCGCTCTCATCTTCAAGCAAGCCAAATCTCATCGAAATAACCGCTTTTTCGCGCTCATTTAGCTGCGAAAGTACGTCATCTATCTGCTCTCTAAGGTCACTTTTTAAAATTTGCTCTATCGGAGAAAGTGAGCTTTTATCCTCGACAAAATCTCCAAATTTACCGTCTTCTTCGTTTGCGATCGGAGCTTCGAGGCTGATAGGTTCTTTTGTGATCTTGATAACTTGCTTTACCTTATCAACGCTTAGCCCAACCTCTTTTGCAATAATGCTTACATCAGGCTCTTTCCCCTCTTCTTGGAGGTATTTGCGGTTTATTTTGTTGATACGATTTATCGTTTCTATCATGTGGATAGGTATCCTAATCGTCCTTGCCTGATCAGCGATCGCGCGCGAAATAGCCTGGCGGATCCACCATGTGGCGTAGGTTGAAAATTTATAGCCTTTTCTATATTCAAATTTATCAACCGCCTTCATAAGACCGATGTTGCCCTCTTGGATGAGATCTAAAAACGGCAAGCCCCTGTTTGTATAGCGTTTTGCGATACTTACGACTAGACGGAGGTTTGACTTAGCCATTCTAGCTTTTGCCTCGTCAGAAATTTTCTTTCCGCGTTTGATCTGCTCTAAAATTTCTTTTAGCCTTGTTGGTTCAAGATCAAAGCCTTGCTTGCTTGCCTCTTTTGTCGTAAATAGCTTTTTGATCTCGACATAAGTTGAGACCATCGTAGCTTCTGGCACACGAGCTGCGATCTCTTCTTTACTAAGCTTGATGATATCTTTTAGTATGCTTTTGTGATTTTTTTTAAGCTCGTCGCTAAACATTGGTAGGCGATACTCCAAGCGTTTTAGCTCTCTATCAAATTCGTCATCACTTTTTAGTGCTGTCTCCATTGATTTTACTATCTCGCTAATTAACTTGCTTGTTGGGCCAAGATCCATTAGCTTCTCTTTTAAAATTTTCTTTTTAAATGCAAGAGTCATCTTTGAAGCTGTGTCATCGCTCTCAACTTTATCTTGCTTATTTGCAGTCTTTAGCCACTCTTTTTTTGCCTTTTCGAGGGCCTTGAAACTCTCTATAACTTTTTCTGCGCGCTTGTCGTTTTTGGCTGATTTTTTAGGAGCTTCGTTTTCTTCGTTTTCTTCATCTTCCTCGTCTATATCGTCTTCGCTATCTTCATTTTCTTCGTTTTCACTCTCGTCTTCAAAGCTTTTAAAAAGCTCTTTTACACGGCGTTCTCTATTGATGAGCGGCTCTTTATAGTCAAGTATGAAATCGATCAAAAATGGCACAGAACAAAATGCATCGATAATGATATCTTCGCCAAGCTCAATCCTTTTGCTGATCTCAACTTCTTCATCTTTTGTAAGAAGCGCGATCTGCCCCATCTCTCTTAGATACATCCTCACTGGACTATCAGATCTTGACCACTCTAAAAGGTCACTTTCACCTGAAAGATCGAGATCTTCGTCGATATCTTGATCACTTTTTTGAGCGTTTTCTTGGCGCTTTTTAGCATCAGCTAAATTTCTAAGTTTTGCAGCCTCAGCAGATGTGATGAGCTGGACTTTATTTGTTTTTGCTAGTTGTTCTATTTTTTTTACTATCGTAGCAGTCGGAGCTTTGTCTAATAATTTTACTAATTTTTCGTATGTCAAAAAGCCTTTTGCATTTTCAGCGAAAAGCTCTTCTATCTGAGAAAAAGAGTCTTTTGCGGCGCTCATAAATTTCCTTTCGAATCGTCTAATTGTGATTTAAGTGTTGTTTAAAAGAAAGTGGATTATATCCAAATTTTTTAAAAAGTGCATCAAAGCAGTGAAATTTTATCTATACAAAGCTACCGCAAAAGTCTAAAATTGCGGTAGCTATAAATTTATTAAAACGTCATCTCAAATGTCAGCTTGAAATTTCTGCCAGGCGAGTAAAATCTAGCAAGACCCCTACCAGTATCTTTATTGACCATATTGTTTGTGCCAAAAGTCCTTATACTTCTTGCACTATCCCAGCTTGTGTATTTTCTATCTGTGATGTTATACACACCTGCTGTAAATGTGAAATTTTTCATCGGTCTGTAAAACGCTACAAAATCAAATAGACTATATGTATTACTGACATATCTAACATAAGTATTTTTTGCATCTGGATCATCTTTGGCATAGATATTGTAAGTATCTTCTGGACGTTTTGCTTTTACGTGCGTCATATATAGATTTGCTCCAAATTTATCATTTCTTGTGTGATATCCGACGTTATAGACAAATTTCGCTGGCTGGATGGCATTCATTGGAGCGTCTAGCTTGCCACTCTCATCTACTGACATTCTACCTTTTTGATATAGGTATTTATAGCCGACATTAAAGCCACTTAGTCCACTATAAACTTGCTCTAGGTCTAGATTTGCACTTAGTTCAACACCTCTTACGCGAGCCTTTGCCCTATTTACGTTTTGGTATATTTCCACGGGCATTCTGCTACCGGCATTACCGTATGTTAGTTTGCCACGACGGAGGTATTTTAGATCGATGAAATTTTTATAGTCGGTTTGAAAGAGATTTATCGTAAAAAAGCTAGGTGAGTTGTGAAGAGTCACAGCAAATTCTTTTGTTTTTGCAATCTCAGGCTGAAGGGCTAAATTTGGAAATATCGTAAAATCAGGATGTTGAAATGTAAAATAAATTTCATCAGATGTTGGGGCTCTAAAGCCATTTGCGTATTTTGCCTGAAGTCTTACGTGATCAAATGGATCAAAATTTGTCGCAAGTGAATATGAATGATGTGTAAAATCCCTCTTTTGACTTGCTAGGTATAGTGCATTTTCTTCGGCATTTTTGGTTTTTATCCTTTTTGCTTCTTCTTTATTAGTGCCAGGCGGTATGGTAAAAGGTATAAAAACACCAGCAAAAAGATCAGTTGGTAGCTTTGGTGTTTTGCCTGGTATATAGCTTGGATTGTGTGTTATTTTGTCAAATCTATAGTTTAAATCAACGCTTAAAATTTCAGTCAAAGATATATCATCACCTAGATAAAATGCCTTTGTCTTCGTCTCAACTGGTATTAAGAAGCTAAACGTATCATCTTCATGGCTACAAAGTGTTGTAAATTCGTTTCCTTTATATGGCATACACTTATTTGGTTTCCAGTCGCCAAGTATAGCGGCTCCCTTGCTTGCATCAGCCTTGCCAAAAAAGTATTTTGCCCACCATGCTTTGTTGTATGCTTCGTATCCTTGTCTATTTGTCATACTTTTATCTGTTTGGTTATAAAGCCCACCGTATTTTAAGGCGTGATCCATTTTAAATAGACTAAATTCCTTTGTCGCATCTAAATTTAGCTGTTTTGTATCGGTATTTAGATCCCTATCTTTCCAGTTATTTTCAATGTATCCTGGAGCTCTTGGCAAAAATAGTTCCTCCCCTCCTGGGGTTTTTGGGGTAATCTCTGCATATTTTCCATTTCCATCTGGCATATCTTTTGGAGTTAGATTATAAGTTTTGTATGTATAGGTATTTTTATCAAAAAGAGTTAGTGGTTTTGAGCAGTCGTATTGGTTACAATCAACATAAATATTAGATGCTCCAGATAAAAGAGATGGTTTGTTTGATATACCTTCATAAAAAGTATCTTTTACCTCGTCTCCATGACTATCAACTACTATATTTTCATCATAAAAAAAATTAGCTCCAGGATAGAATTCTTTTTGTATTGTTTTAGTGCTTAGCTCACCACCATATTTATCCACCAGTTTACCTTCGTTATTTAACTTTAATCCTGATGGATTTAGCAGGCCCTGACAGTCGTTTTTATCGCAGTACTCATCAGTCCTTGCTTTTAGCTGGATCTTTTGTTTTGAGTAGGTTAGCTTCATGCTATCCCAAAGTGGATTTTCATCGTAGTTTTCGTATGTGTAAAAGATATTTTCGCGCTTATTTTTGTCATTTACGTGCCTTGTGTCGGTGCTATAGACTATGTCATTTGTATTACCACTTTGAAAAAGAGCAAATTTATACGACCAGTCAGTTCCCATTGTCTCTTTTGTGCTTCTGTCAATACCTACGCTAAAGCGATTAGTCTCATTAAAATTTACGCCAAATTTAAACAGTCTACTATCTGTTTTTATGGAGTAAGGATCTGGCTTTTCTCTCTCTTTGCCTAGTACGCTATCATCGTATGTTTTGTATCCCCAGTTTTTCATCTCATGACCATCTCTTTTTGTAGTGATAAAGAGAATATCAAACCACTTCGCACGTGCAGCCATGGTATGAGAAAAAAGACTTTCGTCATTTGCTGAGGATTTTTGTGCTTTAAAGCCGTAAAACCAGTCTTTTTCTGTAAGATAATCTCTAGCGTCCTTTGTTTCAAACATCACGGAGCCACCAAGTGCGCCTGAGCCAGTTTTTATGCTATCTGCACCTTTTGTAATATTTACTTGTTGGATATTTTCTATCTCGACACCATTTCTTGTGTTGTTAAAATTTCCATATCCTTCAAAGAGATCCTTAAAGCCCTGTGATGAAAGTGTTTCAGCTTGATTAAGTCCATCGATACTGATAGCTACGCGGTTTTCATCAACACCTCTTATAGCATATCCGCTAGAACCAAAGCGACCAGTCTCAACTACGCTGACACCAGTGTCATAGCGCACCATATCTCTAGTATCGCTTACTTGTTGTTTAGTAAGCTCACTTGCTGTCTTTTTTACTTCACTAATCTTTTTATTTTTTACATTTTCTTCTTCCGCCGTTACCTCTACTCCGCCAAGTTCAACTTCTTTTATATTTTCACTCTCTTGGGCTAGCAAATTTAAGCCAGCACAAAGCAAAACAACTAGTGAAGCCTTTTTCATAATAATGTATGTCCTTTTTGTATTTTTATTGTTTTTAATAGTCATTATCTATATTAAAGCTGCGAATCTTAACATTAAATAAATAAATTATTTATTAAACTTTATAAAGTATTTAATAATTAAAAAATCAAAATTTTGGAACAGCTATTGCTTTAAAAATCGTGACAATAATGATTTTTAGGAAATTGTATGCAAAATGGTTATTATCAAGCTACTGCTGGCATGGTAACGCAGTTTAACAGATTAAATGTGATCTCAAATAACCTTGCAAATGTAAATACGATCGGCTATAAGCGAAATGATGTAGTTATCGGTGACTTTGCGAGAATTTTTAAAGAGACGCAAGATGAGCTTCCTCTTAAAAATCACACAAAAGATGGAGCTAAATTTTTAAATAGAACGCTTGACCGCGTACCACAAGTGAGCGAAGAGTACACCGACTTTAGCGCTGGAGGCTTTAAATACAGCTCAAACACGCTTGACTTTGCGATAAAAAGAGATGACGCGTTTTTCTTAGTTGATACCCCAAATGGTGTAAAGCTTAGCAAAAACGGCTCTTTTAGCCTTGATGGCGACGGCTATATCGTCACAAAAGAGGGCTATAAAGTTTTGCCAAGCGGCTACGAGGCACAAAATCCTGGCCAAAGAGGTATCCAAGTGCCACAAGGTGAGGTGCTAACTGCCGATAAAAATGGAAATTTATACTCAAATAACAATCAATTTTCTAAATTTTTTATAGCTCAGCCAAGAGAGATAAGAGATCTTAAAAAGGTTGGAGATAATCTCTTTGAGAGTAGAAATTTTGACGACATCACAGAGCTTGAAGAAGCTGATAGCGTGATGCAAGGTTATGCTCAGATGTCAAATGTAAATCCAGTTTTAGAAATGGTTGGTCTAATAGAAACCCAGCGCTTAGTTGATATGTATCAAAAGGTTATGACAAGCCACATGAATGATCTTAACCAAGATGCTGTTCAAAAACTAGCCCTAAAAGCTTAATAAAAGGATAAAACTATGATGAGATCACTTTACACTGCAGCCACTGGTATGATAGCCCAGCAGACGCAGATAGACGTAACCTCACACAACATCGCAAACGTAAATACTTATGGATACAAGAAAAATAGAGCTGAATTTGCCGATCTTATGTATCAAGTAATGGAGTACGCAGGTACGGCTACAAGCCAGACTACCACAAGCCCAACTGGTATCGAAGTGGGTCTTGGCGTGCGCCCAACGGCGATAAATAAAATTTTCTCTCAGGGCTATTTTAAAGAGACCAGCAACAACCTAGATATGGTAATAGCTGGCAACGGATTTTTTCAGATTCAGCTGCCTGATGGCACTACGGCTTATACTAGAAATGGTGCATTTAAGCTTGATGCAAACGGCACTATCGTAAATAGCGATGGCTATCAGCTAATCCCTCAGATCACCGTGCCTGCAAATGCGACGCAAATTTCTATCGGCACAGATGGCACCGTATCAGTACTCCAAGCAGGTGAGAGAGAGATGGCTCAGATAGGTCAGATTGAGCTAGCAAATTTCATAAACCCAGCTGGCCTTCACTCAATGGGTGATAACAACTACCTGGAAACAAGCGCTAGCGGTAACGTGGTGGTAGGTGTTGCAGGACTTGATGGACTTGGTACGATAAGACAAGGGTTTGTTGAGATGAGTAACGTTCAGCTAGTTGAAGAGATGACCGATCTTATAACTGGTCAGCGCGCATACGAGGCAAACTCAAAGGCTATAACTACGAGTGATTCGATGCTTGAAATAGTAAATGGGCTTAAAAGGTAGGTAGTATGAACGCGACTCTAATTATTGTTGGGCTTATACTACTTTCTTTCATGCTTGAGGTATTTTGCTTTTTAAACAAAACGCCAAAAGGCAAGGACTCGATAAAACAGACGCATTAATTTGGGCGAAATTATAAATTTTTAAGGCATCTTTGTAACTGCCTGTAAAATTTTCTCTTATCCTGCTATCACTTTGATATATTTCGTCCAAAATTTCTGCTTTTAAGAGCAAGAATAAAAGTAGTTTTTAATTAATTAAAATTTTTAAGCTACTGCAAGCTTCATTCAAATCAAGCTCGCAGGCTTTTTTATAGTAGTTTTTTGCTCTATTTTTATCTTTTGGTATACCAGCATCTCCGGTTTCGTAGATAAGTGCAAGAGTGTAGCAAGCAAATGCATTTTTTAGTTCGCAAGCTTTATTATAAAGCTTAAGCCCTTCTTCTTTTTCCTGCGCTAGAGCATCTTTTTGTAGATATATATTTCCTAAAAATAGACAGCTATGTGGATTGCCTAGCTCACAGGCCTTGTTTGCCATAGCTGACATTTTATCGCGCTCATTTTTGTCAAGGTAGATATATATAAGATCGGTGCAGCTTTCTACGTTATTTAAAGCGCATTCACTTTCAAGCTTAGTGGCATCAAAATTTTTACCCCAAGAAAATAGAACACAAAATAAAATTAAAATTACTTTTTTCATCTTTTGGCTCCATAAATTTTTATTATTTTATAAAATTAGCTCCATTTTTACTCTAAATTTTTCAAATTTTGCTAACATTTCGGCTTTTTATGAAGGTAAAAATTTGACATTTAACTACGTTTTTAAACTATCTATTCCTATCTTTATGGGCTATTTCCCACTTGGCGTCGCATTTGGGATACTGGCTAAAGGTATGGGCGTTAGCGCATTTATCGCTGTGGCACTTAGCACATTAGCTTATGGCGGCGCAGCGCAGTTTATGATGCTCTCGCTATTTAGCGTTGGCACGAGCTACGTTGAGGTCTTTATCGTGAGCTATCTAGTAAATTTGCGCCACACTTTTTATGGAATTTCACTTTTAAAAGAGTATAGTGGGATCAAATTTAGGCTTTTAAACATCGCTTTGCTAACAGATGAGACCTTTGCCATATTTAAAAATTTAAAGCTAAAAGAGGCGAGTGATCGAAGCTTTGTCTTTACTTGGCTAAATATCCTTTCTTGGTCTTACTGGGCGGCTGGGACGCTGCTTGGAGCGATACTTGGTGATTTTATCAAGGCTGATACAAAAGGGCTTGAGTTTAGCTTGACAGCACTTTTTATAGTTATTGTGATTGAAATGTTTAAAAATGATAAAAACTACCGCGTGCTCTTTGTGGCGACATTTTTTGGCGTGCTTGGAGTGAGCCTATTTCCGGCTAAATTTGTGCTTGTTGGCTCAATGGCACTTTGTTTTGTATTTTTGCTTTTGTTTAAGGATAAAATTTGATAAGTGTAAGCTCAAGCGAGATGGTGATTTTTGTGGCTGTGCTTTTAAGCGCCTTGGCTACTTTCATCACAAGGGCGACACCGTTTTATGCATTAAGAAACTATAAGTCAAACCCTTATTTAGACGCCATTGAGAAGCATATGAGTATGATGATAATGGTCGTTTTGGTCTGCTACGGCTTAAAAGATACGAAATTTAGCGAATTTCCTTACGGTTTAAGCGAGATAGTAGCGGTTTTTACGGCTATTTTGATGCATTTAAAATTTAAAAATACCCTTCTTAGCGTAGTTATTTCAACCGGAATTTATATGTTTTTGATAAGAATTTTTTAAATAAATATAAAGTTTGGAAGTTAATAATTTTTTTAAATAAATGGCATTATAATGACTTTGCAAATTTTAATGTAAAGGAGCTAAAATGCGTTTAATCTTTAAGGCGGTGTTACTCATGATTTTAGGTGCTACTTTAGCGGTTGCAAAGCCAACCATCTACATACTAGCTACTGGTGGAACGATAGCAGGAAGCGGCTCAGGATCGCTTGATTCGAGCTATACTTCTGGAACTGTTACGGTCGATAAACTAATCGCAGCCGTGCCAGACATCAACAAGATCGCTACCATAAAAGGCGAGCAAATTTCAAATATCGGCTCACAGGATATGAACAACGAAGTTTGGCTAAAGCTTGCAAATAGAATCAACGAGCTTCTAAATAGCGGCAAAGCTGATGGTATCGTCGTTACTCACGGAACGGATACTATGGAGGAGACGGCGTACTTTCTAAATTTGGTCGTTAAAAGCGACAAGCCAGTCGTGCTTGTAGGTGCGATGAGAAATAGCGGCTCACTAAGCGCAGACGGTCCACTAAATTTATTTAACGCTGTAAACGTAGCTATTAGTAAAGATAGCGTAGGCAAGGGTGTTGTGGTCACTATGAATGACGAAATTCACGCCGGTAGAGAGGTGACAAAGACCAACACAACAGGCGTTGATACATTTAAATCACCAAATAGCGGCAAAATCGGAACAGTCTTTTATGGTAACGTAAAATACTATATGAATCCGATCAGAAAACACACAGCAAAATCAGCATTTGACCTAGAAGGCGTAAAAGAGCTTCCAAGAGTCGATATCATCTACTCTCATGCAAATGACAATCCTGACTTTGTAAACATAGCTGTTAAAAACGGCGCAAAAGGTATCGTTAGCGCTGGTCTAGGCAACGGCAACCCTTACTTTAGCGTGCTAGAGGCTCTTGGTGAAGCTTCAAAAGCTGGCGTAGTGGTAGTTCGCGACTCACGTGTAGGAAGTGGCGAGACGACTATGGACGGCGAGGTGGACGACTCAAAATACGGCTTTTTAACAAGCGACAACCTAAACGCGCAAAAAGCCAGGGTGCTTTTGATGCTTGCACTTACAAAAACAAGCGACAAAGCTAAAATTCAAGAGTATTTCTTAACTCACTAAAAAAGAGGCGGCTTGGTCCGCCTTTTAAATTTAAGCTATAAATTTGATCGCTGGATCTGATTTATAGCTTAAATTTTTATATTTGTTAGCTAAATTTCAAGGCTTTTTATGGACTTCTTACTCTTTTTCGCCACGCTTGCTCCTATCTCGCTAATGCCGGGCATCAACATGACCTATGCGATGAGTATCGGTATGAGCTTTGGTTATAAGCACTCGCTTATTATGATGACCGGACAGCTTCTTTCGCTTGCTTTCGTGGCATTTTGCTGTATGCTTGGCGTGGGCGCGGTGCTTCATCATTTTGAGTACGCATTTAAGGCGCTAAACATCATCGCAGGGCTTTATATGCTCTATCTTGGCGCGATGCTTCTTTTTGGCAAGGGCGAGCTTAGTGTAACAAACGTCTCAAATTTACCAAGCAAAAAGCAGATGTTTATAAACGGCCTCATCGTTTGCGTCACAAATCCAAAGGCATGGATATTTTTCTCGGCTTTACTGCCTACATTTTTGGACAAAGAAGATCCCTTTAGCCTTACTCGTATGTGCGTGATCGCGGCAACGCTCGTTTTCATCGAGTTTTGTTCGCTAAATATCTATGCGCTTGGCGGAGCTATGCTAAAGAAATTTCTACAAACGCACCTAAGGCTACTTGAAATTTGCACCGCCATTATCGTCTGTACGATCGGCGTACTTTTACTTTTTAGATAAATTTAGCCTCTTTTTATATAGCTTGGCTAAAATTTGCCCGGTTTGCGCTACATTTTTGGCAAAAGGAGAAAAGGATGAAAAAATTTCTATTTATACTTACAAATCAACCATACAACGGTACCGATAATGCTTACAACGCATTAAGGCTAGCTAAAACGCTAAAAGAAAAAGGCGAAGAGGTTAGAATTTTTCTAATTAACGACGCGGTCGATCTTGCGCGAAATAGCACCAAAAAGCCGGAAAACTACGACGTAGATCTAGTGGCGATGTTAAAAGAGCTTTACGCTAGCGGCGCTATGTTAAAGGTTTGCGGTAGCTGCCAAACGAGGTGCGGTTTGCATGCGGGAGAGCCTTATTTCGAGGCTGAGGTGAAAGGCAGCATGGATATCTTGTCCGAGTGGGTTAGGCAGTGCGATCAAGTAATGACGTTTTAGAGTAGGCGAAAGAGAATTTATGAGCGTAACATTTAAGGTAAAAAATAAAAAGAAGCTTTTCGGCGGATATGAAAAGGCGTTAAGCGAGCGTGAAATTTCAGAGTTTATAGAGGGATTTTGCTTTTTTAATGGTCAAAACGACGAGCCGAGCGAGCTTTCGCTAAACGAAAACGTGATGATCGCAGGCGTATGGCAAAAGAGCGCTCGCGGCTTTGAACTAAGCTACGAAGACGGCAAATATATCGTGCGAGTCTGCACTCCAAGCGGCGTTGGCGACTGGCAGACGGCGATTTTGTTTCTTTCTAAAATTTCAGCCAAAACCGGCTCGAAAATAGAGCGCGACAATGAAGAAATTTACGATAGCGAGCAAATTTTAAAATTTGATTATGAAGCCGACATAATGTGGGGACTCGAAGCTCTAAAGGAGGCAAAAGAGAAAAATCAAATGCTTTATATCTCTGGCCTGGAGCGCGACGTGGCGTTTGATGCGGTTATGATAGATGAAATTTTTGCAAGCTCTAGCCCTGCGGCTAAATTCGATGAGATGATGAGGCAGGTGCAGTATCTTGACGCTTATAGCGCAAGAGAGAATTTATACGAAGATAAAGACGGCAACGAAATTTTTGGCGCGTATACGCTTAGCGAAAATTTACCGACTATCTTGCCTTGCGCTCCCTCTCCGTCATGGCAGGCGCAAGAAGTTCTAGGAGAGCGCAAGGTCTCGCGCTGGATACTTACGCTAGTAGTCGGCGTAGACGATAGGGACGCGCACGTGCTTGGCGAATGCGAATACAACGCTTTTATGAAAAATTTACCAAAAGAAAAATATCGATTCATTGATGCGGCAAATGTGCTAGTTGAGCCACTGAGTGAAGAAGAGATGAGAGAAATTTTTAAAAAGGCAAATGAAGCTTAGGTTTAAATTTTATAAACCACCCGGAGATGAAAATTCGCCTCATATTTGCTTAAAAATTTAAGTCGGTTTTAAGCGCGGATTTAAACTCGTAAAAGCTAGGATTTTACCGGTATTGCCGCTTTTGGGGCTAAATTAGGCGAAATTCAATCTAAAATAATTTATGATTGCTTGGTTTAAAAAAGGATAAAAATGAAAATTTTAAAAACTATTTTAGCGGCGGCATCGGCAGTTTGTTATCTAAACTCGGCCGTTTTACCGCAAAACGACTGGAGCAAAAGAGAGCTAAAAGGCGAGGTAAAAAGCATGACGGCTACGGAGTACGAATACTCAATGGACGGCTCCGGGACGCTAGAAAATACGCGCGTAAAGCGGACGGAGTTTAACGAAAACGGCTATATAGTGCAAGAAACCGAGCATATAAACGGCGTACCGAACGGCTCGGTTTTGTTTGAGTACGGCAAAGACGGGCTAGTGCGCAAAAAGTATCAAGATAGCGCCGTTTATCTCTACGAATACGAATTTGACGGCGAAAATTTAGTCGCGACGGCCAAAGAACAGCACGTAGAGGATAAATTTTATCCCCGCACGGAGAAAATTACCTACGGCAAGGACGGCAAAATGATCGCTCGGGCGGCGTATTCGGGCGGGACGCTAGTGACGGACGATAGCTACGTCTACGACGAAAAGGGCGTTTTAACGCGGATAGAAAATAATATGGAGCTGCGCCACGGCATAGAGATAAGCTTCGAGCGCAAGCCAAACGGCGAATACGAAAAAATCACGCAAGCCCCAAACTCAAAATGGGTTTATTACTACGCCGCAAACGGCGACGAGATGGAGTATACGTCGGTAAATTACTTCGGCTCCGAGGCAAAAATCGGGCAAATCTTGCAGTTTAAAGACATAATGAGGGACGAGCGGGGAAATTTGACGCATAAAACCTCGGTCAAATTTAAGCCAGCGGACAAATACTACGAAAACGGCGACATAACGGAAATCGGCCTATATAAAAAGTTAGAAATCAGCTACGAATACTACTAAAGTAAATTTTTGAGCTAAGGTTATTTTTCCGAAAAAATTTCGCCGTTTATTATAGATTTAACCGTTAAAAATCCGACTATCAAAATCGAAGCGACTAGAACCGCAAAAGCGCCGACTCCTAAAACTAAGTAAAAATCGCTTTGCGTAATTTCGTAAGCTTTTAAAAACGCTATGGAGCTAGCGGCCGTCGGGAAGGTAAAAGCCCACCACGATAGGGCGAATTTGAGTTTAATAAATCTTTTATACGAAAAAAGTATAAGCGCCGCGAAAAATACGTTTATATTAAGTAGTATCGCCGCAAAAGCGTCGAATTGCTCGGTTAATTTTACGTATCCCAAAAACGCCATAGCCGGCGGCGCTAGCGTAATGACTAGCGTCGGGACGAATTTGTCGGCTAACTTATCGCAAAAAACTAACCTATAAAATATAACGGCGAATAAAATAATCCAGAAAAATAACCCCAAACTAAAATAATACCAGATCGCTTGAGATTTTTCGGCTATGATCGGGATTAGCAAGTTGCCCACTACGGGGATAAACCATGCCGGGTTTAGCGTCGCGATATCGAATTTTTCGTCAATCCAAAAAGAAATTACGTAAAGCGTAAAAATCGTTTGCAAGCCTAAAGCCGCGTAAAAAAGCGAGTAGTATAGTAGCGGCGCGTCTTTGTAGGCTAGAGCTAAAAGAAAAAGCGAGATGATAAACCCGCCGAAAAAATTTATCTTTATAGGGTGCGAAAATTCGGCCTTTACTTCTTCTTTAAATTTTAAAAGCTTAAAGAGGTAAAACGCCGAAAGCAGGCAAAATACCGTGCAGTCTAACGCTCTAAGCGCCGAGAATATCTCGCTAGGTAAATCAAATATTTCGCTTAGTTTCTTATAGGCCGCGCAAAGCCCTCCAAGCCCCATAGTACCGGCAAAAAGCATAATCGGAAGCGATTTTATTTTGCTTTGCGAGTCGTTTTGCTTAACGTTGTGCATTGTTTTTCTTTTCGTATTAAATTTTTATGCAATATTACCTATAATAAGGTTAAATTTTTGTAACGAAGTCACGAAAGGGCAAAATGCTAAGCGAAGAGTTAAAAGAAATTTTGCGCGAGAGATTTACGAATAATTTCGATCTAGCAAGCGAGGATCTAAATGCGATCTTTGCTAACGCGTATCTAAAAACCGTAAAAAAGGGCGATATATTTTACTCCGGAAACGATTGCTTCGGATTTATACTTATACTAAAAGGCGTTTTAAGGGCGTTCGTATCGTCTAACTCAAAGGAAATAACGATATTTAGGCTAACTAAAGACGAGAGTTGCGTGTTGTGCGATACGTGTTCTATAAATTCGCTAGAAAATAAAGTAAGCGTCGAAATCGAGCAAGATAGCGAGATCATCGTTATTCCAGCGCGAATTTACAAACCTCTTAAAGAAAAATATCCGAGCATTTTAAATTTTACTCTAAAAATCGTAGCCGATCGGTTTGCCAGAACGATAAACGTTATGGAGCAGGCTTTGTTTTCGCCGCTTTCGGCGCGGATTATGAATTTTTTATCCCAAAGCATCGAAAATCTAAACGAAAATTTTATAAAAATAACTCACGAAGAACTGGCGAATCATCTAGGAAGCGCTAGAGAAGCGGTATCTAGGGTGTTAAAAGAGCTTGAGAGAAGCGGGCAAATAACGCAAAGCCGCGGCGAAATAAGGCTGGTTTCTTAAAATTCTCGTTTTAAGGTAACTTTGTTACGGAGAGAGCGGCCTTTTTTATGTAGCATTTCATAAACTCGTTTAAAAGGAGAATTTATGAAAGGACTGCAAAGAAGAGACACTTTAAAGCTAATGGGGGCCGCGGGACTAGCCGCGAGTATGAGCGGTTGCTCGGTAACGGGTGGCGAAAACGACGATATAAATTCTAAAATCGTCATAATGGGCGCGGGACTTAGCGGTATCGCGTTGGCGGCTAAACTTAGAAGAGATACGCCTAACGCCAAGGTAATTCTCGTGGATAAAGACGAGAAATTTTACTACCAGCCGGGCTTTACGCTAATCGCCGTCGGAATTTACGAAGCTAGCGACGTCGTTTACGAAAAAGCGGATTATATCCCGCAAGGAACCGAGTGGATACGCAAAAACGTATCGGAGATAAAGCCCGAAGCCAATCTGCTCGTTTTAGACGACGGGAGCGAGCTAGGGTATGATTATCTAATCGTAGCAAGCGGCGTGGAATACGACTTTGAAGCCGTTAAGGGGCTGAGCTTAGAGGATATTAACGATACGAGCGGTAACATATCCTCCGTCTACACTCTACAAGGCGCTGTAAAGAGCAACGAGTTGATGAAAAAATTCTCTCAAAACGGCGGTGCAGCGGTATTTTGCGATCAAAAAACCCCGATGAAATGCAGCGGCGCAAATAAAAAAGTAACTTGCATGAGCGAAGATAGGCTGAGGTTGGCCGGCAATCGCGATAAAGGCAGCGTTAATCTTTACGTCGGAGGCGGCAAACTTTTCGGCGATCCGACTTATGCCGCGGCGATGACTCAAATAATGATAAAAAGAAAGATAAAATTTAATCTTCGCCACCAAATCGTAGCCGTCGATAAAAGCTCAAATACCGCTACTTTCGAGTTTTGGACGGCATATAGACAAAACGGCGAAGATAAAATCGCGTCTGAGCTAATCGACGTAAAATACGACTGGCTTCACCTGCCGCCTAAGCAAAAAGGAAGCGAAATTTTAGCTCGCGCCGGCCTAACCAAAGAGGGCGACAAGCTAAATTTTCTAGCCGTCGATAAATACAGCCTGCAAAGTACAAAATTTAAAAATATATTCGGTATCGGCGATATTTGCGGATTTGCAGCCGGTAAAACGGGGGCTAGCGTTAGGAAAATGTATCCGATCTTAGCTAAAAATTTAGCCGATACGATAAAAGGACGAGAACCTAGCGAGAAATTTACCGGATATACGGCTTGCCCTTTTATCACCAAATACGGCAAGGCCATAATGGTAGAGTTTGACTGGGAGGGAACGGCTCCGACGCTAGAGTGCTTCGGCGCTACTAGAGAGAGCTATATGAGTTGGCTGGTTAAAATTTACGGATTTAAACCTATGGTTATGAACGGAATGCTAAAAGCTTTAGCTTAAAGGAGATAAAATGAGCGTTTTAGATAAAACTATACGTTTGATTATAGCGGCGATTTGGTTTTTTATTTTCGGATTTATTTGCGACTGCTGGTTGTGGACGGTCGGGCTAATTCCGCTTTTAACGGGATATTACGGTTACTGCCCGCTTTATAAAATTTTTAAAAAAAGGTAAAAAATATGGTAAGCGTAAAAAGTAGAATTATTAGGGTCGTACTGGGGCTGATTTTTACGGTAGCGGTTTGGTATTTTTACGAGAGCTACTGGGCGTTAATCGGGTTAATCCCGATTATCGTCGGCGTTACGGGTTTTTGCCCGGCGTGTAAATTCCTAGGCAGGTGTTCTTTAAATTTAAAAAAATAAAAAGTGGCGTTTAGCGCCCTTTGCCTTGCCCTTTAGCCGTTTAGGCCGCAAATTTTATTCGCCGTTTGATGAATTATTTAGCTACTTTTGGCTAAAATCTCGAAAATTTAAAAAAGGCGAAACGATGAATAAAGTTTGGAAATTCGGCGACAATATCGATACCGATATAATTATCGCCGCCAGATACTTAAATACTTCCGACGAAAATATCTTAGCAAAACATATAATGGAGGACGCCGATCCTAATTTTAGCTCCAAGATAGATAAGGGCGACATTATCGTAGCGGGCGAAAATTTCGGCTGCGGTAGCTCTCGCGAGCACGCTCCTATCGCGCTTAAAGCTGCCGGTATAGGCGCGGTGATAGCTAAAAGCTATGCGAGAATTTTTTATAGAAATAGCTTTAATACGGGGCTTTTGATACTCGAGATCAAAGAAACGGACGAGATAAACGAGGGCGATGAGCTAAAAATAGACGTAGATAACGGCGCGGTCGCAAATCTAACCAGCGGCAAAGAGTATAAATTTAGCCCTATACCGCCGTTTATGCAAGAGCTTCTAAACGCCGGCGGACTTATAGAATACGCAAAAGTAAAGTTGGATTAAATAATGAGAGAATATAAAATTTGTGTTATAAAAGGCGATGGCATCGGCCCTGAGATCATAGATGAGGCGATAAAAATTTTAGATGTCGTTAGCGCTGAGTTTGGAATAAAATTTGAGTACGACTACAAGCTTATGGGCGGTGCAGCTTATGATGTATTTGGCGTGCCTTTGCCAGATGAGACGCTTAACTCTGCTCTAAACTCTGATGCTGTGCTTTTTGGGGCGATCGGCGGCGAGAAGTGGGATAGCTTGCCAAGACATCTAAGACCAGAGAGCGGGCTTTTAAAGATTAGAAAAGAGCTTGAAGCTTATGCGAATTTACGCCCAGCCATTGTTTTTGATGAGCTAGTGGATGCTAGCACGCTAAAGCCAGAGGTTTTAAGAGGCGTTGATTTTGTCGTGGTTCGTGAGCTAACAGGCGGACTTTATTTTGGGCAGCCACGTGAAAAAGGCGAAGATAGAGCGTTTAATACGATGGTTTATTCTAAAATGGAGATCGAACGCATCGCAAAGATCGCTTTTGAAACAGCAATGCTTCGCAAAAAAAGGGTCTGCATGGTCGATAAGGCAAATGTGCTTGAGACAAGTCAGCTTTGGCGTGAGGTGACTAGCGAAGTGGCTAAAAATTACCCTGAAGTAGAGCTTAGCTTTATGTATGTGGATAATGCAGCTATGCAGCTAGTAAGAGCTCCAGCAAATTTTGACGTCATACTTACTGAAAATTTATTCGGTGATATTTTAAGCGATGAGGCGAGTATGATCTGTGGCTCGATAGGACTTTTGCCAAGCGCTAGCATGGGCGGCAAAGTGGGAATTTATGAGCCAATACACGGCTCAGCTCCAGACATCGCAGGGCAGGGCATAGCAAATCCAATCGCAACAATTTTAAGTGCAGCGATGATGCTAAGATACGCATTTAGTGAAAATGAAGCCGCAGATGCGATAGAAAATGCTGTGAAAGAGGCACTTGCAAAAGGCTATAGAACAAAAGATATCGCTGCTTTTAATGCGGTTGAAATTTGCTCAACTAGCGAGATAGGCGATGTTATCGCAGGATTTATCAAAAAATGAAAAACACAATCACTGAAGCACTGATCTACGAAGCTCAGGGGCTAAAAGATGATGCACTTGAAATTTATAAAAATATCTTAAAGCAAGATCCGTCAAACAAAGATGCCCTTAGCGCGATAAACCGTCTGAGCGGACTTCGCAAAGAGCGAGCGATAAAAAACGAGCAGATGAAAGAGTTTTTTATCAGAATGAAAAGTGATGAAGAGATAAATGAATTTAAAAGGTGGTTGATAAGATTATGAAGCTTGATGATATCGCTAGAATGGCAATCAGTGAGGTTAGTGCCGAGCTTGAGAAAATAGAAGCATTGCAAAGTAAAAAGCAAGAAGAGCTTGAGCGTGAGAATTTAAAAAAAGAGCTTTTGGCTATAGAGACTAATGAAAATGCACTAAATAACGAGCTAAAAGTTGAGACAAATTTACAAAATGAGCAAGCGTTTGAAGTAAAAGAGGAGCCAGTAAGTCCAATAAAAAATAGAGAGGTGAGCGAAGAGAAAATTTTCTTAACAAACCTTGCTGAACGCATAGAAGTACTTTTTGAAGGGCTTAAACAAACTCCTGAGCAAAATCTCGCTTCAAGGCTTGAGCTAACGACAAAATTTTTAGAATTTACCCTTGCAAATATCGAAAATAGACTCCAAAATCTCTCAAAATAAGCCATTAGACGGCTTAAAAAATGAGATAAAAATCAAAAATAAAATTTATAAAAATAGCGAGCTAGACTTTTTTAGATCGCTATTTGCTCCATTTACTTCACGTGTCTATCTAGTTGGTGGCTGCGTGAGAGATGCATTTTTGGGGCGAGAAATTTATGATTATGACATCGAAGCTTATGACATTGAGCCTACTAAATTTAATGAGCTAATGGCTAGCATAGGCGCTAGCGGAGTTGGTAAAAGCTACTTCATCTACAAATACAAAAACTACGACATTGGGCTTCCAAGAAGCGAGAGCAAAACTGGAAATTCACACAAAGACTTTGCAGTAAGCTATATTAACGATCCCAAAATGGCGAGTCTTAGGCGAGATTTTACGATAAATGCCATGATGATGAATATCTTTAATGGAAAAATTTTAGACTTTTACGGTGGAAAGCAAGATCTGGCAAACAAGACATTAAAGCACATTGATAGTGAAAAATTTAAAGAAGATCCACTAAGGGTGCTTCGTGGTGTGCAGTTTAGTGCGAGGCTTGATTTTAGCATAGCTGATGAGACGCTAGCTCTTATGAAAAGCCTTAGTTTAGAGCATCTAAGCAGAGATAGGATAAATACTGAGCTTATTAAATTTTTTCGAGCAAAGCATCTAGAAAAAGGAGCTTATTATCTTTTTAAGCTTGGGCTTTTTAAAGAAATTTTTGGTATGCAAATTTCTATGGATGATGGGTTTTTAAGCTATCTTAAGAGTGCTAGAGAATTTGTGGATGATGAGAGATTATTTTTATATCTACTTTTTGGAAATTTTGAGTCTAATGCAAAAGAAATTTTAGAGAAAATGCGTCTACCAAAGAGCTACTTTTCTATCTTAAAGCAGCCTTATTTTAAGGATATACCAAGCGATAAAGAGCTAATGCAAATTGCCCTAAATATGCCCATAAAATCATGGCTTGGAGCTTATAATAAAGAGCGGATAGAGCGTGCCAAGAAGCTTGGAATTTATGAGGTAAAATTTGACGCGAAAGTTGATGTGGCAGAAATTTTATCAGCTGGTTTTAAAAACGAAGAGATCGCAAAAGAGATAAAACGTAGGCAAGAGTTTGAAATTTCAAAATATCTAATCGAGTATAGGCCTAGAAAAGATTAGTCTTTAAAACTCTTAAAAGCCCATTTTGGCTAAAATAGGCTAGTTTATAACACTTTTTAAGGCAAAGAAAGCTTATGTTTAACATAGTCCTAGTCCACCCTCAGATACCGCAAAATACTGGAGCTATCGGTAGAATGTGCGTTAATGCAAATTTAAAGCTACATATCGTTAAGCCAACGGTCTTTGATCTGAGCGAAAAGGCTGTTAGACGAGCAGGGCTTGACTACTGGAAAATTTTAAATCCAAAAATTTGGGATAGTTTGGAAGAATTTTTAGAAGCGAACTTAAGCCACAAGGATAGATTTTTCTTCGCTACCACAAAGACAAATAGGCTTTACTACGAGGCCGAGTTTAAGCCAGGAGATTTTATATTTTTTGGTGGCGAGAGTACTGGGCTGCCAAGAGAATTTATGGATATAAATTTTAAAAATGCCATAACCATACCAATGGGAAAAGAGGGCAGGAGCTTAAATTTAGCTATGAGCGCTGGCATTATCGCGTATGAGGCGATCAGGCAAAATATCACTGAATTTGACTTTAGGAGTGAGATTTGAGAGTAGTTTTTGCTTTAGTTTTTACCATTTTAGTGGCATTTGCGAGTGAAATTAGCATCGCAACTTATAATGTACAAAATTTATTTGATTGCAAAGATGATGGTAGTGAATATCTTGATTTTAAAGTAGGCGTATCAAAATGGGACTGTGAGGCAGCTGATTCAAAACTACAAAGAACAAGACAAGTCATAAATGCATTAAATACTGACATTATCGCACTTCAAGAGATCGAAAATGAGCAGGTTTTAAAAGCTCTGGCAAGTGATAGCGAGTATAAATTTGTTAGTTTTACAAAGGAGAAAAATTCGCCTGTTGGGCTTGGGCTTATTTCAAAATTGCAGCCAAGTGGCAGTGAAATTTTTAAAGTTCCAAACGTAAAGACGAGAAATATTTTAAAGGTTATTTTTGAGACGGAAGGTAAAAAATTTAGCATATTTGTAAATCACTTTCCAACTTATAAAAATGGCATAAATATGCAAAAAAAGGCTGAAAAAACGTTAAGAACGGCTCTGGGTAAAGAGAAAAACGCGATTATTTTGGGTGATTTTAACTCGCCCTTTGGACAAAAATCCATCCTAAATGATATCATCGCAACGAGAAATTTTTATGATCTTTATAAAGAGCTTGAGCCAAAAGATAGATATTCTCACGCAGTGCATGGCAAAAAAAGAGCGATCGATCATGTTTTGCTTTCGCCCAGCTTTATGGAAAATGGCGATCTAAGTTATGTTAGTGGCAGTTTTGAAGTCTTTAAACCAAGCTTTGCAATCGATGAAAAAGGCTTTGCAAAGAGCGACCTTTACTCGGATCACTTTGCGTTAAAGTTTAAAATTTCAACTGATCCAAGCCCAGTAAAAAAAGGCTTTGTAAGTAAAATTTTTAAAAAAGATGAAAATAAAGCCAATAAAAAAATAAGCGAACAAAGCTATAAGACGGCTGATGTAGATACGCTTTTTGATCATCCAGAAGCTGTGCCAGCAGTGATTGAAAAAGCGGTTGTTATCTTAAAAGATAAGCATGGCTTTATTTTCTCGAAAAATCACCGTGGAATTTATGTTTATGATCCTAAAAATAGCGTTACTGTAGGCGAAGAGCTAGATGTTTTAGTAAAGCGAATGAAAATTTATAAAGATGCGCTTGAAGTCAGCTCTTATGAGATCATAAATGAGCATGGCACAAAAGATATTAGCGAAAATTTATTAGATGCATCGCAATTAAGCGAAGCTAGAAGTGGCGATGTCTTTGCTAAAATTTCGGGCAGACTAGAGAGGGGCTATCTACATACACCATACGGTAAGATCAGGGTTTATAGCAAGAAAAAGCTAAAAGATGGCGAGTATAGTTTTGAAAACGCGAGAGTTAAAATTTACAAGAGAGAAAACCAAATCGTTGTGGAGTAGAGAGTGCAAATTTTAGATATTTTTATGATTACGGCGTTTGTTTTATTTCTTATTTTTATGATAAGAGGCGTCATTTTGCAGTCGCAAGAGAAGGAGAGAGTAAGAAAAATGGTAAGAGAAAAAAGAGAAAATTTTAATAAAAAGAGTGAAATATGAAAGAGTTATTATTAGAAATTGGAGTTGAAGAGCTTCCAGCGATACCGTTTTTAAGGGAGCTGCCAAATATCAATGCTAAATGGCAGGCTGTACTTGAAAAATATAATCTTGTAAGCCCTTTTAAATTTTATTATACGCCGCGTCGTTTGGTCTTTTTTCATGAGAAATTTCCACAATCTCAGCCTGACAGCGTGGCTAGCTTTATCGGTGCGCCAAAGCAAGTTGCGCTAAAAGACGGAGTCTTTACAAAGGCAGCACTTAGCTTTGCAAATAAATGCGGCATAAGCGAGAGCGAGCTTAAATTTAAAGAGATAGACGGCAAAGAGGTGCTTTACTACGAAAAAGAGGTAAAAGGCGAGCCGGTTGCTAGGATAATGGGCGAGATGGTTGAGGAGTTTTTAAAGAGTCTTAACTTTGGCAAGTCTATGCGCTGGGGCAACGGAGAGTTCGAGTTTATCCGCCCGATAAGATCGTTTTTGTGTTTACTTGGTAATGAAGTCATAAAATTTAATAAATTTGGCGTAGAGAGTGGTGATTCAACCTATCCACACAGAAGTATCAGCTACGACAAGATAAAAATTTCAAATATAAAAGAGTATTTTGAAGGCTCAAAGAGCCGTGGTGTCGTGCTTGAAGCAGGCGAGAGAGAAAAAATAATCCTTGATGAGTTTGAAAAGATCAGCCAAAAAAGCGGGCTAAAGATCGAAATCGATAAAGACTTGTTAGCTGAAGTTGTGGCGATCACCGAGTATCCGACAGCACTTCTTGGCTCGTTTGAAGAGGAATTTTTGGAGGTGCCAAGCGAGGTCATCATCACTTCTATGAAAGAAAATCAGCGCTACTTTCCAGTCTTTAAAGATAATAAGCTCGCAAATGGCTTTGTAGTCGTTAGTAACGCCATAACGCAAGATTACTCACTCATTATTAAAGGTAACGAAAAGGTGCTAAGAGCAAGGCTAAGCGATGCGATGTTCTTTTGGCAAAGCGACCTAGCGCACGAATTTGGCCCAGAAAAACTAAAAAATATAACTTATCTAAAAGAGCTTGGAAGTATCTACGAAAAAGAGCTTAGAGAGCTAAAAGTGGCTAAAAAGCTTGCTAGCAACTATGACGAGCTACTTAAAAAAGAAGCTGGCGAGTACAGGGCTAAGCTAGAGCGAGCTGTGATGCTAAGCAAGGCTGATCTTACAACGCAGATGGTTTATGAATTTACCGAGCTTCAAGGTATCATGGGCGCTTACTACGCAAAGGCAAAAAATGAGGATGAAGACGTCGTTTTGGCCATAAAAGAGCAGTATCTGCCAGATGGCGAGGAGGCGCAGTGCCCAAGTAAGGTCTTTAGCTCGGTCATGGCGCTTTCAAATAAGCTTGATACGCTAATGGGACTTTTTAGCATCGGCAAAATCCCAAGTGGCACCAAGGATCCTTACGCTCTAAGGCGCGCGGCAAATGGCGTGATAAAGATCGTTTTGGCGCATAATTTGAAATTTAACGTAAAAGAAATTTTAGAAGATATCGCAAAAGATTATAAGAAATTTGACGTTGAAGTGCTTATAAATTTCATCCTTGATAGGCTCTATACCTTCTTTGACGCAAACGTTTCTATCGTAAAAGCGTGCATAAAAAGTGGCGAAAAGGACATCTTGGAGCTAACCAAGATGATAGAGGCGCTTGCTAAAATTTCAAGTGAGCCAAATTTTAGAGAGAATTTCTCGACATTTAAGCGCCTTGCAAACATCATAAAAGATGATAAATTTAGCAAGGTCGATGAGAGCCTCTTTGAGATAGATGCTGAAAAAGCCTTAAATGATGCATTTAATGCAGTTGATAAGAGCCTAGCGTATGAGCCAAGGCTAAAGGCGCTATTTGCATTAAAACCACAGATCGATGAGTTTTTTGACAAAGTTATGATAAATGTTGAAAACGAGAAAGTGCGAAACAATCGCATCGCAATAATCGGTCAAATTTATAGTGAGATACTAAAAGTAGCTGACATAAAAGAGATCAGCTTTTAAATTTTACGCTAGCTTGTAGCTTTTGCTTGGGCTGGCTTTTTAAAATTTATATTCTAAACTACCTAAAAATATCAAATTCTGGCTCATAGACCTTAGTTTTTATTCCAAAATATCCAAGAACTGAGCTAAATATAAAATCATGTGAAAGGCTTTCATCTCTCCTAGTTTTTAGCCTTTTCAAAAGTTCGCTATCGCTTGAAAAGACGATGGCTGGGATGTGTTTTTGCTCATCTGGAGCGATGGAGTAAGGCAGACCATGTAAATATATACCGTTTTCACCTAGGCTATCTCCGTGATCTGAGAAAAAGAACATGGCAACTTCAAATTTATCTTTTCTTGCTTCAAGAGCGTTTATTAGCTCGCTTTGTAGATAGTCCTCATATAAAATGGTGTTGTCGTAGGTGTTTGCTATCTCTTCTGGTGTACATTTGTTTAGCTCGGCAGTATCGCACGTTGGGGTAAATTCTTTAAATTTGCTTGGGTAGCCTTTGTAGTAGATAGAGCCGTGTGAGCCTTGCAGGTGTAGCACGATAAGGGTAGTGGAATTTGCATCTTCGATGACCTTTTTTGCTTCATTAAATATCACTTCGTCAAAGCCTTCTGCTCTATGATCTGAAGTATGATTTTGATCAAGATTGTCGCAAACGCCCTTGCAGCCGCCGCTATTGTTGCCAAAAAAGTATGTTTTTATTCCAAGTTTGTTGATGATATCAACTAAATTTTCACGAGCTTTAGCTTCGCGGTTGCTAAAATTTTCTCGCTTTAAGTCTGAAAATAAGCAAGGCACGCTAGTCTCTGTGGCTGCTCCACATGAGTAGAAATTTGTAAAACTTACCACACCTTTTTGTTTAGTAAATTTATTCGTATCGTTTTTGGCGTAGCCATTTAGTGAGTAGTTTCTGCTTCTTTGCGTCTCGCCAACTATCAAAACTAAAATTTTCTTTTTATTATCAGCTAGTACCGCATCATCTGCTACATAGGTAAAAGGTAGTGGTTTTTATGTGATCGATTTTACTAGTTTTATAGCCGAGTAGATGGGATAGTATGGGAGCAATGCGGTCCTTAAATTCGAATGCTCTCTAAAAAATGGTATAAAAATTTTAGACGTTAATGAAAATATGATAGCTATCGCAACTATAGAAAATGAGATAATTTTTGCTCTTAATTTAAGCTCATTTTTGAAACTATCATAGTTAATTTTTACAAATAATACATATACGCAAGGTAAGATGGTTGTAAAAATTATCCAAAAAACTAAACCTGTGCTAAAGTAACTAAAAGCTTCTTTGGTATCGGTATGTAGGACGTTTAATAACATATCTTTATCTATAATAACACCATATGCTTGCATAAAGTAAGCAGATATGCCACTTGCTAAAATCAAAATAATCGCAACTGGCTTTAGCGAAAAAGGCAAAAATAAAATACAAAAAATACTAGCGAAAACCAAGATAAAGATAATTGCAAATATAAGAAAAAAGAATATGGAAAAAGAGAGTTGATTATTTTGTAGAAAGCCTGAAAAAACGCCATTGTATAAAAATATATAATTTATAAAAAATATGTAAGCAGTAAATAAAATCAGAAATTTTAAAAAACTGATATTTTTAAATTTATTAATATTTAGCATCTTTTCAGCCTTTGTAAAAAGCCATAATAATAGGACTCAAATGTAAATGGCTAGAAAATTTAAATAAAAAATAAGATTATTTTTTCTTGCCTTTGGAGTTTTTGCTTCAGCTTTTTTGACTTTCGCATTCTCTTTTATACTAAGTTTTTCTTTAACTTTTTGCATATCGTTAAAGCCAATACCTTGGACTTTTTCAAGCTCATCGATGCTTTTAAATTTATGGGCTTTTCTGTATTTTATAATGTTTAACGCTTGACCTTTACTTAGCCCAAGCCCCATTAACTCGTTTTTGCTGGCCGTATTTAGATTAGCGCCATATGCAATACTTGCGACTACTAAACAAAGTAAAATTTTAATCCTCATCTTATCTTCCTAGAATAATAATCCATCATTTTCTTGATCTTGTATGATGTCATTTGCCGGTATATTTTGAGGTAGTGGTGAGTCGTTTGTGTAGTATTCGTCACTGCCTCCATAATAGCCTTTATAAACACCGTCTGGCTGCTCAAATGTACGTCTTAAAGTAGGATAAAGCTTAATGTAGCCTTCCATAAATTTCTTAAACACAGGTGCGGCTGTTCTACCACCGCCTTCAATCTTTTTCATAGGGCTGTTGTCGTCATTTCCGTACCAGATTATCGCTTCGATATCAGGTGAGTAACCACAAAACCAAGCATCGATGTTATTATTTGTTGTGCCGGTTTTGCCTGCTATTTGGATGCCATTTATTTTTGCGTTGCGTCCAGTGCCGTTATTTACGACATTTTGAAGAAGTGTCGTCATCAAAAATGCTTGTTCTGGTTTTAGCACCTGCTTCTTTTGTGGTTCATAGTCCATCGAAGTCCCAAAGCTATTTTCTATATGCTTAATAAGTGTCGGCTCAACCATCTCGCCCTCATTTGGGAACATCGAGTAAAATTTTGCGAAATCAAGTGGCGAAATCCCAAAACTTCCAAGTGCAATAGATAAATTTTCTGGGATATCGTTAAAGCCCATATCTGTAAGCTGTTTACGAACCGAGCTAAGACCAAGATCGTTTAGCAAATTTATGGTTGCGAGGTTGCGCGACTGGGTTATGGCTGATTTTATAGTGATATAGCCTTGAAAACCGCCACTATAATTCTTTGGTGTCCACTCTTTGCCATTTCCCATATCAAATGTCCTGGCGATATCAGCCACTTGAGAAACGACTGAGTAGCCACTATCAAGAGCGATTTGGTATATAAACGGCTTAAAGCTAGATCCTGGCTGGCGCTTGCTTTGAGTGGCACGGTTATAACTGCTTTTTGCGTAGTCAATACCGCCAATTAGAGCTAAAATTTGACCACTTTGTGGATGAGTGACTACTATAGCTCCATTTAGGATTTCTGCATTTGCTTTTTTATCGCGCTTTAAAATTTCATTGTAGCCATAGGCTAGAGCTTCTTGAGCGATCTTTTGGACATTTAGATCAACTGTGCTTTGTATCTTATAGCCACCAGTTTTTATATCGTCAAATTTCTTTGAAGCCTCTTTTATTATCTCATCGACTACGTAAGGGGCTTTATTTCTTGTGAGTGTATCGTCAAAGACCGCTGGCTCTTCAAGCACGCCCTTGCGGTACTCATCCTCGTTTAGCCAGCCGATGCTATACATTCTCTCAAGTACTCTATTTGCACGGCTAAGCGACAAGTCAAGGTGCTTTGTAGGATCATAGGTGCTTGGAGCCTTTGGCAAGCCAACTAGCATGGCAACCTCTTTTATGCTTAGCTCATTTAGCTCTTTTCTAAAATATCCCTCAGCTGCTGTTTTTATTCCGTAGTAGCCATGTCCAAAATAGACGTGATTTAGGTATCTTTCGATGATGTCTTCTTTGCTAAGCTCGCTTTCAAGCTTCATAGCAAGCACGATCTCTTTTATCTTTCTTGTAAATTTCTTCTCACGGCTTAGAGCCAAATTTTTAATGAGCTGTTGTGTTAGTGTTGAAGCACCCTCGACCAGCTTTCTAGCTTTAATATCTTTTATGGCAGCTCTTGCCATAGCTTCTACGTTTATGCCACCATGCTCAAAGTAGCTCGTGTCTTCGATAGCTACCAGTGCTTCGATGACACGCGGTGGGATATCGTTATATTTTACGTAAATTCTATTTTCTTCAAAGATATTCGCGATGAGTTCGTTATTTCTATCAAAAATTTGCGTTGTAAGCTTTGGTTTATAATCAATAATAGCGTAAGCATCAAATCTAACTTGTGAATAAAAATATAAAAATGCTCCGCCAAGCGAAATGGCAACTATAAAGATAAATGCCAAGATATATTTCATAAAAATGCCTTTAATATTTTTAAATTTAGTCCCATTGCTGTGCTGGTCTCGCCGTGCTGGGAGGTGATGTATTTTTTATTAAAATTTTCTATCGTCATGGCTCCAGCCTTGCCTTGCCACTCATTATTTTTTATGTATTCATTAAGGTCATGCTCGTCAAATTTTTTAAATTTATACGTAGTCCTACTTACGTTTATAAGCTCAAATTCGCCTAAAAATATCATCGCCGTATAGACGCTGCATTCGTTACCGCTTTGTAAATTTAGCATGGCAATCGCTTCTTTTTCGTCCTTTGCTTTACCTAAAATTTTATCTCCACACGCCACACAGCTATCTGCAAAGAGTAAATTTTTAAGACCCATGTTTTCTTTTAAAAATTGCTCTTTTTTAGCTTTTACGACATTTTGGACATAAATTTCAGGCTTTACATTTTTTTCTATCTTGCTCTCGTCAAACTGGAAAGAAATTTGAGTGAAATTTATACCAGCATCTTTTAATAAATTTGCCCTTGTTGGCGAGCTTGAAGCGAGTATTATCATAAAAATACCTTATAGCTTATGCCAAGATAAATGGCTGCTAGAGAAGCTAATAAATTTAGCGGTGTAAAATAATAAATTATAACGATCAAACTTTCGTTTAGCTCGATCATTTCATGCGATCTTAGTGCTTTTAAGGCCTTTTTGTATCTATAAAATATATAGCTTAAATTTAATAGCAAAAATAGTTCTATTGCGCATTTTGTTGCTACCATCGCACTTGCCATAGGATTTGTCAAATTTGCATCATAAAATCCAAAAATTATAACCACACTTGTCGCTATTACGCAAAGGATTAGTATAAAAATCGCAATGCCAAAGCGTCTTATAATGTGAAGTAAGATGTGATAGCGTTCCTTGTCTTCAAATTTATTTTTTATAAAGTAGCTTCCAACAAGTACAAGACCGGCTTGTAGCCCCACAAAAAGAGCTACAAAGCACACATGCAAAAATAGTACTACTTGGTCAAATTTTATAAAAGCTATATCGTAATGACTCATTTTTCTAAAGCTTGCCTTGCATACTCAAGTGAATCTTTTATCGCATCTTCTATCATTGATGCATCTTTGCCACCGGCTGTTGCAAAGTCATCTTTGCCACCGCCATTGCCACCTAGGATTTGCGCTGCAAATTTTACCCAAGCACCTGCTTTTAAAGGAGCATTTTTAACGCCAGCTGCAAGAGAAATTTTACCCTCTTCATCTGTTTGGATCAGTAAAATAGCAGCACTTTCATGCTCGTTTTTAAACTCATCTATTAAAGTTTTTATATCTCCACCATCTACGCTTGTGACGCAAAGTTTGGTTTTATTTATATCTAAATAGACTAGCTCATGAGAATTTTTAGCATTTTTTAGTTTGTCTTTTAAAACTCTTAGTTCATTTTTTAGCTTTTTGACCGCATTTATTGGCTCGGTGCTCTTTAGCTCATCTTTTAACTCATCAATCTCAGCTCTAAATGACTTTGCTAAATTTAGCGCAGCTCTTGAGCAAACAGCCTCGATACGCCTAACGCCAGCACTTACGCCACTCTCTTTTGTGATGAAAAACAATCCGATCTCATTTATATTTTTTACGTGTGTGCCGCCGCAAAGCTCTTTGCTGATGTCGCCAAAGCTCACAACTCTTACTTTGTCGGCATATTTTTCGTTAAATAGCGCGATCGCTCCGCTTTTTTTGGCCTCTTCAAGCTCCATAACCTGCGTTTTTGCATTTGCACCGTCTAAGATCCACTCATTTACAAGGTTTTCGATCTTTGAAATTTCTTCGCTAGTAAGTGCCTTTGGATGTGAGAAGTCAAACCTTAGCCTATCTGCCTCGACATTTGAGCCAGCTTGAGCGATGTGCGTGCCAAGCACGTTTCTAAGGGCTGCATGAAGCAAGTGTGTGGCGCTGTGGTGACGTGCGATCTGGGCTCTATCACTGCCAACTTCAAGCTCTACTTCGTCATCAACTTTTAGCGCTGCATTAGTTTTTACTAAAGATAAATTTAGTCCATGAAATTTTTGCGTATCAAGCACATTTGCTTTGCCCACTATCTTACCGCTATCGCCGCACTGGCCGCCACTTTGAGCGTAAAATGGAGTGACATCAAACATCACCCAACCCTCTTTGCCAGCATCTAAACTATCTACATTTTTAAATTCTTCATCAAGCAGGGCTAAAATTTTGCTTTTGCTCTTAAGCTCTTCGTAGCCTATAAATTTATTCTCGCCAAATTTTTCAAGTAGCTCTTTAAAATCGCCCTTCGCACTCTTGTCGCCACTGCCTTTCCAAGCAGCTTTTGCACGTGCTTTTTGCTCGCTCATAAGCTCATCAAACCTTGCTTCATCGACTTTGAGTCCTTTTTCGCGTAGCATGTCGGCCGTGAGATCTAGCGGAAATCCGAACGTATCGTAAAGCTTAAACGCAGCCTCTCCGCTAAAAATTTCTTTTGTATTTTTAAGCTCGCTCTCAAATAGCTCTAAGCCACTAGCGATTGTCGCCAAAAATCTCTCTTCTTCAAGCTTGATCTGCTCTTTTACAGCCGCTTTTTTCTCATTTAGATAGGTGTAGTGCTCTCCCATTAGCTCGCAAACTTTATCGACAAGCTTATACATAAATGGCTCTTTTATGCCTAGCAAGTATCCATGGCGGATCGCACGGCGCAAGATGCGGCGAAGCACGTAGCCACGGCCCTCTTTATCAAATGTCGTGCCCTGAGCTAGCAAAAATGTAACCGAGCGGATGTGATCGCTTATGACGCGGTAGCTAGCGCCACTTTCATAGACGTATGGCTTGCCGCAAAGCTTTGCTACTTCGTTTATGAGCGGCATAAAAAGTGTGCTGTCGTAGTTGCTAAATTTATCTTGCAAGATAGCAGTAACGCGCTCAAGTCCCATGCCAGTATCGATGCTTGGCTTTGGTAATGGGCTTAGTTTGCCATCGGCGCTTCTTTCATACTGCATGAAAACAAGGTTCCAGATCTCTAAAAATCTATCTCCATCGCCGCCCATGTAGTCTTCAGGTGTATTGAAGTGTTCAGCTCCTTGATCGTAAAAAATTTCACTACAAGGACCACATGGTCCAGTATCTCCCATCTGCCAGAAGTTATCGTGATCGCCAAAGCGGTAAATTCTCTCTTTTGCGATGTGAGTGCTCCAAATTTCAAACGCCTCATCGTCGCTTTCATGAACGGTTACATAAAGCTTATCTTTTGGTAGTTTTAGCACCTCTGTGACAAATTCCCAAGCGTAAGCGATCGCCTCTTTTTTGAAGTATTCGCCAAAGCTAAAATTTCCTAGCATTTCAAAAAATGTGTGGTGGCGCGCCGTGTAGCCGACATTATCAAGGTCGTTGTGCTTACCACCAGCTCTTATGCAGGTCTGACAGCTAGTGCGGATAGGTGGTGTTGGGCGTGGCACTTCGCCTGTGAAAATGCTCTTAAACGGTACCATACCGGCGTTTGTAAAAAGTAGTGTTGCATCGTTTGGCACGAGCGGTGCTGAAGCTACGACTTCGTGACCTTTTGATTTAAAAAAATCAAGATATGCCTTTCTTATATCTAAATTTTGCATTTTTATCCTCGTTAGTTTTAAATTTTGCTCGATTTTAGCTAAAAATCGTTTGTAAATTTATAAAAAAATACAAAATTAATTTTTGCTTAATATATTTTATAAATTTATTTGTTTAAAAGCGATTTGCAATTAAAATAGCCTAAAAATTTATAACTAAAAGGTCTTTAGTGAAACTCAAAATTGGCATTGTTGGATACAATCTAGTTGGCAAGCGGCACTATATGGAGCTGAGGCGTTCTGACAAATTTGAAGTTTGTGGAGTTTTTGATAAAGAAAATAGAGATGATGCTTGCAGAGCTCCGTTTTTTGATGAGTTTAAGAAATTTATAGAAGTAGCCCAGCCACAAGCTGTCGTACTTTGTTTGCCTCAACATGAGATTGTAGAGGCCTTTTGTCAGTGTGCAAAATATTGCCAAAATATCTTGATTTCAAGGCCAATATTTAAAAGTGTAAGCGAGCTAAAAGAGATAAAATATGCGTCGGTAGTAAATAAAGTAAGAGTTTGCACCGGCGTTGATGAGCGTTTTAACCCAACCATTGTTTCATTAAAAAAGGCACTTTTAAAAGAAGAAGAAATTTATAGCATTTCAATTGCGCATTTTAGACCACTTTGTGAGGGAAATATTATAAATGAGCTTTCACTTTGCGATATAGACCTTGCGAAAAATTTAGTAGATAGTGAAATTTGCAGCTTTTTTTATACTCAGGCAAATAAAACAAACACCAAAATATGCGACAATGTTGGAATAAACATTAAAATGAAAAATCAAATTTTGGTGAGTATTACTGATTCTTTTTGTGGTTCATTAGAACGTTTTAAAATAGAAGTAAATGCCAAAGAAGGTGTTTATTTTGGCGATCTTATTGATTACAAACTTCACAGAGTAAATGAAAATGGTCAGATGAATTTAAAAACCGATCCTTTAAACAATGAAATAAAAGCCCAATATGATGCCTTTTATGATCTTTGTCAAAGCGGCGAAAGTAGCGAGCTTTCAAGCATTGATGATGCGATAAAAATCAAAGAGCTATTTTGATGAAAAAGGCACTTTTGCTTTTGAATATGGGTGGGGCAAATAGCCTTGCTGATGTAGAAATTTTTCTAAAAAATATGTTTAACGACCCTTATATTTTGGGTATAAAGAATAAATTTTTAAGAAAATTTGTAGCTTTTATGATCACAAAAGGTAGGCTAAAAACGGCTAAGCATAACTACGAACAAATAGGTGGCAAATCGCCTATTTGCGAGCTTACAGCTAAGCTTTGCGATAAAATTTCAAGCTTACAAAATGAGTTTGATGCAGTTGATTTTGCAATGAACTATACTTCACCATTTGCAAAAGATGTGCTTAAAAAGTATGAAAATTTTGACGAGATAGTGCTTTTACCACTTTATCCTCATCATTCACAAACCACAATAACTTCGAGTTTAGATGATTTTAAAAAAGCAAAAGATGAGTTAGGTGTAAAGGCTAAAATTTTTCTTTGTGGACCATTTTACGATGATGAAATTTATAATAAAATCATAATCTCGCACATAAATGAAGCCATAAATAATATAGATGTAAGCGATGTGGAGCTTATCTTTTCAGCTCATTCGTTGCCTCAAAAAATTATTGATAAAGGCGATGTCTACGAAAAACATATAAATGAGCATGTGCAAATTCTAAGCAAAATGATAAAAGATAGCGGATTAAACTTCAAAGAGATAAATTTAGCCTACCAATCGCGTCTTGGGCCTGTAAAATGGCTAGAGCCCTCACTAAATGAAATTTTGGCAAAGTGTAAGAGTAAAAAGGCTCTTATCTATCCGCTCTCTTTTTGCATAGATAACTCTGAGACTATTTTTGAGCTAGTTATTGAGTATGCAAAGATCGCAAAAGAGCTAAATTTTAGCTTCTACAAGGTTGTTTGGTGCCCAAATTTTAGTGATGAGTTTGCTAGTTTTATCTTACAAAAAGCAAAAACAGCCAAAGAGATTAACTTTTAGGAATAAATCTTGCTTATAAAATATATCTCAATACAGTAAAAAGGAGATATATGAAGGTACAAAATAACGACATAATCGATTATCTATTGCAATCAGGCTCAAGCAAAACTAAAGATAAAAAAAATAGTTTTGATGAAATTTTAAGCCTTGCTATGGATAAGATCGCAAGCGATGCAAAAATTTCAGACAAGATTGAACAGTTTAAAAAAAGGATTACTGAAATCGGTGCAGTTGGTTTTATAAGCGAGCTAAATTCTAATAAAATAGAAGAGAAAATAGCCCAAAAGAAAAAGGAGCTAACAGAACTTCTAGGCATAGATGATCCCGCAAAAACACAGGATCAAAAAAATGAGCTGCTTAAAATAATGGATAAAATTTTAAGTGATTACCGCAAAGAGCTAAATGTAGCACTTGCTAATCAAGTTCTGCTAGAGAAGCAAAAAAATCTTAATAGTAAAAGTAGTAACTCGGTTAATCTAAGTTCTGTTTTAAATGAGCTAGGACTTGCTTAAAATTTATATAAAAGATATTTAAGCCTATATAACTTAGCCAAAAAATCTATCTTTTTACGGCAAAGTTATGCCAAATTTTATAGCAGCCCCGTATATTATTGCGCTAATTATTCCAGCAAAAAAGCCAGCTACCATATCATCGCCCATTACGCCAAGGCCACCTTTTACATTGCGGTCGATCCTACCTATTATTGAAGGCTTTTTAATATCAAGCACTCTAAAAAGCACAAGCGAGAGCATGAGTTGAGAGATCGTAGCTCCGCTAATGGCAATAGCAAGCCAAACTCCAGCAACTTCGTCTATAACAATAAAACTTTCGTCGTGAGAATTTATCTTTTTTTCAAAATCATCTATAACGCTAATGCTTACCAAAAATAGCAAAATGCTAGCTAGAAAAAGCGTGGTTGATGATAAAAAATAAAGTACAAAATAAGCTACCACAGCGCCAGCCACCGAGCCCCAAGTGCCAGGTGCTTTTGGCAAAAGCCCAAATCCAAAAAAAGTTAAAAATAGTTTTTGCATAAATTTCCTTAAGTGAGCGATGATGTTTGATAAAGCTTCATAAGCTCTTCGTAAAAATCGCGGTCAGTTTTGTTTTCAAGTAGTCCTGAATTTACAAAAAGATCATCACAAAGCTTTTGCACGTCTTTGAAGCGATTTGTAAAGAGTTTGCTTAAAACTAGTGCAGAAATTTCTGGCCTCACAAGAATGGCTGGAGGCATAATGCCGTTAAATAGCAGCTCTTTGATAACATCTGGATGATATTTGATCTGATGATGTTGTCCGTGCGGGCAACTTTTGGTACTAACTAGTGTCTTGCATTTATTGCAATAAACTAGCTCTGGCAGTACGATTACCTCTAAATTTAGGTCGTTTTTGTAAATATCAAGAATCGTATGAGCTTCATTGTGATCAAAAAACATTCCAATTCCTGAGTGGTTTTGTCCGATGACTAGCTTATTTGCCCCAAATCTTGAAGCAGCGATGCACTCAAGTGTTGGGTTTGCATGTGAGCTAAAAAGAGTCGTATTTTTTAGAGCAAAGACAAAGACCTTTTTTATCGGTAAATAATTTTGTATAAAATAATCTAGCACTTGCTTTCTAATCTCGTAATCAACGTGCTTTTCTTCGCGTGTTCGTATTAAAAAAATGATTACTAAATCAGCTTTGTCAATAGTCATTCTAACAAGGCGCTCGTGAGCTCTATTAAATGGATCAGCCGTTAAAAAGACAGCCGTTATCTTTTTAGCGCCATCTTCTTTTATTAGATCGTTTAGTGCATTTTTACTTATTTGCATACTTTCATCATAAAGCTCAAATTCGCCACTAATGCCGTATTTGCCTAAATTTAGCTCCTTATCATTGCTAGCTTCGTTTGCTAAAAATATATTTTTAGCTCTCATGTTCTCGTCAAATTTAAAGACCTTGGCAACATTGATGTGCCCAACAATCTTACCATCAAGACTTAGATTTACCTTTTGTCCAGGAGTAAGCTTGCTGGCAATATTTTGATTTAGCTCGCCAAATGGAGCAAATCCAAAAGAATACGGCATCGGCTCACCATTAAAATAGCCTTTCTTACTTACCTCTTTTATCTGTTCATCGTCCATCAGCGAGTCATAATCTGAGAGAATTTTATTTTTTATTAGCTCCAAAGCACCAAAAACTTCGGTATTTATAGAAATTTCACTATTTTTTCTTGCTGACGTCATATTTCTTTCTCTTTTCCCAAAGTGATTTTCTAGAAATTCCAAGCTTTTTGCTAAGTTCTGTATCAGGAAATTTATCTTGATAATTAACGATTATGTACTTTATATATTCATCTATCGTAACGATCTCATCGATATTGAAATTTTTATCGCGTCCTGAAAGTTCAAGCTCGTCAAATGGTGCTTTTTGTGCAAAATCGCTAGTTGATATCGCAACCTTTTTCTTTTTGCAAATTTCTAAAATTTTCTCTTTTTCTTCTTGTTTTAGCTCCTCTAAATTTGTCATATAGATTAGCTCATCACCATTTTTGGCTAGTGCCTTTTCAAGCTCAGAGAAACAGGCTTTGCCTAAAAATAAAAATGGTAATTTGCAAGCTTTTACGTAGCTAAATATAAATTTATCGCTGTATCCGCTTTTGCTTGATTTTAAAAGCAGTGGAAATTTTATCTTTTTTGCCTCAAAGCTAGAAATTTCATACTCTTTTAAAGCGTAATTTACGTAGCTTTCATAGTTTTTGATCTCATTTTTGAAATTTCTAAATTCCTCAAAATGCTTTATCTTTCTAACTAGCTCTTCTATCATAAATGGCTTTTGGATGTAATCAACCGCACCCGCTTGTATTGGCTTTAGCACGGTGTCGCTGTTGATATAAGCGATTAATAAAATGATGATAGAGCTTTTAAATTTTTCGATAACAGGGTAAAAATCTTGCCCTGGAAGTGTGGTAGAAAGTAACACTACATCAAAATTTTCAAACTTTAACGCTTCTTTTACGCTTTTAGCGATCTCGCAGTCGTAGCCAAAATCAGCTAGCTTACTAGCCATTGAGCCAGCTAGGTAAATTTCATTTTCTACTATTAAAATTTTCATATTTGCTTCCAGTTGTAAAATTTAAGGCTTGCACTTGCCATTACGGCGATCCCTTCGCATCTGCCTACAAAGCCAAGCCCTTCAGTAGTCGTCGCTTTTACATTTATGCGGCTTTGGCTCAAATTTAGAGCTTTTGCGATATTTGCCTCCATTTTTGACTTTAGCTTTGAAATTTTTGGTTTTTGCGCCATTATCGTAATATCAGCGTTTGTTAGCACAAAGCCCACACTTTGCACCCTTTTGTAAGCTTCCTCAAGCAAGTAAATGGAGCTAATATCTTTAAATTTAGCGTCCGTATCAGGAAAAAGCTCGCCTATATCGCCAAGTCCAGCAGCTCCCAAGATAGCGTCAGTTAGCGCATGAAGTGCCACGTCGCCGTCGCTGTGAGCCTTTAGCCCAAACTCATAGTCGATCTTCTCGCCACAAAGAATCAAAGGACGGCCCTTTTCAAACTCATGCACGTCAAAGCCATTTCCCACAAAGACTTCATTTTCTGGCTCTTTTAAAGCAGAAATTTTGGCAAGATCCTCTTTGTAAGTGATCTTTCTTGCCATCTCATCACCTAAAATTTGCCAAACGCTCGCACCAATGGCTCTCATAGCCGAGCTATCATCTGTGTAAATTTCGCCGCTGCTGAGAGCCTTTTTAAGAAGTGCTGTGCGCGAGAGCTGCGGTGTTTGGATAAGTTTTACCTTTTCTCTGTCTATTGCATTTTCGCCAAGATAGGCAGTGTCAGCGATCTTTAGTGCAGGCACCACGCAGTCAGCCTGAGCGGCCGCCTCGATGATCTTGTGAAAGAGCTCGCTTGATATGCAAGGACGCGCGATGTCGCTAACTAAGACAAATTCACTATTTACTAGCTCAAGTGCGTTTTTTAGGCTATCTTGCCTGGTTTCGCCGCCATCAACAAATTTATAATTTGGAGCAAATTTTGACATATATTTGCACTCTTTGCTAACGACAATGATCTCTTTAAATGTGTAAAAGTTACTCAAATTTTTAGTGGCAAATAGCCAAAGTGGATCGCTTCCTATTCGAAGCCATTGCTTCTTTACTGGTAGCTCAAAACGGCTAGAATTTCCTGCTCCAAGCATTATAAGTGATATATCAAGCAAGATAACTCCTTTGAAAATTGTTACAGAATTATACATTTCAAAACTTCAAAATTTCTTTTTAAAAAGTAAATTTTTAAAAGCTTATTTAGTTAGTTTAAATCAAAAAAGGACTAAAATGAGATTTTTAAAAATCAAAAAAGGCCTTATATGAGAGATAAGACGCAGATGTATTATGCTAGGCGCGGCGAGATAACACAAGAGATGAGCTATGTGGCAAGGATCGAAGGGCTTAGTGAAAATTTAGTGATGGATGAGGTGGCAAAAGGTAGCATCATCATCCCAGCAAATATAAATCATAAAAATTTAAAGCCAATGGGCATAGGTAGAAAGCTAAAGACAAAGGTCAATGCAAATATCGGCAACTCAAGCTTAAGTAGTGATATTTGTACTGAGCTTAGAAAGCTTGAAATTTGCCTAGAATTTGGCGCTGATACGGTTATGGATCTAAGTACGGACGGCGATTTGGACTCTATTAGAAGTGCGATCATCGAGCATTCAAGCGTGCCAGTTGGCACAGTGCCTATGTATGAAATTTTAAAAGAGGCAAAAGAGGTTACCAATATCACAAATGAGCTCATTTTAGAGATACTTGAAAAGCAAGCAAAGCAAGGGGTTAGTTACTTTACGATACACGCTGGATTTTTGCGTGAGTTTTTGCCGCTTGTCAAAAAGCGTAAAATGGGCATAGTAAGCCGCGGTGGCAGTTTAAGTGCAAGCTATATGTCAAAGCTAAAGAGACAAAATCCTTTCTATGAAATTTTTGATGAAATTTTAGAAATTTGTGCAAGATATGACGTCTCGCTCTCGCTTGGCGACGGTCTTCGCCCAGGATGTCTTTTTGATGCGACAGATGAGGCACAGCTTAGCGAGCTAAAGGTGCTTGGAGAGCTTACGCTTCGTGCGTGGCAAAAAGATGTGCAAGTGATGATCGAGGGCCCTGGTCATGTGCCATTAAATCAAATTGAGTATAATATGAAAATCGAACAAGAGCTCTGCCATGACGCCCCATTTTACGTGCTTGGGCCGCTTGTCTCAGACATAGGTGCAGGATACGATCATATCACGTCAGCGATCGGCGGCACAATGGCAGCATATCACGGCGCTAGCATGCTTTGCTACGTGACACAAAAAGAGCACCTTGGCTTGCCAAATGAAAATGACGTAAGAGAGGGCATTGTAGCCCATAAGATAGCAGCTCATGCCGCAGACGTCGCGCTTGGCAAAGCTGGAGCTATCGAAAAAGATCATGCGATGAGTGATGCGAGATATGCGTTTGATTGGAACAAGCAGTTTGAGCTTAGCTTTGATCCAAAAAAGGCTAGAGAGCTTCACGATGAAAGCTTGCCAGAAGATGCGTTTAAGAGCGCTCATTTTTGTTCGATGTGCGGACCAAAATTTTGTGCATATAAAATTTCAAAAGATCTAGAAAAAGGAGAAAAATGTTAAATAAAGAAGAGGTCTTAAATAGGCTAAAAGGTGTTATATATCCCGGTTTTGAAAAAGATATAGTTAGCTTTGGCTTTGTAAAAAATGTAGAAATCGGCGATAAAATTACAATAGAAGTCGAGATAGTTAGCTCAAGCCCAGAAGTGGCAAATGAGCTAAAAACGGACATCAAACGTGTCATGGGCTCAAATGAGTATGTGTTAAATTTGATCCAGCCAAAGATACCTGAGGAGAAAAGTAACACTCAAAGTGGCAAAAATATCGCGCCACAAGTTAAAAATTTCGTAATGGTAAGCTCAGGTAAAGGCGGCGTTGGTAAATCAACTACGACTCTAAATTTAGCCATCTCAATGGCAAAACTAGGCAAAAAGGTTGGAATTTTAGACGCTGACATCTACGGACCAAATATCCCAAGAATGCTTGGCGAAGTAAATACTCAGCCACAAGTCGTTGGTAACAAGCTAAAACCGATACTTAGCCACGGAGTTGAGATGATGAGTATGGGCGTTTTGATGGAAGAGGGCATGAGCCTCATCTGGCGTGGTTCGATGATCATGAAAGCGATCGAGCAGCTGCTAAAAGACGTGCTTTGGAGCGAGCTTGATGTCTTGTTTCTTGACATGCCTCCAGGAACGGGAGACGCGCAGCTAACTCTAGCTCAAAGCGTACCAGTAACGGCAGGTGTCTGCGTCACAACGCCACAAGTTGTAGCGCTTGACGATAGCAAGCGTGCGCTTGATATGTTTGAGAAGCTCCACATCCCAATCGCTGGCGTCATCGAAAATATGAGTGGTTTTATCTGCCCAGATAATGGCAAAGAGTATGACATCTTTGGCAAAGGCACGACTGAAGAGGTGGCAAAAGCTTACAACACGCAAATTTTAGCTGAAATCCCTATCGAGCCAGCTGTTCGCGTGGGTGGAGATAATGGTAAGCCAGTTAGCTTCTACGAGCCAAACTCAGTCACTGCAAAACGCTACGAGAGCGCGGCTGCTAGACTTTGGGAAGTGATAGAAAATATAAATAGTGATGGCGGAGCTGATAACTCAGCGATCCAGCCCGTAAATGACGGCAAGAGTGCTTGCTCGAAGTAAAATTTACAAAAGATAAAATTTAGAGCAAATTTTAAAATTTGTTCGTTTAAAGTTGGCTACCAAAATTTAGCTTTGCTTGATGCTTGGCTTAAATTTTGGAGCCAAAATGCACTTCAAATCAAAAATTTATTAACAGGAGAAAAGATGAAAGCGATCGTAACCGTAGTCGGAAAAGATAGAGTTGGCATCGTTGCTGGCGTCTCAGCAAAGCTTAGCGAGCTTGGACTAAATATAGATGATATCTCACAGACTATTTTAGATGAGTTTTTTACGATGATGGCAGTGGTTTCAAGTGATGAAAATAAGGACTTTACGGCCTTAAGAGCAGAACTTAACGAGCTTGGAGAGAGCCTAAAAGTAAAGATAAATATCCAAAGTTCCGCTATCTTTGATGCGATGCATACAATCTAAGGAAAAACAATGGACATCAAAAACGTAACCGAAACGATCTCGATGATCGAAGAGCAAAATTTTGACATCAGAACGATCACGATGGGCATTAGTTTGCTTGACTGTATCGATCCTGATATAAACAAAGTTTGCGACAAAATTTACGCAAAAATCACCACTAAAGCCAAAGACCTAGTCAAAGTGGGCAATGAAATTTCTGCTGAGCTAGGCATACCAATCGTCAATAAAAGAGTGAGCGTGACGCCTATCTCGATAATCGGCGCCGCAACGGACGCAAAAGACTACGTGATGATCGCAAAGACGCTTGATAGGGCGGCTATTGAGGTTGGTATTGATTTTATAGGTGGTTTTTCAGCTTTAGTTCAAAAGGGATATCAAAAGGGCGATGAAATTTTGATAAATTCTATCTCACAAGCACTTTCTCAGACTTCAAAAGTATGCGCAAGTGTCAATGTCGGCTCAACAAAAACTGGCATAAATATGAGCGCAGTGCGTGATATGGGACGCATTATAAAAGAGACGGCGGCAGCATCTCGGATGGGTTGTGCCAAGCTTGTCGTCTTTGCAAACGCAGTCGAGGATAATCCTTTCATGGCTGGGGCATTTCACGGCGTGGGCGAGGCTGATGTGGTGATAAATGTTGGCGTTTCTGGTCCAGGAGTAGTAAAAAGAGCCCTTGAAAAGGTGCGTGGCGAGAGCTTTGACGTGGTGGCTGAGACCGTTAAAAAAACGGCGTTTAAGATCACGCGTATCGGCCAGCTAGTTGGCCAAATGGCGAGCGAGCGACTTGGGGTTAAATTTGGTATCGTCGATCTCTCTCTTGCCCCAACACCAGCTGTGGGCGACTCGGTAGCTCGTGTGCTTGAAGAGATGGGGCTTGAGGCTGTTGGTACGCATGGCACGACTGCGGCACTTGCTTTGCTAAATGACGCGGTCAAAAAAGGTGGTGTAATGGCATGTAACCAAGTGGGCGGCTTAAGCGGTGCATTTATACCAGTTTCTGAGGATGAGGGCATGATAGCTGCGGTGCGCGCTGGCTCACTAAATTTAGAAAAACTTGAAGCGATGACCGCGATATGCTCGGTTGGTCTTGATATGATCGCTATACCTGCTGACACACCAAGCGAGAGCATAGCTGCGATGATCGCTGATGAGGCGGCTATCGGCGTTATAAATCAAAAAACAACGGCCGTTCGAATTATACCTCTTGGACGTGAGGGCGATATGATCGAGTTTGGCGGCCTTTTAGGAAGAGCGCCTGTGATGAAGATAAATAAGGCCTCAAGTGCCGATTTCATCGCTCGTGGCGGACAAATTCCAGCACCTATCCATAGTTTTAAAAACTAATCTTCAAAGTCCGCTTTAAATTTGCGGACTTTCTTTCAAATTTACTCCAACCTTTCAACTGCTTTTAGTTAAAATAATAAAAATTTTAACTAAGGAGCTAAAATGAAAATTTTATCACTGCTTACGGCGCTACTTTTTGGAGCGGTATGTGGCTTTGCAAACGATGGCAAAGTAAGAAGTATCGACATCTACGTCACGCCTTACTACTCAGCAAATGCTGGCAAGGTGGAGTATGTCAAGGTCTATGACAAGATAGATGAGCTTTTAAAAAGTGGCAAAGAAGAGGACTTTAAAAAGGCTGAAAAGATCGTGCAAGACGCCCCGCAAATGGTCTCTCCGATAACTCTTTTTGTCCTTTCAGCTCGCGCTTATGATCTTGGACTTCGCGATGATGCGGTATTTTGGTTTTATGCGGCAAAAAACCGCGCGATCTTGCTAAGAGGCGTTATAGACATGGAGGGCGAGAAATTTACTGACGTGGTGGCTGCGATAGGGGCGTTTATGAAGCTTGTTGGCGACGTGGTCAATCCTTATGCATTTTGCGATATCAAAAAGCAACAAGAGATCGCTGATAAAGCGCTTGAATGGACTAAGAAAAATGCTTATGAAGCGATGTTTTCGCCAGAATTTAGCTCGCCTCACGAAGATAGAAAAGCAGCCCTTGCAAAAGGCATAGAAAAGCTAGAAGCGCGCAATAAAAAAGAGAAAGATTACTTTTTAGACAAAGACAATCTTGCTAACTTTAAAGCTATGCGCAAGCAAAATGGCACTGATGAGAAATTTTGCTTCTAAATAGCGAGAAAAACTGAAAATTTGCTTGTAAATTTAGCTTTTGCTTTATGTTAAAAGGGCAAATTTACAAGCTATTTCTATTTTAAATCACGACAAATTTGCTTAAATTTGGCTCTTTTTCATAAGAGTAGCAAAACCACAAAAATGAGAATAAAAAATGACTTTGAAATTTGGCGAACTTAAAAAAGTTGCAACAGATGATGGCTTTATCTGGTATGCGGAGACTGGGCTAAAAAGCGAAATTTTTGATCAGGTAGCGTTTTGCCTTGTTAGCACAGATGGGGCAGACGTGGATGATGAGACTACTTTACTAGCAGAGAAAATCGCCCAAGATATCGACCGATACATAAAAGAGGCGCTTATCTTTTTAAAAGATGAGCTTAGGCGAGGGCGCTTTTTGAGTAAGGACGAGCTTGGCTTGCTTGACGTGCCAGTTTGTGAGCTGCCATTTAGTTCGCCACAATGTACCTTTTATGCTGGTGATAAGCAGTGGTTGATGAGATTCGCAGGGGGCGAGCTTGATATCTGCGAGCCTTACGGTATAGGGGTGATCTTTGAGGGTGAAAAGCCGCTTTGTTTAGAAAATTTAGAGCTTAGCAGTGAGTGCTAAACGTTTAAATTTACACATTAAGAGCTAGTTAAGATTTTCAAGCCTTGCAAAAAATGATGAAATTTTGTTTTTAGGTATTGGCTGCGATCAAGAGGCGCTAGGGTTTTTTAAATGATTAAATTTTGCTGCCTTAGGTTTTGCGCCCAAAACAGCAAATTTATAAGCTAAGCGTTGCAGCAGTCGCTTGGATCTTTTTCTTTTGTGATCCTAGCTCTTAGGTCGTGGCGGATGATCTCTATCGACCAAAACCAGACCATGTGACCCACAAACTCAGAGACATACTCATACCAAGGAAGTGTCCAAAGTGGCGGAGTGAGGCCAAGAAGCGGCAGTGAGATACCATGAACTGCGATAGTTGCTAAGATACCAGCCATCACGCCTTGCCACATCGTGATCTTTGGAAATTTCTCAGCCACGACGCAGTAGCCAACGGCAAAGACGACTGAGAAGATGATGTGCGTTAGCATCACGTAGTTAAATGCATGCCCCGCAAACTCGTATATAGCGGCGTTTGGATCGGTGATACTGACATAATCTCTTAAAAACACATAAGGGGGATTTAGAAAATTTCTCGAGCAGTCGATCGCATCAGCCGCTCTGATGGCACTTTCTGGTCCGCAAGCAGCGTTAAACATATCCATAGGGCTTCTTGGTGGAAGCGGCACTTCTGCGCCCCACTTAACAAAAGCTGAAACTACGCCAGCGATTAAACCGATCAGCGCAGCTAAGGCAAATTTTGGTTTGGTAGCTAAATTTGACATTTTGTCTCCTTGTAAAATTTGCGACATTTTATTTCTATTTTCTTTATGATAAGGTTAATCATTATTATAATTTATAAATTTATCAAAGCTCAAATGCTTTAAAATCATAAAATTTTTAGCCATTTTTGGCTAGACTAAGAAAAAAATTTAAAGGAGAATAGATGTCTAAAGAGTTTAAAGACGCAAACGAATTTAAGGAATTTTTTGAAGAATTTAGAAAAAAAGATGGCTACAAAGATCCAGTTGCTTTTGGCATCGCAAGAGTCGATCGCGGACAAAAAAATAGTGACAAAATTTTGCAAGCAAGTTACGCCGTTGTAAATTATAAAGAGAGCTTTTTAAGCGCAGCTGCCTTTATCTACGCTTTGCAAAAGTGTGATGTTGAGGTTGATTTTAGTGCATCCGAGTTCGTGACTGATCTCACGCCAAAGGTAGCAAAAAAGGCTAGCAAGCTCTTTAGCGTCTTTGAAAAAGATATAAAATCGCATAAAAATGTGGAGAATTTACACGCTGTGAAGATGGCATTTGAGGATGATCTTGAGCTAAATGAGAATAAATTTAAGCTTGTATTTTTGTTCGATGACGCAAAGCCACTTAGCGTAGAGGCTGTCTATCTCAAGCTCTACTTGATCTCGCTTGGCAAGGTCGCACCTAGGACGATCGTACTTGATGGAGCCTTTGGAGTACTACCAAATGTCGCATGGACTAGCCAAAATATCCCGATCGAGCTTGAGTGGCTAAGAGAAAATGAAATTTCTCTAAAGATGTTTGGCGAGTATCCAGCGATCGTGAGCGTGGATAAATTCCCAAGATTTCTAAGTCACATCATCCCAGCTGATAACACGAGAATTTTAGACGCTGCCAAAGTCCGCATGGGCGCTGCTGTGCATCCTGGCACGGTCGTCATGCCAGGCGCTGCTTATATCAACTTTAACGCAGGCACGACTGGTGGTGTGATGGTTGAGGGCAGGGTTAGCAGCTCTGTCGTCGTGGGCGAGGGCAGCGACGTTGGCGGCGGAGCTAGCATACTTGGCGTACTAAGTGGCACGAACGGCAACCCTGTAAGCATCGGCAAACACTGCTTGCTTGGCGCAAACTCAGTTACTGGCGTGCCACTGGGCGATAACTGCATCGTGGATGCTGGCATAGCGGTGCTCGAGGGCACAAAGGTCTATATCTCGGCCAGCGAGCGCGAAAAACTAGCTAAGATAAATCCTAGCTTTAAATTTGAAGCTGAAATTTACAAAGCGCTTGAGCTTGGCGGTCTAAATGGACTTCATTTTAGACAAAATAGCCAAACAGGTCAGATCACTGCAAGTGCGAGCAAAAGGGCGATCAAGCTAAATGAGGCACTTCATTAAAAGGAGCTAGCATGAAAGTTGGCATTTTGATGTTTGACAAGATAAATTTGTTAAGCTTTGCCAAAATTTATGATTTTTTGCATAAATTTGAGGATTTTAATATCAAGACTTACGCACTAAAGCCTGAGGTTGTCGATGAATTTGGCGTCAGGCTTCATCCAGAAATTTATGCAGAGAGCCTTTATGGCGTGGATATCTTAGTCGTGCCAGATGGCGTTGGAGCACTTGGATTAAGATATGATGAGATATTTTTAAGCTGGGTTAAAAGCTCAGCGAGTGCGAAATTTAAGATAGGTTTTGACCTTGGCGTGCTTATCCTTGGTGGGGCTGGATTTTTAGAAGACAGAGAGGCTTGCATAAGGGGCGGATACAAAAACGCACTTAGTGACTACTGTGATGTTAATGACGCTAAGATGTGCGAAAGTAGGGGTGTCATAAGCGTTAGTGAATTTGATGATAGAATCAAAGAACAGCTGACAACGATACTAGGTAAAGATAAAATTTAAGAGTTTTGAGACTTAAATTTCTTAGTTTAGTGGGTTAGAAAAAAGACTTTTTGTTAAACATTTCCTTTATCCTTAAAAGAGAAGATGCCAACAAGATCGACAATATCCACTTTTTAATTTTCAATATCGCACATTATTTCAACATACTCCAGTGCGATATTCTTATCATTTTTACTTAACTCATTAAGTTTTTTAGTCACATCAAAAATGATATCTATGCCACCATTTTTTATTGTCATGGCGAAGTATAAAAATTTAAACTAAGGCTAGATAAATTTTAGCTGGGTTGCGCTCTTACAAGAACAGCATTTCATAAAATTTAATGCAAAATATCAACTAAAATTTAACTAGCCAGTATTTGCTGGCTAGTTAAATTATTCGACAGTTACGCTTTTTGCAAGATTTCTTGGCATATCGACGTTGTTGCCAAGCCTAACAGAAATTTCAAGTGCAAGTAGCTGAAGCACTAGCATCATCTCAAAAAATTCGCTCATATAATGATCTTGAACGCTTGTTTTTACGTAGTCATCGCTTAGCTCAAACTCAAGTGGGCTTATCGCTAGGATGTATGCATCTCTTGCAGCAAGCTCTTCGACGTTGCTTTTTGTTTTTTCGTATAACAAATTTTGAGGCATTAAAGCGATCGTAAATAGCTTCTCATCTGCAAGTGCGATAGGGCCGTGTTTCATCTCACCTGATGGATAGCCTTCGGCGTGAAGATATGAAATTTCTTTAAGCTTTAGCGCACCTTCAAGTGCCAGCGGATAGAAGATGTCTCTACCGATGAAGAAGAAGCCATGACCGTGCAAATAGTGCTTGCTTAGGCGGTGAAGCTTTTCTTGAAGAGAGTTATTGATATTTAAAATTTGTGGAATGTGAAGAAGCGTTTTGATCTCGTGATCAAGCTCTTTTTTGCTGATAGAATTTTTAGCTGCCGCCATTTGAAGCACAAGCATCCAAAGCACGATGATCTGCGTTGCAAAGGCCTTTGTGCTTGCCACACCTTTTTCGATGCCAGCACGAGTTAGAAGTGTATTGTCAGCTAGCCTAACGATAGATGAGTTATCGACGTTGCAAATCGCAAGCGTTCTAAGCCCAGCCTCTTTTGCTATCCTAAGTGCCTCAAGAGTATCGGCTGTCTCGCCACTTTGTGAGATGACGATGAAGAGCGAGTTTTTGTTTAGATAAGGCTTTCTGTATCTAAATTCACTTGCTACTTCGACCTTTGTTCTAACTTTGGCAAGTCTTTCAAAAAGATAGCTTGCAACAAGCGCTGCATGGTAGCTCGTACCGCACGCACAAAGTACGACATCATCGATACTTTTTAGATATTCATCGTCTAAATTTTCAAGGGTAACTTTGTGGTTTTTGACTCTGCCCATGATGGTTTCAGATACGACCGCACCTTGCTCGTAAATTTCTTTCTCCATGAAAAATGTATATCCCTCTTTTTGGGCATAGCTCTTATCTTTTGGTAAAGCATTAAACGTTATGCTAGCCTTTTTGCCGTGTTTAAAAACAGCAATCTCGTCTAAGCTCACATAGCCGTAATTATTGTCATCAAGATATGCCACCTCTGTTGCATTGCCGATAAGTGGAGCGTCAGATGAAGCAAAGTATAGCTCTTTTTTGTCGCTCTTTCCTATCGCCATAGGAGCAGCATCTTTTGCAAAAAATATCTTATCAGGTGCAGTTTTGGTGATAAGTAGTGTCGCATAAGCGCCTCTAAGCTTTGCGATAGTTGCCTCATAAGCTTTAAATGGGTCTTTTTTCTCTTTTAAAATTTCTTCAAAAAGATGCACGATCACCTCAGTATCGGTTTGGCTGACAAATTTCACGCCCTTTGCTTCAAGCTCATCTTTAAGCTCTTTGTAGTTTTCGATGATGCCGTTGTGAACGACAAATGAGTGCTCGCCAAGGTGCGGGTGAGCGTTTATCTCAGTTGGTTTGCCGTGAGTTGCCCAGCGTGTGTGACCTATCGCCACACCAAAGCCAGTTGATGTAAAGTCTTTTGTCTTTAGGGCTAAATTTTCAAGCTTGCCAACAGCTTTGAAAAAATCTATCTTGCCATCACTCATCACAGCCATACCAGCGCTGTCATATCCTCGGTACTCAAGCTCTTTTAGACCGCTTAAAATGACCTCTTTTTTCTCTTTATCTCCGATGTATCCTACGATTCCACACATGTTTTACTCACTTATTAATAAATTTAATATCTCTTCGCCTTTACTCTCAAGTCGTTCGTTTTTCTCGATCAAAAAGAGATTTCTTGTTCTATTTTTGACCGTTTGAATTCTAGCACTCGTGACTTGAAAATGAAGCCTATCAAAAACACTCATCACATAAGCCATTAGCCCACGCTGATCTTTTGCGTTGATGCTAAGTTTGGCGTAATCTTTTGAGTGATTTAGCTCGAAGTTTATCTCATCTTTGTTAATGTTTGGTTTCAAAGGCTCTTTTAAAACCTCGCTATTTAGGGATTTTAGAGCTAAATTTTTAGTAATTTCAAGCTCCTCTTTTTTAACATTTTGGTTAAAATCAAGCCTGATATAAAATTTTTTCTCAAATAGCTCAAAAATTTCCATATATGCAAGGTCAAATTTAGCAAATTCATAGAGTAGGGCACTTAAATTTAGACTCTTTTTTGTATAGATCTGAATGCTTAAATTTTTAGAGTTATTTATAAAAATTTCTGTCGCATCTAAGCTATCTGCGACCTTGCTTAAATTTATGATCTCACTCGCACTATATTTTATAAAGACAAGATTTGATGTGATTTTAAAAATTTTCTCTTGCAAGCTTGATTCAAGCGCCAAAAACTCGCTATTTCGTTTTACAGACTGCTCTTTTTTTACGCGCCTTGTCGCTTCATCTAGTAAATTTTCATCGCTAAATGCACTAAGAGAAATTTCATAAAGCTCTCTTAAAAGCTTTGCTGTATAGGCGTTATAGAGCCTCTCGTTTGTCGCATTTATCACGCAGTAGCTAAGGATGTAAAGTAGCTTTAAGGCCTGTTTGTCGCCCAGCTTTGAGATAAAAGCAAATATAACGCGTTGGGAATAAATGTCTTCTCTGTTTGAGACGTTGCTCATTAGCGTGTGGTATTTTATCAAGATGACGCCGATATTTACGGCCTTTTGGCTTAAATTTAGCTTGTTTGCATATGCTCTAAAGATATTTGCGCCGATATTTGCGTGGTCTTTACCAAGCCCCTTGCCAACGTCGTGCATTAAAGTCACGATCTTTAGCATCGTCTTGCCCTCCAAGCAAAGCTCGGTGTAGAGATTTTTTATAAATTTATCTTTTATATTTTCAAGAAATTTTACGCTTAAAATACTATGCTCATCGACCGTAAATTCATGATAGCCGTCGTACTGAGCTAGCTGGCTAATGTGTTCCATTGGTTTTATTAAAATTTGTATCATTTGCGCATCAAGCAATGACTTTAAAATAGCGTAGGAATTTTTTCTTAAAAATATCTTCTTAAACTCGCTGATAGCGCGCTCTAAGCCACTTTTTGTGATAATGGCTCGCTTGATGTAAAAGATCGCGCTTATATCAAATTTATAATCCACATCTTTTAGTTCTAAAAGCTCGGTTATTAGATTTTCAATGAGAGCTGGCTTTTTATGAAGCGGCACGTAAATAACGCCATTTATCTCGTAAAAGCCATTTTTTAGCCTTGCAAATTTTCTCTGCTCAAAGCTTAGCTCGCTTTTAAAAAGTGGTCTACAAAGAGAAGCGACGATAAACCTTGAATAAATAGCAACATTATTCATCGAGCTTAGCATCTTTTGGCTGATGACGCTTTCGTTATCTTGAAGCTTTTTAGACTTTGTCTGCATGAAATTTGTCGTGATCTCAACGCTTGAAGCACTAAAAGTATCAGAATTTTGCGTCAAATTTAAGGTGGTTAGTAGGCTTAGTAAAAAGTCCACATTTAGGTTAAAGCTAGCGATCTCTTTTTCATTCATCACTTTTAGGGCTTGTGATCTAACTGAAATGTCGCTATCTAGGCAGTTTAGTATGCAGTTTAGGTGATAAATTTCATCTATCCCGCCAAAGCCACTTTTTAGATTTGGCTCTTGGGCTAAGTAGCTGATGCTAGAAAACGGCAAAAATGCCTTTAAATGGTAGTTTAAAAAGGCTTTTTTATCAAATTCTTTTAATTTTACGATCTCGCTTTTTACTAGACGGTAGAGACTTTTTGAACCACAGATATATCGGACTTGCGATGTTTCGCTTTTAAATTTGAGATCGTCTTTGTAATTTGTAAAAATTTCATCTATTTCAACGCTTTTTATATAAAAATTTATTCCAGAGCTACTTAAAATTTCGCTAAATTCTTTTAAGAAATTCTTTATGTTGTAGCCTTTTAAATTTTTATAAACTAGTAAAATTTCAAGCTCACTATTTGCGCTAAGTAAGGTTTGGGCGTATTTTCCAGTAGCTAAAACACTAAAAGCAAAGCTGTCATTTTGCGGCACAAAATCATCAAAAAATTCTCGCATAGTTTCATTTAAATAAGATTTTATAAAATCATCATATTCTTTGGCTAAAAAATTTGCAAAATTTCTACCCTGATTTTTTTGAAAATGTTTTGGTAAATTTGCCTTAAAATCAAGAAATTTCTCTTTAATTTTTAAATAATTGTCGCTATTTTTGGTACTTTTATCAGCCAGCATTTAATGTTTCCATTGTTAAAAATATCTTGGCAAATGTTACATAATTTTTGCAAAAACAAAGCTTTATTTGCCTATAATAAAGCCTTAAGTTCAGCTTTAGGACGATAAAGATAATGAATCTATTACAAAAACTAGAAAGTGGCGAGAGATTAAGCAAGCAAGAGGCTTTTTCGCTTTATGAGCTTGATCTTTTTACCTTGGCTAAATTTGCCGATAAAAAGCGCAGAAAACTGCATGGCAACAAGGTCTTTTTTAATGTAAATCGCCATATCAATCCAACAAATATCTGTGCTGATATCTGTAAATTTTGCGCATTTTCGGCTCACAGAAAAAATCCAAATCCATACTTAATGAGCCACGAAGAGATTTTAAAGATCGTTGATGAGAGCGTGAGCCACGACGTAAAGGAGATACACATCGTATCAGCTCATAACGCAAAAAGTGGCTGGCAGTGGTATTTAGAAATTTTTAAAAAGATAAAGGCAGCTCATCCAGAGCTTCACGTAAAGGCGATGACGGCAGCTGAGATCGACTTTTTGTCAAGGCATTACGGCTTAAGCTACGATGAGGTGATAGAAAAGATGCTTGAATACGGCGTCGATAGCATGCCAGGTGGTGGGGCTGAAATTTTTGATGAAGAGATCAGGGCTAAAATTTGCAAAGGTAAAGTAAGTAGCGAAAACTGGCTCAAAATCCACAAAATGTGGCACGATCACGGCAAACAAAGCAACGCAACAATGCTTTTTGGTCACATAGAAAGCCGTGATAATAGGATCGATCATATGCTAAGGATCAGGGGTTTGCAGGATGAAACTGGCGGTTTTAACGCATTTATCCCGCTAGTTTATCAAAGAGAAAATAACTACTTAAAAGATGTGAAATTTCTAGGATCATCTGAAATTTTAAAGACTCTGGCGATCTCACGTCTTGTGCTTGATAATGTCCCACATATCAAAGCTTACTGGGCTACTTCGACGCTAAATTTAGCGATGATCGCTCAGGAATTTGGTGCTGATGATCTTGATGGCACGATAGAAAAAGAGAGTATCCAAAGTGCGGCTGGTGCAAATAGCACAAATGGCGTTACACTAAAGACATTTTGTGATCTTATTAAAACATCTGGTTTTACGCCGGTTGAGCGTGATAGCTTATATAACGAACTTAAAATTTACTAAAGGAGCTTGGGGTGAAATTTTTTGACTTAGCACAAAACAAAACGAGTGTGAAGCAGGAATTTGGAGCGGGACTTACGACGTTTTTAGCGATGATGTATATCGTGCCGGTAAATGCGATCATTATGAGCAAAACTGGTATGCCTTATGAGGCACTAATCACTGCAACTGCGCTAATTACCATATTTTCTACTATATTAAATGGTCTTTGGGCGAACACACCAGTTGCGATGAGCGTTGGTATGGGACTTAATGCTTATTTTACATTTGGTCTTTGCATCGGTATGAAAGTACCTTGGCAAACGGCTCTTGGCGTTGTTTTTCTAAGCGGCGTGATATTTGTCGTCTTGTCTTTTACAAATTTTAGAATGTGGATAATTAGATCCATCCCACTTGACCTAAGAAGAGCGATAAGTGCTGGCATAGGCACCTTTATTAGCTTTGTGGCATTTCAGCAAATGGGCTTTATCGTAAATAGCGACGCTGTTTTGGTTGGTATAGGAAATTTCAAAGATCCAAACGTACTTCTTGGCGTTTTGGGGCTATTTTTGGTTATTTGCTTTTGGGCGTGGAAGATAAAGGGCGCGTTTATCCTAGCTGTGCTTGCTACTTCAGTGATAGCTTGGGTGCTTGGTATCGCTCCTCATCCAACAGAAATTTTCTCAACTCCAGCCTCTATCTCACCGATTTTTTTAGAGCTTGACATAAAAGGCGCGCTTAGTCTAGCCTTGCTGCCAGTTGTTATCACCTTTTTTGTGACCGATCTTTTTGACTCGATAGGCACACTAGCTGGTGTAGGAACGAGGGCTGGAATTTTTGATGAAAACAAAAAAGATGGCGTCGTAAAACTTGAAAAAACTCTTGAAGCTGACGCTATTGCTACGGCAGCTGGCTCACTTGTAGGCGTAAGTACGACTACATCGTTTGTAGAGAGTGCTAGCGGCGTAGAAGAGGGCGGCAGAACTGGTCTAACGGCTGTATTTTGCGGACTTTTGTTTATACTTACACTCTTTATGTTGCCGCTTTTTAAAGCTATCCCTGGCAATGCCATTTATCCGATCCTTGTGATGGTTGGCGTGCTTATGTTTGCTGAGCTTGCTAGTATAAATTTCAAAGATCCGGCCATTGCGGTTGCGACATTTTTTATAGTCGTGCTCATCCCACTTACTTACTCGATCACAAACGGCCTTGCATTTGGTTTTATGTCATACGTCATAGTTAAGCTCATAAAGAGAGAATTTAGTGATATAAATTTAGGCGTAGTCGTGCTAGCGCTCATTAGTTTTATCGTATTTTTAGTGCATTGATAAGGAAGAAAGATGATATTTTATAGTTATGATGAATTTGCTGTTGATACTAAAAAGATGGCAAAACAGATAAAAGATGAGTTTGATCCAGAGGTGATACTAGCTGTGGCAAGGGGCGGTCTAACGCTTGGTCACTCGCTAGCTGTTGCGCTTAATAATAGAAATTTATTCACCTTAAATTCTATCCATTACGAAGATACAAACAAGCTTGATACGATTAATATCTTTAACGTGCCAGATCTTAGCAAATACACTAAAATTTTGCTCGTCGATGACATCATCGACAGTGGAGAGAGCATGGTCGAGATAAAAAGAGAACTGCTTAAGCGTTATCCAAATTTAGATATCAAAATAGCGACCGTCTTTTATAAAGAGAAGGCTCTGCTTTTGCCAGAATTTAAGGTAAAAGAGGCTCACGATTGGATCGAGTTTTTTTGGGATATACATATTTAAGGAAAATTTTTGCTAGATAAATTTAGAGAATTTGTTGGACATCACGTCGCCTTTAGCGTATTTTTAATATGTTTGATTGATTGTATATTTTTACTTTTTACGGCAAATTCTCTTAGCATAAGTTATAGTGAAGCTGAAATTTTTTTTAATAAACAAAATTTTCTTAGCCATGTTTTAAAAGTAAGCGTTCAAATTTTTGGTCAAACAGATATTGCTCTAAGATCTGTGATGATCGCGTTTCATGTCATAAGTGTCGTTTTAATGTATAAGGTAAGCAAATTTTACATTAAATTAGAGTTTGATAGACTTATTGCGGTATTGCTTTTTATCTTACTTCCTGGCACGATAGCTTCAGCTCTTATCGTCAATAATGCTGGGCTTTGCGTTATGCTGGCGCTCCTATGTATATACTTTTTTCATATTAAAAATAAAATTTTATTTGTAACATTTTTTTGCCTTTCTTTTTTTATAGATGGCGATTTTTTGATATTTTACGTAGGATTTTTTATATTTTCACTTTATAAAAGAAGGCCTCCTCTTGCTTGGCTAAGTGCTATTTTATTTTTACTCACGCTTTACTTTTTTGGCTTTGATACAAATGGTAGGCCAAGTGGGCACTTTATCGATACTTTTGGTATCTTTGCCGCTGTTTTTTCGCCGTTTATTTTTATCTTTTTTGTCTATACGATTTATAGAATTTGGGTAAAAGAGAAAAAAGATCTTTTGTGGTTTATCGCCATTTGCTCATTTTGCTTTTGTATGATAGTCTCAGTGCGCCAAAGGCTGGAACTTGAGCAGTTCTTGCCATTTTGCGTGATCGCAACGCCACTTATGGTAAGAGTTTTTTTTAATTCGTATCGCGTAAGATTGCCAAAATTTAGAAAAGGCTATAAAATTTGCACGACCTTAGTGATGCTTTTTCTAGCCCTAAACTGGTCGATGATCGTATTTAATCAAATTTTTTACCTATTTTTAGACAACCCAACAAAGCATTTTGTATATAAATTTGATGTTGTAAAAGAGCTTGCTGCTAAATTAAAAGAAGTGGAAATCAAGGATTTATACACAGATAATAAAAAGCTTGCATTAAGACTTAAATTTTATGGTATAGATGTAAGAGATGAGTCTAAAAATTTATTAGTAAGCGCCAATCTAGATGAAAAATCAAAATTTTGCATAGAAAAAATGGGAAAAGTAATTGCAAATTTTGACGTAAGAGGTAAGTAGATGCATAAAAACAAGGGTTTTACTGTTATAGAGCTTATCTTTGTAATCATTGCCGTTGGCATACTTGCAGCAATGATCATACCAAGGCTAGAAATAAACGGAGCCAGAGAGGCAGCTACACAGATGCTAACGCATATAAGGTACGCCCAGCACCTTGCCATGCAAGATGATAAATTTGTACATTCAGAAAATGAAAAATTTTGGTTTAAAATGAGATGGGGGATAGCTGTTAATGATACTAGTTTGCAAGAGTGCTCTGTAGATGAGCCTGGGATTAAATCTTGGAAATATAGTATTTTTTATGATAAAAGAGGTAGTGGTAATAAATTTAGTGGTAATTTAAATTCCAAAGAAGAGGTTGCCATCGATACACAAAAATCAAACAAATTCTTAAGTGCGGGCTGGAGAGGCATTCCTCAGTCCTATTGCAATAAAATTAATATAGATTTAAATATTGAAAAAAAATATGGCATAAAATCGGTTAAATTTGTTGGTAGTTGTAGAAAAGGCAAAACACAAACCATTGATTTTGACGAATTAGGTAGGCCCATGAGAGTGGTAAGTGTTACTAACAATAAAGGAGCGAAAAGACCTTATTCAAGACTATTAAAAGGTGATTGTAAGATAGTTTTAACAGATAAAAATAACAATGTAGCTTCTATAAATATAGAAAAAAGAAGTGGATACGCATATATAAACTAAACCCTATAAACCTATAATAAAAATACATAACTTAAAATTTTTAATCGCCAACAAATTTTTCTCAAATTCCCTAATTATTTCAACTATCTTTAAGTATTGCTCATATATAATTCCAGCTCACGAAACGAGAAACCACCTTTAACTTCATTGGTTAATAAAGCCTTTTCTTTTTATCGTTGTTCTTTTAACTTACAATTGTTAAACTATTAGTCAATCTTTGAAATCTAAACAAGTGATCGATTGAGCCAGTCTATTATTTTATAATTTATAATAGATTAGACAAACTAATATATAAAACTAAAAGTTTTTTGATTAAAAACTTCATAATAAAATCCTATTAAATAAATTTTGATAGGTAATTAATATGGAGAGTTTGATCCTGGCTCAGAGTGAACGCTGGCGGCGTGCCTAATACATGCAAGTCGAACGGACAAGTAAGAGCTTGCTCTTATGAGTTAGTGGCGCACGGGTGAGTAATGTATAGCTAATCTGCCCTACACTAGAGGACAACAGTTGGAAACGGCTGCTAATACTCTATACTCCTGTCTTACATAAGTTAGATAGGGAAAGTTTTTCGGTGTAGGATGAGGCTATATTGTATCAGCTAGTTGGTGAGGTAATGGCTCACCAAGGCTATGACGCATAACTGGTCTGAGAGGATGATCAGTCACACTGGAACTGAGACACGGTCCAGACTCCTACGGGAGGCAGCAGTAGGGAATATTGCTCAATGGGGGAAACCCTGAAGCAGCAACGCCGCGTGGAGGATGACACTTTTCGGAGCGTAAACTCCTTTTGTTAGGGAAGAACAATGACGGTACCTAACGAATAAGCACCGGCTAACTCCGTGCCAGCAGCCGCGGTAATACGGAGGGTGCAAGCGTTACTCGGAATCACTGGGCGTAAAGGACGCGTAGGCGGATTATCAAGTCTCTTGTGAAATCCTATGGCTTAACCATAGAACTGCTTGGGAAACTGATAATCTAGAGTGAGGGAGAGGCAGATGGAATTGGTGGTGTAGGGGTAAAATCCGTAGAGATCACCAGGAATACCCATTGCGAAGGCGATCTGCTGGAACTCAACTGACGCTAATGCGTGAAAGCGTGGGGAGCAAACAGGATTAGATACCCTGGTAGTCCACGCCCTAAACGATGTATACTAGTTGTTGCTAAGCTAGTCTTGGCAGTAATGCACCTAACGGATTAAGTATACCGCCTGGGGAGTACGGTCGCAAGATTAAAACTCAAAGGAATAGACGGGGACCCGCACAAGCGGTGGAGCATGTGGTTTAATTCGAAGATACGCGAAGAACCTTACCCGGACTTGATATCTAACAAATCATCTAGAGATAGAAGAGTGTCTGCTTGCAGAAATGTTAAGACAGGTGCTGCACGGCTGTCGTCAGCTCGTGTCGTGAGATGTTGGGTTAAGTCCCGCAACGAGCGCAACCCACGTCATTAGTTGCTAACAGTTCGGCTGAGCACTCTAATGAGACTGCCTTCGTAAGGAGGAGGAAGGTGTGGACGACGTCAAGTCATCATGGCCCTTATGTCCGGGGCGACACACGTGCTACAATGGCATATACAATGAGAAGCAATATCGCGAGATGGAGCAAATCTATAAAATATGTCCCAGTTCGGATTGGAGTCTGCAACTCGACTCCATGAAGCCGGAATCGCTAGTAATCGTAGATCAGCCATGCTACGGTGAATACGTTCCCGGGTCTTGTACTCACCGCCCGTCACACCATGGGAGTTGATTTCACTCGAAGCCGGAATACTAAATTAGTTACCGTCCACAGTGGAATCAGCGACTGGGGTGAAGTCGTAACAAGGTAACCGTAGGAGAACCTGCGGTTGGATCACCTCCTTTCTAGAGTACATATAGATATTCTCTCACAAGATATCTATAAGAAAGATATTCTCAATCATCCTTGTTTAGTTTTGAAAGATTGATAGACCTATAGGGGCCTATAGCTCAGCTGGTTAGAGTGCACCCCTGATAAGGGTGAGGTCACAAGTTCAAGTCTTGTTAGGCCCACCAGAGAATTTAATTGGGGAATTAGCTCAGCTGGGAGAGCGCCTGCTTTGCACGCAGGAGGTCAGCGGTTCGATCCCGCTATTCTCCACCATAAAATAGTTTAACTATATTAAGTCTAATTAGAGAGCTTAAAAATTAAACTTTCTAATTAGACTTTTGTCTAAATGTTCTTTTAATTAATATTGTTAATAGTCACAAGCAAGTTTTAAAAACAATTTTACAGGACTTGTTAAAGATTTAAATTTCTATTCTCTTTGCATTTAATGCAAAAGTTTGACATCACAATCTATTTAGGATTTAAAACTTATCTAAATAGTAGTCAATGCTTTCCGTCTTGAGAGCTAGAATTTAAATACAGTAACATAAAGTTATCTTTAACAAGGAAGTGATGCGAATTAGAATAATCTAATATAGAAAAGGTAAGCTACAAAGAGCAAGTGGTGGATGCCTTGGCTAGTAGAGGCGATGAAAGACGTGCCAGGCTGCGATAAGTCTCGGGGAGCCGTCAAGGGGCTTTGATCCGGGAATTTCTGAATGGGGCAACCCAGTTAAGTGCGAGCTTAACTACCTAATATGGAGCGAACGAGGGGAATTGAAACATCTTAGTACCCTCAGGAAAAGAAATCAAAAGAGATTACGCTAGTAGCGGCGAGCGAACGCGTAAGAGGGCAAACCACTAGTTTACTAGTGGGGTTGTAGGACTGCAATATAGACTAAACTTAGCTAATAGAATAATCTGGAAAGATTAAGCATAGAGGGTGATACTCCCGTATATGAAAGCTTTGTTTTACTTAGCAGTATCCTGAGTAGGGCGGAACACGTGATATTCTGTCTGAAGCTGGGTAGACCACTATCCAACCCTAAATACTACTACTAGACCGATAGTGCACAAGTACCGTGAGGGAAAGGTGAAAAGAACTGAGGTGATCAGAGTGAAATAGAACCTGAAACCATTTGCTTACAATCATTCAGAGCCCTATGATTTATCAGGGTGATGGACTGCCTTTTGCATAATGAGCCTGCGAGTTGTGATGTCTGGCAAGGTTAAGGAAACCCGGAGCCGTAGCGAAAGCGAGTCTTAATAGGGCGTTTAGTCAGACGTTGCAGACCCGAAACGATGTGATCTATCCATGAGCAGGTTGAAACCGGTGTAAGAGCCGGTGGAGGACCGAACCCGCTAGCGTTGAAAAGCTATGGGATGACTTGTGGATAGGGGTGAAAGGCCAATCAAACATCGTGATAGCTGGTTCTCTCCGAAATATATTTAGGTATAGCGTCATGTAGTAATACTAGGGGGTAGAGCACTGAATGGGCTAGGGCATACACCAATGTACCAAACCCTATCAAACTCCGAATACCTAGTGTGTAATCATGGCAGTCAGGCGGCGAGTGATAAAATCCGTCGTCGAGAGGGGAACAACCCAGACTAACAGCTAAGGTCCCTAAATCTCATTTAAGTGGAAAACGATGTGGAGTTACTTAAACAACCAGGAGGTTGGCTTAGAAGCAGCCATCCTTTAAAGAAAGCGTAATAGCTCACTGGTCTAGTGATTCTGCGCGGAAAATATAACGGGGCTAAAATGAGTACCGAAGCTTTAGACTTAGTTTTACTAAGTGGTAGGAGAGCGTTGTATTTGCGTTGAAGGTATACCGGTAAGGAGTGCTGGAGCGAATACAAGTGAGCATGCAGGCATGAGTAGCGATAATTGGGGTGAGAATCCCCAACGCCGTAAACCCAAGGTTTCCTACGCGATGCTCGTCATCGTAGGGTTAGCCGGGTCCTAAGCAAAGTCCGAAAGGGGTATGCGATGGAAAATTGGTTAATATTCCAATGCCAACTATAATGTGCGATGGAAGGACGCTTAGAGTTAAGCAAGCTAGCGAATGGTAGTGCTAGTCGAAAGGTGTAGGTTAAGATCCAGGCAAATCCGGATCTTTTTAAGCCGAGACCCCACAGGCGTTTGAAGTTCTTCGGAATGGATAGCGAATTGCCGATACTGTCGAGCCAAGAAAAGTTTCTAAGTTTAGTTATAGTTGCCCGTACCGTAAACCGACACAGGTGGGTGGGATGAGTATTCTAAGGCGCGTGGAAGAACTCTCTTCAAGGAACTCTGCAAAATAGCACCGTATCTTCGGTATAAGGTGTGCCTAACTTTGTGAAGGATTTACTCCGTAAGCATTGAAGGTTACAACAAAGAGTCCCTCCCGACTGTTTACCAAAAACACAGCACTCTGCTAACTCGTAAGAGGATGTATAGGGTGTGACGCCTGCCCGGTGCTCGAAGGTTAATTGATGACGTTAGCTCTGCGAAGCGTTTGATCGAAGCCCGAGTAAACGGCGGCCGTAACTATAACGGTCCTAAGGTAGCGAAATTCCTTGTCGATTAAATATCGACCTGCATGAATGGCGTAACGAGATGGGAGCTGTCTCGAAGAGGGATCCAGTGAAATTGTAGTGGAGGTGAAAATTCCTCCTACCCGCGGCAAGACGGAAAGACCCCGTGGACCTTTACTACAGCTTGACACTGCTATTGGGATAAAAATGTGCAGGATAGGTGGGAGGCTTTGATCCATAGACGCCAGTTTATGGTGAGCCATTGTTGAGATACCACTCTTTTTTATTCTGATAGCTAACTAGCTTGAGTTATCCTCAAGTAGGACAATGTCTGGTGGGTAGTTTGACTGGGGCGGTCGCCTCCCAAAATGTAACGGAGGCTTACAAAGGTTGGCTCAGAACGGTTGGAAATCGTTCGCAGAGTATAAAGGCAAAAGCCAGCTTAACTGCGAGACATACACGTCAAGCAGGGACGAAAGTCGGTCTTAGTGATCCGGTGGTTCTGTGTGGAAGGGCCATCGCTCAAAGGATAAAAGGTACCCCGGGGATAACAGGCTGATCTCCCCCAAGAGCTCACATCGACGGGGAGGTTTGGCACCTCGATGTCGGCTCATCGCATCCTGGGGCTGGAGCAGGTCCCAAGGGTATGGCTGTTCGCCATTTAAAGCGGTACGCGAGCTGGGTTCAGAACGTCGTGAGACAGTTCGGTCCCTATCTGCCGTGGGCGTAAGAAGATTGAGGAGAGTTGACCCTAGTACGAGAGGACCGGGTCGAACCAACCACTGGTGTACGAGTTGTTCTGCCAAGAGCACCGCTCGGTAGCTATGTTGGGATGTGATAACTGCTGAAAGCATCTAAGCAGGAAGCCAACTCCAAGATGAATCTTCTTTTAAGAGCTCATATAGACTATGTGTTTGATAGGCTGGGTGTGTAATGGATGAAAGTCCTTTAGCTGACCAGTACTAATAGCTCGTCTGCTTATCTTTTAATAAGCATCACTTCCTTGTTAAGGATAAAAACTTAATAAGATATGTTTTTATAAAACTTTGTTTATGACTTTTAACTTTATCAAGTAGTGTTAAATAAGAGATTTATCTGATATATCTTTTATTTAACACTGCCCGTGACTATACAGACGAGGAAACGCCTTGCTCCATCTCGAACCAAGAAGCTAAGCTCGTCCTGGCTGATGATACTCTCCCTTACTGGGATGTTGGAAAAGTAGGTCGTTGCGGGCTTTGTTAATTTTTAATATTCTTTATCTAAACAATCATCTTTTAATATTTATATTCTTAAATAATTAGACTTTTTATCTTTACATTTATAAATATTTTTTAGTTTATGCTTTTATACGAGTGTTGACTAAAAACACCAAATATGATAGACTCCAAACCCAAATTTACCCAAAAAGGACAAAAATGAAAAAGATTATAATCTCACTATTGGCAGCAGCTTCTACATTACTAGCAGCCATAAATTTAAACACCGCCACAAAAGAAGAGCTAATGAGTTTAGATGGTATAGGATCTTCAAAGGCAGATGCAATAATAGAGTATAGAAAAGCAAATAAATTTAACTCAATAGAAGATATAAAAAATGTAAATGGTATAGGCGACAAGACATTTGAAAATCTAAAATCAGATATATCAGTATCAGGCACTACAAAGATAGATGACACAAAATCTAAAATAAAATCTAAAAAAGATGAGATAAAAGAAAAAGCAAGTAAAAAGAGTGATGAAGCAAAAAAGAAAAAAGATAGTGCTAAAGATGATAGTATAAAAGAGATAAAAGATAAGAAAGAAGGCCTAAAAGATAAAGCAGAGAAAAAGAGTAAAGCTAAAAAAGAGAAGAGCAAAGAGTAATAAATCTAGAAATTTATAAAAATTCTTACATAAAATATATAAAAATAGTTAGGAGCGCATAGCGTTCCTAATAAAAAATAGATTGGTTTTTATATATTTGCCTACTTTTTAAATTCTATAACTTAGTTTGTCAACTTTTTAAATTTTATAGATTAATAAGTTCATCTAATAGATCTTGTAAAGTAATGCTTCTTAAACTATCCTCTAAGGCTTCTTGTGCTTTTAGGAAGTGGTTGGTTAAGAGGCCCTGGGTATTAACACAAAGTAGGGAGGGAGTAATCTAGCTATGAATCCTAGCTTGCAAGATTCTCTATTTAATATTTTAAATAAGCTTACTATTGAATATTCTAAATATCTAATTAAATTTATAGAAAACTCTATTTAGATAAAGTCCTTCAGCTTGAGCTGGGATACGAGTTAAGGCAAGGTGTCCATTAAGCGAAGCATTGATGAGCTCACCACCATTTTTTATACTTAAAGCTTTAAGTAGATTTGCAACCATAAGCCGTACTTGAGCGCGTAAAAAGCCATTCGCTTTAAAAACGATGATAGTTTGGTTTTTGTATTCATAACAAAATGCCTTAAAAATTTCTCGCACTGGACTTTTTGTATCACTTCCTGTTTTCATATAGGAGCTAAAATCATGCTCGCCAACGAAATTAGATAAAATTTCATTTGCTTTTTTGATATCAAATTTTGGCAAAAAGACTTTATAGTTTGAGCTAAAAACGTCAAATTCTCCATGATCTATAATGTATCTATAAGACCTTGCTATGGCGTCAAATCTCGCCTGAAAGCTATCATTAACCAAATTTATGCGTTTTATATGAATATTTGGATGAGCATGGCGGTTGATTAGCTCTTTTAGATGCTCTAAATTTTTAAAATGATCGCCACAAATTACGCTTGAGCTTTGATTAATCGCATGAACTTTTTTATCTGTACGTGAGCTAGAGACTATTTTTTCAAATATTCCAACGTGAGCTAGAGCACGCGAAAGCTCATCTTCTACGCCATTTTCATGAGGCTGAGTTTGCGAGCCTTGAAATTTAGAGCCATCGTAGCTATAAATTAGTTGGATTTTCATTAGTATCTTCGCACGATCTTGGCTTTAAAAAGCAAAATTCCTGCCAACAAAAAGACGAAAAATATGAGAGGAATCGCAAAAGCTGGCTTTGATGAAAATAGCATTATGAGCGTAAAATACCCAAATAAAACGCCAAATGTCCCAACATAAACCATGCCCTTTTCATATCTATAAGTAACGATGCCAAAGCTTATGGCAAAAAGTGTACTGGCAAGTGGAAATAGCGCAACAAGCACATATGTGCTAAGGTCTTTTCTTCTTTTTTCACTACTATTTGCCTCCGCCCAGTACTCTTTTATACTGCCGATATTGCTTATCTCTTCACTTTGTGCAGTCCTTATCTTCATGGATTTGAAGTTGCTTTGATGATAAATTTCATCTTTTATATCATACATTTTTCCATCTACTAAAGAGAGTTCAATACTTTGATTTGTATTTGTGATTTTTGCATTTTTTGCAGTGATTAAGCGTTGGGAGTCTTTAATGTAAGGATTAAACATCACAATATCTTTATAGGTAGTGCCGTTGTTATCTTGCATTTCACTACCCACATAGACCATCCAGTCAGAAAATTTTTGTCCAAACTGAGTTGGCTTTAAATTTAGCTTTGCAACAGTCTTTTTATAATCAATAAAATTTGCATTTAGCTGTGCGGCTATTGGTATCATTATGATGGCGATGACAAGTAGAGCGGTGCTTAAAAATGCTGAAAATATTAAGAAAAATTTAGCAATTTTATTTGGTGAGCCACCAAGTGTAAAAATAACGATACTTTCATTCTCTTTCGATAGCCTAAAAAGCGTCATCGCAAGTGATACAAAAAATGCGATAGGCACGACAAAAAGTAGTACGCGTGGAAGCATAAATGAGTAGAGTTTAAAAAGCTCACCAAAGCTGATCTCAATGTAAGAAGTGATGCGCGCGATTTGGATGAAAAATACGATCGACATGATCAAAAAAAGCGTACTAAATAGCGACGCAAAAGTCCCTAGGAAGTTAAACAAAAGATATCTATTCATTCTACTCATAAATAAACCTTAAAATTTCTAAAATTTGCTCTTTAAAAGCGTATGTAATAAGTAAGCCAAGACTTAAAAATGGCACAAAAGCCAGCTCGTAGCCCCTTTTTTGAACGAGCGCATAGACTGGAAGCGTAAAAAGTGCTGCAAGATAGATTGCCACTAAAGCCAGTTTGACTGGCAAGATAGCTCCGATGATCGCCGCTATAAAGATATCTGCACTACCCATCGCTTCTTTTTTTATGGCAAAGCTTACGACAAATCTCAGCGTCCAAAAGATAAGTGCAAAAAGGAATAAATTTAAAATCTGGGCAAAATTTCCTTTAAATATAAAAAGCATCAGAGCATAGATAAATGCGAAAAATAGCGCTGCAAAAAGAAGCGGATCTGGCACGGCTTTATATCTTATATCTATGACGCTAAGAGCTAGCAGCATTATAAAACAAAGCCCTAAAAATAGCGCATAAAGCAAGGTTTCTACGCTTAAAATTTCGCCGCACTCTTTAAAAAAACAGATCAAAAAAAGTATCCCAGAAATTAGTTCGATCACTGGATAGAAGAGGCTTATTTTTTGCTTACAAAAGGCACATTTGCCGCCTAAAAATATCCATGAGAAAATTGGAACATTGTGATAAAAATTTAGCTTATGATCGCAGTTTGGGCAATGAGAAGCTGGAAAATTTATACTTTCATTTCTTGGTAAGCGGTAGATCAAAACATTTAAAAACGAACCGATGCAAATGCCAAGAATAAATGTAAAAACGGCAAAAAAAATGACTAAATTATCCATTATCTTGCTAAACTCCGCCAAATCTTCGCTCTATGTTTTTAAATTTGCTAACGATGCTTGCAAGCTCATTTTTGCCAAAGTCGGGCCAAAGTGTGGGCGTAAAAAATAGCTCCGCGTAGCTTGCCTGCCAGAGCATGAAATTTGAGAGTCTACTTTCGCCACCAGTTCTAATGAGAAGATCCACCGGCTCACTCTCATCAAGTGCTGCATTTAGGCTCGCTTCATTTATCTCGCAGCCTTCTAAATTTAGCTTTCTTACAGCTCTAATAATTTCATCTTTTGAGCCGTAGTTTATCGCTAAATTTAATAATAAATTTTTATTCTCTCTTGTAGTGTTTTTGGTGATCTCTATCTCGTTTTTTAGCTCATCGCTAAATGGCGAAATGTCGCCGATTGTATTAAATTTGATATCATTTTTTATAAAGTCAACACGCTTTGAAATGAGAAATTTCTTAAGTAAATTCATCAAAAACTCGACCTCTTTTTGTGGCCTTTTCCAGTTTTCAGTACTAAACGCGTAAAGACTTAAAATTTTCACGCCATTATCGATACAAAATTCGCACATATCGCTTACTACATTTGCTCCAGCTTCGTGCCCATTTGTCCGCAAAAATCCACGTTTTTTAGCCCAGCGTCCATTTCCATCCATGATAATAGCAAGGTGGTTTAATTCATTCAATCTTTAGCCTTTTATATCAATAATTTGTTCTTTTTTGCTCCAAAGAGCACTCACATTTTGCACTGTTGTGTTGGCGCTAAATTCTCTTTTTAACAAGCTAGCTACATTATTAAATGGAGTCGCGATCTCGCACAAAGCTTCATCTTTAAATTTAAAAATAAGTGGAGCAAAATTTGAAAATATTAAAAAAATTTTCATATCATTCTCCTCTTTTTTTAGCTGAAAAACGCCGTTTGTACCATTATAAATAAATGGTATATGCACGACATTTTCTTGCAGAGCAAAGAGCATTTTTGCTAGCATTTTCATCTCGTCTTTTGTTTTAGCTTCACTTAGACTTTTAAATAAATAGTCATAAAACCACGATAAATTCTCATTTTCTATCAAATTTTCGATAAGATTTAGCCCATCAGCCAAGACATCTTCGTCTAAAATTCTTGGCTTTTCGTATAAATTTTTTATGACGATATTTTCGCCCTGGCTTTGCACCTCGCCCCAGTATTTCGAGCCTACGTTTAGCTCTTTTGCGCTTTTTGTGTTTAAATTTCTATTTGCAAAATTTAAAATGTATCTGTTAAAACCGATCTTTTGGCTTACTAAGATACTAAGCGGAAGTGACGAATTTATAGCTACTAACGGAGAATTTGCATTTTTTGCTATTTTTTGAATGCGAGAAATTTTCTCTATCATAAATTTGCCGCTAGCTCCACTATGCGCCCTGCAATCTCGTCTTTTGAGGCAAGCGGCAGCAAAGTTTCATTATTTTTCGTGATGAAATTTACCTCATTTTGCTCGCTTGCAAAGCTGTTTTTCTCACCCAAGATATTTAGGCAAACTGCGTCAAGCCCCTTTTGCTCTAGCATTGCTCTAGCGTTTTTGTGTGCGCTCTCACTTGGGATTTCAAGCTTAAAGCCGATCTTTTTACATTTAAACTCTTTTAAGCTTTGCAAAATATCGACATTTCTCTTTAGACTTAAGCTTAAAATTTCGCCAACGTTCTCTTTTTTTATCTTGCCATCAATTTTTGTCGGCATAAAATCGCTTACTGCAGCACACATCACAAGTAAATTTGCGCTCTCACACTCGCTCTTACAAAGCTCTAAAAGCTCGCTACTTGAGTCAAAATTTAAAATCTCAAATGGCTCGTTTTCAGCTTCAAAGCTAGCAAGTAGTTTTACCTCCGCACCGGCGTAGTAAAAGGCTCTAGCCAAGGCTCTTGCCATCTTGCCGCTTGAGAAATTTGTAATGGCTCTAACATCATCTATCTTTTCGGTTGTCGCGCCACCAGTTATCACCACTTTTTTGCCTGCAAAAAGTGGCTTGCTAAGCCTTTTAATAACAGCTTCAACTATCACTTCAAGGTTTGCAAGACCGCCCTTACCAACGTCGCCACAAGCTAGAGTTTTAAGCACTGGCTCAACCACCAAAGCGCCGTTTTTCTTTAAAATTTCAAGCGAATTTTGTGTAGAAAAGTGCTCGATCATATTATTATTTGCAGCAGGGGCAACGACTAAAGGCACGTGCGAGGCGGCGATTAGCGTTTGCATAAAGACATTGTCACAGATGCCAGCTGTTAGCTTATTTATCGTATTTACCGAGGCAGGTGCGATGAGGACTAGATCCATTTTAGAGTAGACTATGTGATTTACGCCATCTTGCCAGTTTTGCGTTTGTGAGCTTAAAATTTTATGCTCGCTTAGCGCCTCAAAGCCGCTTACACTGCAAAATTCAAGCGCTCCGTCACTTAAAGCCACATAAACATCAGCGCCTTGCTTCTTAAGCAGTGATAAAATTTCGAATGCCTTATAAAAGGCGATACTACCGCAAACGGCAAGTAAAATTTTCTTATTTTTTAACATCGTCTTTGCCAAAGAATTTCTCAAAAAAGCCGCTTTTGTTCTCTTGGCGACCTCTGCTGATAGCTAGAGCGCCGCTCTCAACGTCTTTTGTGATGGTGCTGCCAGCTGCGATGATGACGTTATCAGCGATATTTACAGGGGCGACTAGCTGCGTATCTGAGCCAACAAAGACATTTTTGCCGATCTTGGTTTTATATTTTGCCTTGCCGTCGTAGTTGCATGTGATGGTACCACAACCGATATTTGTGCCACTTTCTATCTCGCAGTCGCCAAGATAGCTTAAGTGTCCAGCTTTTACGCCGCTAAGAACGCCTTTTTTAACCTCGACGAAATTTCCTATGTGTGTGTCAAAAATTTCAGAATTTGGCCTGATGTGAGCTAGTGGACCGATGTCTGAGTTTTTGATGACGCTACTTTCTATTACTGATGAGCTTTTGATGATGCTCTCAGTGATGACGCACTCGCCAAGGATACTTACGTTTTCTTCGAGTACGCACTCGCCTTCAAATTTGGCTCTGCTGTCTATGAAAATGCTCTCAGGCATGCGCATCAAGACGCCAGCTTTCATCAAATTTTGCTTGATCTCATCTTGCATGATCTTTTCTGCAATGCTAAGCTGAAATTTATCATTTATGCCCATAAAATTTTGTTCATTTACATTCACTGCGACGCACTTTAAACCCTTTTCATTTGCTATTTTTATGGCATCTGTTAGGTAGTATTCTTTTTGCGCATTTTGGTTGCTTATAAGCGGTAAAATTTGCTCTAGAGCCTCGCGTTTAAAGCAGTAGCAGCCAGCATTTACGCTTTTTATGGCAAGTTGCGCTTCGCTAGCATCTTTTTGCTCGACGATGCCTTCAACTTTGCCATTTTTTATGATGACTCTGCCGTAGCCAAAAGGATTTGCTGCTTCAAAAGAGCTCATAACCACGTCAGCTTCGGCATTTGCTAGACGCATTAGATCAGTTGATTTTACAAGAGGCATATCGCCACAAGTTACAAGCACCTTTTCGCCGCTTAAATTTACGCTTTTTATCGCTCCAGCAGTGCCTGGGAAATTTGTATGATCTTGCTCAAAAATTTTAGTTTGAGGGAAAATTTCTTTTATCTTTTTGCTAATTAACTCTTTTTCGTAGTGAAGCACGACGCTAACGTCATTTGTGATCGCATAAGCTTGCTTTAAGATGTGAATGATCATTGGCTCGCCGCAAAGTTCAAATAGGACTTTTGGACGTTTTGATTTCATTCTGGTGCCAAGACCAGCCGCTAAAATTATGATTGAAGTATTGTTCATTTTTAAGCCTTTTAACGTTAAAAATTTCGCAGATTGTAGCAAAAAATGCCAAACATTTTTTTTAATTTAACGATTGTTTCAACAAAAAGCTAATAAAATAGCAATTCTTAAGAATTTATAAATAAAGTGAGCTTAAATGGATTTAGGAACCGTCGTCGGCTGGGTTTTGACCCTGGTGCTTTTGTTTGGATCAATGGCGATAGGCGTTGGTATAGGACCATACATCGATATCCCTTCTGTGATGATCGTTTTTGGTGGTACTATCGGCGTTATGATGGTTGGCTTCAAGATGGAGACGCTTAAAGGAATTGGTAAATTTTATGGCATTGCTGTTAAGCCATCAGTCGTAGTAAATTTACCTGAGACTATAAAAAAAATAGTTGATTATTCAACTAAAGCTAGACGTGATGGTATCTTATCGCTTGAAAGCGAAGTAAATAATGAGACAAATCAGTTTTTAAAAAGAGGTCTTTCAATGGCGGTCGATGGCAATGAGCCAGATGCGATAAGAGCGCTTTTAGAGATCGATATTGATCAAACTAGTACAAGACATTCAAATAATATTAAAATTTTTGAGCAAGTCGGCGGTTTTGCGGGTGCTATGGGTATGATCGGTACGCTCATTGGTCTTGTTGCGATGCTTCTTAACATGTCAGATCCTAGTGCGATCGGCCCATCAATGGCGGTTGCATTGCTTACGACGCTTTATGGTGCGATGATAGGTAATATCATAGGTGCGCCTGTGGCAAACATCCTCTCTATTCGCGATGCTGATGAAGCACTTGAAAAACAAGTCGTACTTGAGGGAATCATGTCGATACAAGCAGGTGATAATCCAAGAACGCTTGAAGCTAAACTATTAGCATTTTTACCACCAAAAGATAGAAAAAGTCAGTTTGAATAATGGGTAAGTTAATAAAACCAGAAGAGTGTCCAAAATGTATGCCTGAGTGGCTAGCTGCTTTTGGCGACCTCATGTCACTTTTGCTTTGTTTTTTCGTTTTATTACTTTCTATGGCGACAATGGATGCTAAAAAGATGGAGGCCGCTGTTGGCTCACTAGCTGGTGCTTTAAGTGTGCTTGAAGGTGGTGCTAGACCTGAAAATCAGATAGAAAAAGAGACGGATCCAGAAAATACTCGTGCAAAAAAGATAAGCAAGCAAAAGGGCTCACAAAGTGAGCTAAATATGAATGTTAAAAAGATAAATGAGCTACTAGCTGCTAGCGGGGCACCTGAGATCACTATGGAAGAGAGCGAAGATGGCTTTATCGTAAGGCTTCCAGCAGCTATGCTTTTTGATAAAGATAGTGCTGAAATTTCTGGTGAAGATGCGAAGCTATTTTTAAAACGAATAGGTATGATTGTGGCAAAAATGCCTAATGATGTAAAAGCCGATATTATCGGCCATACAGATAATATAGAACCAAGCAAAGACTCAGCTTATAAAAATAACTGGCAGCTCTCAACTGCAAGGGCTTTAAGCGTAGTTGAAGAGCTAATCAACGATGGTGTGCCACAAAATAGGATAATAGCTTCTGGTAAAGCTTCGTTTGATCCGATCGCTAGTAACAGCACAGAAGATGGCAGAGCTAAGAATAATAGAGTAGAAATTCACTTCATATCGCTTGAGCCAAAAAATAAAGAGGCTACTAAGAAAAGTATCCTTGATATGAGGAATTAGTCGTGAAAGCACTGCTTGGTTTAGCGGTTTTACTTTGCACGGTTTTTGGGGCTGATCCTGCGCTACCAACTATAAATTTAAGTCTAAATTCTCCAACAAATGCCGAGCAGCTTGTAAATTCTCTAAATGTTTTACTAATCCTCACTGCACTTGCACTCGCTCCTTCGCTCATTTTTATGATGACAAGTTTTTTAAGGCTTGTTATCGTATTTTCATTTTTGCGCCAAGCGATGGGTACGCAACAAGTGCCTCCTTCAACAGTGCTTATCTCGCTTGCGATGGTTCTTACATTTTTTATTATGGAGCCAGTTGGGCAAAAGAGCTATAATGATGGCATAAAGCCTTATATAGCTGAGCAGATAGGCTATGAAGAGATGCTTGATAAGAGCTTAAAGCCTTTTAAAGAATTTATGGTAAAAAACACAAGAGAAAAAGACCTTGCACTTTTTTTTAGGATTAGAAATTTGCAAAATCCAGCAAATATTGAAGAGATACCGCTAAGTATCGCAATGTCAGCTTTCATGATAAGTGAGCTAAAGACATCTTTTGAGATAGCGTTTTTGCTCTATTTGCCATTTCTTGTCATCGACATGGTCGTAAGCTCAGTACTGATGGCTATGGGTATGATGATGCTTCCTCCTGTAATGATCTCACTACCATTTAAACTACTCATATTTGTACTTGTTGATGGCTGGAATTTACTAATAGGAAATCTTGTAAAAAGCTTTCACTAATGAAAAATTTTTTATTCATTTTTTTGCCGGTATTTTTGCTTGGTTCAAATTTAAGCGTGATCGCAAACAAAGCAACGCAAAATGAAATTTCAAAGATCAAAGAGCTTGAGTTTAAAAGAGCAAATTTAAACGATGAAGCCACATTAAGCTCATATATGCCAAGTCTTAGCCTAGAGGGCTCATACGGCAAAAATGCAAGCACTTTTCCAAGTATAGTCGCTAAAGAGTCAGCCGGTGTGCTAGCTAGGATAGATTTTTTGCTATATGATGGCGGAGCTAGAGAGGCTAGACTAAAGATGAGCCAGCTTTTAAAAAACAAAGCCGTGATCGCTAGTGATGAAGCTAAAAACTACCTTGCATTTAAGGCTGTAAATTTATACTTTAACGCAGCTGCGCTTGAAAATATAATCACAGCCAAACAGGCTCAAGCAAATTTTTTAAAAGGTGTTTTAGATAAGCTTGAAAAGGCAAACATTGCAGGCCTTGCCGCAAAAGATGAGCTTGAAAATGTAAGGGCTAAATATTACTTAGCTAATAGCACGCAGCTTGAATACAAAAACAAAATGGAGCAAATTTTAAATGAGATAAATTTGCTAACTGGTGAGCAAATTTTGCCAGTAGCTGGAGCAAAGATGGCTGATATTAGCTCAAATTTAGCTTCAAAAAATGCCGAGCTTGATAGACTAAGCCAAGATATATTTTTAGGCGAGGTCAAGCTTAGCGAGACAAGAGCTGGCTTTTTGCCTCAAATTTTGCTTTATGACACCTATGGATTTTACAAAAATAATTACGATATCGATCTAGGCAGGCTTAGTTCTTACCGCTCATACGTGGATAAATACCTAAAAGAAGATACTCATGGCAATAAATTTGGTATCGCTTTTAAATGGAAAATTTTTGATTTTTTCGCCACTAGTAAGATGAGTCAGGCTCAAAAGATCGCACTTGATGAGGCAAGGCTAAATTTGGAGTATAAAAGGCGTGAAAACGAGACAAAGCTTAAAAATTTGCAAAGTGAAATTGTGGTGCTTACTTCAAAAATCGCTTCACTAAACGAATATGTAAGAGCAAGCGATTTGGCATTAAAAGCTAGCTATGAGAAGTATAACTCTGGGCTTTTGGGATATAGTGACCTGCTTGAAGCACTTTCTCAAAAATTTGATGCCATTAGTCTTTTTGAGAGTGCAAAAGATGAGCTTGAGATCAAAAAAGCGGAGTTCTTTTTTGAAAATGGCGAGCCGATTTTAGAGAGGATTAGGGATTGAAAAAGCTGATAATTTTAATGATATTTGGCATTTTTTCATTTGCTAGTGAGGAAATTTTTGCTGACTTTGAAGTCTATGCCAAACAAAGCTCAAAGCTCGCATTTGAGAGCAGTGGCAAAGTGGATAAAATTTTTGTAGATGTATCAAGCCACGTTAAAAAAGGCGACGTTTTAGCTAGCCTTGATCAAAGTAGCCTAGAAATCGCTCTAAAAAAGGCAAAAAATGATCTTGAGCTTGCAAAAAATGCTAGTGAATTTGCAAAAAATACTTTAAGTAAATTTACTCAAGTAAGGGACGTCACTTCAAAGCAAGAATTTGACGAGGTAAAGTATAAATTTGACGAAGCGATACTTCGGGTTCAAAGTGTACAAATTGCTATTTTAAATGCGCAAGATCACCTTAAAAAAGCTGTTTTAAAAGCTCCTTTTGATGGCGTTATCGCTAGTAAAAATGTCGAGCTTGGCGAGAGTGCTTCGCCGCTTCAGCCAGCCTTTGTCTTAAACTCTGAGGAGGCTAAAATTTTAATAGCGATCGATGAAAAATATGCAAATTTAGTAAAAGTTGGTGACATTTTTAAATTTAAACTTGACGCAACAAGCGATGAAAAAGAGGTAAAAATCGCTCTCATCTATCCAGAGATCAAGCGAGAGACTAGAAAATTTTACGCCGAGGCTTATGATATGAGCTTAAAACCTGGCATGTTTGGTCAAGGCAGAGTGCTAGTTAGTAAAAGAAAATGATAAAAACAGCCATCAACCGCCCTATAACTACATTAATGGTTTTTTTAAGCCTCGTTGTCTTTGGCATCTACTCGCTAAAGACGATGAATGTAAATTTATACCCACAAGTAAATATCCCAATCGTTAAGATCACGACCTACGCAAACGGCGATATGAACTACATCAAGACAAAGATCACGCAAAAGATCGAAGATGAAATTTCAAGCATTGAAGGTATCAAGAAAATTTACTCAACAAGCTTTGATAACCTAAGTGTGGTTAGCATCGAATTTGAACTAAATAAAGATCTAGAGAGCGCTACAAACGACGTCCGTGACAAGATGCAAAAGGCACGTCTAAATGCAAACTACGAGATAGAAAAGCTAAATGGCCTATCTTCAGCCGTCTTTAGTCTCTTTATCACAAGGCTTGATGGCAATGAAACTAAGCTAATGCAAGAGATCGATGACGTGGCAAAGCCGTTTTTGGAGCGCATTAGCGGCGTTTCAAAGGTCAAGACAAATGGCTTTTTAGAGCCAGCGGTGAAAATTTTACTTGATAGATTTAAGCTTGATAAAAACGCCCTTAGTGCAAACGAAGTGGCAAATTTGATAAAGGTTGAAAATTTAAAAGCGCCGCTTGGCAAGATAGAAAATGAACAGATCCAAATGGCGATCAAGTCAAATTTTAGCGCCAAAAGCGTAGATGAGATAAGAAATTTAACGATCAAACAAGGGGTCTTTTTAAAAGATATCGCAAGCGTTGATCTTGCTTACAAAGACGCAAATGAAGCTGCGATAATGGATAAAAAAAGTGGCGTTTTACTTGGTCTTGAGCTAGCCCCAGACGCAAACGCTCTAACCGTGATCGCTCTAGCTAAGTCAAAGCTAGATCAGTTTAAAAGCCTGCTTGGCAGCGAATACGACGTAAAAATAGCCTACGATAAGAGCGAAGTAATACAAAAGCACATCGATCAAACCGCCTTTGATATGATCCTTGGCGTCTTGCTAACTATCGTGATCGTATATCTGTTTTTAAGAAATTTCTCGATCACTATCATCTCAGTCGTAGCGATCCCAACTAGTATCGTGGCAACATTTTTCATCATAAACGCCCTAGGCTACGACATAAACCGCCTAAGTCTTATCGCCCTTACGCTTGGCATTGGAATTTTCATAGATGATGCGATCGTCGTCACTGAAAATATCGCTAGCAAGCTAAAAGATGAGCCAAATGCCCTAAAAGCAAGCTTTGCAGGTATAAAAGAGATAGCATTTAGTGTCTTTGCGATCTCGCTCGTTCTGCTTTGTGTCTTTGTGCCTATCGCCTTTATGAGCGGTATCGTTGGCAAGTACTTTAACTCATTTGCGATGAGCGTGGCAGCTGGCATCGTCATATCATTTTTTGTGAGCATTTTTCTTGTGCCAACTCTTAGTGCTAGGTTTGTAAATGCCAAACAAAGCGGTTTTTTTCAAAAGAGCGAGCCATTTTTTGAGGCACTTGAAAATGGCTATGAGAAAATTTTAGCTTTAGCGCTTAAATTTAAGCTCATATTTTTATCCATAACGCTTGTGGTCGTTGTTTGCTCATTTGCTCTGGCTAAATTTGTAGGTGGTGATTTCATGCCAAGCGAGGATAACTCGGAGTTTAACATCTACTTTAAGCTTGACCCATCACTTAGCCTGCAAGCTAGCAAAGAGAGGCTAAAAGATAAAATTTCACTCATAAATACCGATCCTCAGGTAGCTTACGCCTACTTCATCCTTGGCTACACAGACGCCAAGCAGCCTTATCTTGTAAAAGCTTACGTTAGGCTAAAGGAGCTAAAAGATAGAGCTAATCACGAGAGGCAAAACGCTATCATGCAGAGGTTTCGCGACAAGCTAAAAAGTGACGATATGAGTGTCATTGTGGCTGATCTTCCGGTAGTTGAAGGTGGCGATGTGCAGCCAGTTAAGCTTACTATCACATCTGAAAATGGCAAAGATTTAGAGAAATTTGTACCAAAGATCAGCAAGATGCTAAAAGAGATAAATGACGCAACGGATGTAAATTCGCCCGAAGAAGATCTGCTAAAGCGTGTGCAAATTTCTATCGATGAAGATAAGGCAAAAAGGCTAAATTTAGACAAGGCCAGCATTGCAAGCGCTGTTTATAGCGCATTTAGCCAGAATGAGGTCTCTGTTTTTGAAAACGAAAATGGCAAAGAGTATGAGCTTTACATGCGTCTTGATGATAAATTTAGAAGCGATACAAATGATATCTTAAAGACAAAAATAAGAAGCAATGAGGGCTTTTTTGTCACACTTGGCGATGTGGCGACGATTAGTTTTGAGCAAAAGCCAGCTAGTATTTCAAGGTTTAATAGAGCTGATGAGATAAAATTTCTAGCAAATACCAAAAACAACGCTCCGCTAAATAGCGTGGCAAATGAAATTTCAAAGAAGCTTGATGAAATTTTGCCAGCAAATTTCAAGTATAAATTTTTGGGATTTGTTGAGCTGATGGATGATACGAATGCCTCTTTTATCTTTACAGTGAGCGCTAGTGCTGTGCTTATTTACATGGTGCTTGCTGCACTTTATGAGAGCTTTTTGTTGCCATTTCTTATCATGCTAGCCATGCCACTTGCCTTTTGTGGTGTGGTGATAGGGCTTTTTATAAGCGGCAATCCATTTAGCCTATTTGTCATGGTTGGCGTCATCTTGCTCTTTGGTATGGTCGGCAAAAACGCCATTTTGGTGGTTGATTTTGCAAACCACTTTGCAAATAACGGCATAGAGGCAAACGAAGCTGTGAAAATGGCTGCTAAAAAGCGACTAAGGGCTGTTTTGATGACCACTTTTGCGATGATATTTGCCATGCTGCCTCTTGCTCTTAGCAGGGGTGCTGGCTATGAGGCCAACTCGCCTATGGCTATAAGCATCATCTTTGGGCTCATTAGCTCGACTTTGCTAAGCTTGCTTGTCGTGCCAGTGCTTTTTGCATGGGTCTATAATCTTGATAAATTTATAAGAAAATTTTATGAAAGGGAGAGAATTTGAAGAAGATTTTGGCGGTTTTGCTCTTTGCTTTGCCTCTTTGGGCTGGAAATTTACTAGAGATCATCGCTCTGGCGCAAAGTGCGAAGCTTGAGAGTTTGAAAGAATTTAATAAAAACGAATATATAAATAAAAACAAGAGTAACAAACTAAATTTATCCCTTGATGGCAGATATACCTTTGTGCCTGACGAGCTAAAGGGCGGGTATATGACAAAGGCTGGATCGATAACCGCAAAGGTCGAGTATCTCATCTTTGATGGCGGTGCGAGCGAGGCTGCTGATAAAATTTTAGACCACAAGGGCGTGGAGAAAATTTACAAAGACGAAGAGCTGATGAATCTTACTGCTTTTCAGGTCGCAAAGGTCTATTTTAATGCCGTTGCACTAAATTCGCTTATAAATTTAGAGACAAAATTTATGGATAGTTTTGCAAAAGCTGCGGCTGAAAATGAGTTTTGGTTTGAGTATGGCGAGATAGATAAGAGCGAATTTGATGCGATAAATTTTACTCTTGATAAAAAAAGAGCCGAGCTAGACGAGCTTGGACTTAAGCTAGCTGAGCTAAACTCAAGGATAAATTTGCTCTCAAATGGTGAGATCAGCTTTAACGCTGGCTCAAAGATAATGATGCCTGATTTTAGTAAAGATGATATAAACGCAAAACTTGGGGCGATGGAGCAAGAAAAATTTATAAAAGAGCAAGAAAATGAGAAGCAAAAGAGTAAATTTGCTCCAAAAATTTACTTAAAAGATACGCAAAGTGTGAATAATAACAGCTTTAAAAAAGGCGAAAGAACGACTTCACAGATGATAGGCGCTTACGCTGATGCGAACAGGCCTAGAGTGGAGTTTGAGTGGAAGCTACCTGATAGCTTAAGTCTTAGCAAGCAAAGTCAAGTTAAACGCATTGAAGAGCAAAAGGCGGCACTTGATCTAAGCGATGAGGAAAATAGGATAATCACTCGCCTAAAAGAGCTAGAAAGCGCGATCAAAGGCTTAAATGCAAAGTTAAATTTGCAAGATTTGAAGCAAGGTAAGCTTGATAGTGATTTTATTGATCTGCTAAATGGCTATCTTGATGGCGAGATAAAATATGAAGAATTTTTATTTGTGAGTGAGAAAAATTTTAGCGATAGGGCAAATTTTATCCTCGATGGCGATTTACTTGAGCTAAATAAGCTTGAGTATTTTTTTGAATGTGCAAGAAAAATAAATGAGGTGATAATTGAATAAACTGATCTTTGTAACCATTTTGTGGGCGTTTAGCTTTAGTTTGATAGGTGAGTTTTTAGCTGGCAAGGTTGATAGCTATTTGGCTGTTTTTATTCGGGTTACGCTTGCGAGCTTAGTCTTTTTGCCATTTACAAAATTTCGTGGCATCAGCCCAAAACTAGCATTTGGCATCATGGCGATCGGAGCGGTGCAAATAGGACTTATGTATCTATTTTATTACAACTCATTTTTGTATCTAAGTGTGCCAGAAGTCGCACTTTTTACCATTTTTACGCCGTTTTATGTGACGCTCATCTACGACGCATTTAGCTTTAAATTTAGACCACTTTATCTATTTAGTGTTGGCGTTGCGGTTTTTGGAGCTTTGGTTATAAAATATGGCGCTATAAACGATGGTGTATTAAAGGGTTTTTTGCTAGTGCAAGCGGCAAATATCTGCTTTGGAGCAGGGCAGAGTGCATATAAAGCACTTTTAGAAAAATTTGACGTGGACCAAAAAAATGTCTTTGGCTACTTTCATTTTGGTGCATTTTTTGTAGCTGTCGTTGCACTTCTTACTCTTGGCAATCCAGCCAAATTTTCTCTTACTTTAACGCAAATTTTAGTGCTTCTCTGGCTTGGAGTGGTCGCTAGTGGGCTAGGGTATTTTATGTGGAACAAAGGCGCTTGCGAAGTCGATAGTGGCGTGCTTGCCATTATGAATAACGCTCTCATTCCAGCTGCTATCATCGTAAATTTAGTCTTTTGGCAAAAGGACACAGACTTAACTAGGCTAATTTTAGGCGCTGTTATAATGTATATATCTTTGATAATTCATAACAAGATAATGAAATTTTATGGTACGAAGATCGCTTAGGCGTAAATTTTATAGCTAGCAATAGCAAAGCATAAAAGCCCAAGCAGTGGCAAAATGTAGAATATGGATCTAAATTTTATAGCTAGAAGTGAAGCGATATTATAAAAGATAAAAATAATGGCTGGCACAAAAATTTTAGTCGAGCTTAGTCTAAAATTTAAAACATTATTTAGCAATCCATCAAAAATATTGCCATATGAAGCGATATGAAGCGCAGCACTTAATGGATAAAAAACGCTAAAGATGTAGTTGATAGCAAGGACGCTAAGCTGCTGTAAGCTAATGAGCGGAAAGAAATAAAGCACGCAAATTTCCATTGCAAAGCAAACATATAAATTTAAAAGTATAAGATGAACGAAGGGCGAAAATTTATCTTTTAGGTGTTTAAAGTATAAAAATATATAAAAAACGCCCATGAGTGAAAAGTAAAAACCTACGCTAAAAAGTAGCTGCGGAAAGAGCGATATGCTAACAAGCGCTACTATAAAAAGTGTCTTGAAGTTTAAAATTTTAACGCCTTTTAACGCGCAATAAAATCCTAAAATGCTCATTAAGAACGCTCGCAAAAAGCTTGGTATAAAGCCTATTATAAAAAAGTAAAATGACAAGATTATAAAAACGATAATGGCTAGATCAAAGTTGTAGTTTCTAAAAGGTAAAAACCTCGCATATAAAAATTTTAAAAGCGGCCTAAATACAAAAAATATAACTGCGCTTATAAAACCTAAATGATAGCCACTTATGGCTATAAGATGCGCTATACCAAGGTGCGAGACGTCATCTCTTAACTTTGCATCAATACTTGTGCCTAAAAATAGAGCCGAGTAGAGCTGTGAAATTTTGCTATTTTCATGCTGGGCGTAGATTAGTGATTGTAGTTTTTGGTTGATATTTAGCGTGGCTTTTTGTGGCAGTTTTTCGCGTGAAAAGCTAGGCATGTAAAAGGAGGAAGCAAGATAGTCTTTAAAACTAACGTCTAAATTTATGACGCTTAGAAATATATTATCTCCAGCTTTAAAGTCATCCGTCTTTGCTCCAAGCGTATAAAATGAAAACTCATCAGTCTTAAGCTTTAAAATTTGCCTTTTCTTACCGTCATCGCCAAGCTTTTCGTAGCTAGAAATCACGGTTGCTGTTAGCTCTTGTTCACCTTTGTCCATAAAAATTTGATATTTATGATAGCTAATAGCTAAATTTATAGAAAAAATACAAAGGCAAAACAGACAAAATATAGTAAAAATTTCTCTATTTTTTAAAGCTTTAAAACGCATCAGCCTTCAAATGAAACATCAGATACTGGCATTGCAGACATATCTTCAAACCTTGAGTGTTGCTTTTGAAAGAGCACATCAACTGAGCCAGTTTCGCCATTTCTGTTTTTGCCAACGATGATCTCGGCCTTTTCTTGAAGCTTATTAAAGACGTGATCGCTCTTGTACTTTTTGCCCTCGGCACTTGCGCGTTTTTCTTTCTCTTTTTCTTCTTGTTCTAGATAAAACTCATCTCTATAAACAAAAAGAATGATGTCAGCATCTTGCTCGATCGCGCCTGACTCTCTTAGATCGCTTAGCATAGGGCGCTTGTTTGCGCGAGATTCTAGGCTTCTGTTTAGCTGAGAAAGGGCGATGATTGGCATATCTAGCTCACGTGCTAAAAGCTTTAATCCGCGAGAAATTTCAGCTATTTGGACGTGACGATCAGCGTAGTTATTTGTACTCATCATAAGACCGATGTAGTCGATCACGCAAAGTGAAATTTCAGGATGCATAGCCTTTAGTTTTCGCATTTGCGTTCTTACTTGATGGATGTTTACATAGCCGCTATCATGTACAAAAAGCTTGCTAGCAGCAAACTCATCGCAAGCATCGCTAAATCTAGCCAACGCTTCATCATCCATCTTTGCGGTCATTATGTCTTGAAGTGGGATAGAGGTCTTGCTTGCTAGCATTCTCATCATTATTTGCTCAGCTGGCATCTCGAGCGAGAAGAAAACAACTCCGGCATTATTTTTTAAAACCTGACTCATAAAATTTAAACAAAGTGTCGTTTTTCCCATGCCTGGACGAGCTGCGACGATGATGAGGTCACCATTTTTAAAGCCTTTTATCATCTCATTTAGCTTTTTAAATCCAGTATCAAGTCCAACAATATCTTTTTCGCCAAGTAAAGCTTGAGCATTAATATGATCCATCATTTTCATGATGATCTCTTTGCCTTCTTTTATAACTCCAGTGCTTCCACCTTCTATCAAAGAGTAAAATTCCTGGCTAAGATCATCGACCATATCGCGGCTTGGCTTATCTTCATTTACTTTGCTTGGTATATTGTGAGCTATTTTTACAAGACTTCTTTTTATAGATTTTTCTCTTAGTTCATTTGCATATTTTTGAATGTCTATTAGGGAATTTGTGCCCAAAATATCTAGTATTAGCTCTTCGTCGTATTTTTCGCCAAGTCTATTTTTTAAAAATGGCATAGTTATAGGATCATCGCTATTTAGGCATGCCACCATTGCATCATATATTTGCGAATGCCCTTTTAGATAAAAATCCTTTGCCTTAATAATGTCAAAAATTTCACCTAAAATATCGTTGTTTTGCAAAATGGAGCTTAGTATAGCTCGCTCCATATCAATGTCGTAAAGGTTGGTAAATTCTATCTCGTTAACTCTTTGCTTTGCCACAACTTTTCCTTTAGTCTCTACTTTTTATCTCATCGTCGATCTCTTGTAAAAATCTATCTACAAGCTCGCTCTCAGGCAGCCTTGCGACCACTTCGCCATGACGCATTATCATCCCATTTCCTTTTCCAAATGCTATGGCAACATCTGCACCTTTTGCCTCACCTATGGCATTTACCACACAGCCCATGACTGAAACGTTTAGCGGCTCTTTTATACCTTTTGTTTTTTCTTCTACGAGCTTTACTGCTGCCATTAGATCAGCTTGCAAACGCCCACAAGTTGGGCATGAGATGATGTTTAACCCCTCTTTTTGACGGCCACTATCTTTTAAGATCGCCTTTGCGACCTTGATCTCCTCTTCTAACTCACCTGTTATGCTAACTCTCATCGTATCGCCGATGCCTTCAAGCAAAAGCCCACCAAGAGCGATCGCGGACTTGATAGTCGCGTGAAAAGTGGTACCTGCCTCTGTTACGCCTAGATGAAATGGGTAGTTTGTCTTTGGGCGAAGCGCTCTATAAGCTTGCATCGTGCGCTCTACGTCGCTTGATTTAAGTGAAATTTTAATGTCTGTAAAGTCAAAATCCTCAAGAAGCTTGATGTTATACATCGCACTCTCCACCATCGCCTCCACAGTGCGGCCGTAGCGATCCTCAAACTGCTTTTCAAGCGAGCCAGAATTTACGCCTATGCGGATAGGTAAATTTCGCTGCTTGCAGGCATCAACGACCGCTTTTATGTTTTTGGCTGAGCCGATGTTGCCGGGATTTATGCGGATAGCATCGACAAATTCGCTAACGATGAGCGCATAGGTGTGGTTAAAGTGAATGTCTGCAACGACTGGAATAGGTGAGCCCGCAACGATCTGTTTTAGCGCGCTGGCGTCTTCTTTATCAAAAACTGCGCAGCGCACGATATCACAGCCGGCAAAATATAGCCTTTGTATCTGCTCAAGCGTGCCTTTTACGTCTTTTGTCTTTGAAAATGTCATTGATTGCACGGATATTGGTGCGTCACCGCCTATTAAAACATTGCGAATTTTTATCTGTTTTGTTGGGTATCGTTGCAAAATTTTGCCTTTAAATTTTTATTGGGGATTATATAAAATCTTGGCTTTTAAATAAATTTGTTAAAAGTAGTTATAAATATTTTTTTAATTGATAGCATTATATGCTGGTAATATAATCTAGCGTGTAAATTTTATTTTACACACCCCAACTCTAAAAAATCTCTTTCTTTATATATTTTGTATTTTGTCTTATCAAAAATAGTTAAGGTTTTACCTTTGTTATCATCTATAGATTTTCTTATTAAATCTATATTTAAATATTTTGATATGCTCGAATTGCTGTCATGCATTTTTGCTAATATTCTTTGATATGCTACATCTCCAGCATGAAAGCCATCAATAAATTCACAACTATCCTTATAATAATTTCTCATATCATGAAAATCATAATGTTCTATGCCAGTATTATTTATTAAATTTCTAAATTCATTTATGTAATTATACTTATTGCCAAGGCTATCCATTTTCTCAACAACTTCATTTGCTAAGGGCGGTATAAAGAGTATTAATTTTATGTCATTATCTTTTGCAAATTTTATAATCTTATTGAAAATTTCAACTCTTTCTTTAGAGATGTGATTGGCATATTCAAATCTCCTATTGCCATTATCTATTCTATTAAAAGTATTTGAAAAACTTATGTCGCTATTTTCTTTGTCACCTAAAATAAATTGAGAGTATTGATATGAGCCATCTTTTCTAAAACCATTTGAGTATTCCAATGACCTTATTCCTATATTTTGATAATTTGTTATATCATTCTTGTCTCTTGAAATGTATTTAAAAATTTTAAAGTCTATTTCATTTTTTATAATATCAGATAAAATTTTATTTATTTTATCTTTTATATTAGTGCTTTTTTCTTCTAAATTATTGACTAGACTAGGCTGATAATAATTCTCATTAAACCACCAAAAATCTAGGCCTAAGATTATGAGTCTAGGTTTATGATATTTTGTCATTTCTTTTAAGAAAGAGTATCCTTCATTTAAAAAATTCATCGCACCACCAGCTGTTATAAAATTTGTATTAAAATTTTCTTCTCTAAATTGCATAACCCTTGATGATCCTAACGCTATAACCTCTGGTTTTTTATTTTTTATTAATTCTAATTTATACTGAAGTGCATTGAATTCTAAAGGGTTATATACAGCATCTTTTTCTAGCTGAAATTTTACAATTTTTTCTATTGTGGTATTTTCCTTGGCTTTATGTAAGAGCTTGTAAATAAAAAGAGAAGGTATTGATACCAAGAAAAAAGCAAAAAGATACACAAAAAATATGATTATTGAAAGTTTTTTATTTGTCAGCATTTGAAATCCTAAAAATTAAAGTATAGAAATTCTGTTTTTACTGCTATCATTGAGTAAAATGATAGCAGTAGGATAACTATGAGATTAATTATTTTCAGGTAATTTGGTTTAAAATTAGCCATCTTTTCTGTAAGGTTTTTAAAGGCTAAAGCCAAAATAAAACCAAATAAAATAAATAAAAATGTGCTTTTATCCCCGATTCTTTCTATAAAGCCATTAAAACTAATTCCATATTTAGATAAAAACTCAAGCTTTGCTGCTAGAAAATTTGGCAAAACTATTCCACTAAGCCCAAACATCCCTTTTAGTACCTTTAAAGCGTCGTCCCAGTCCTTGGCTCTAAAAAAGACCCATGCGATATTTACGAAGTTAAAGGTTATAAACCAAGCTACGAATTTATTTAGTTTAAAGCCCAGCTCGCTCCAAATTCTATGAATAACCAAGGCAACGCCATGCAAAAATCCCCAAAATACAAATGTCCAACCCGCACCGTGCCAAATGCCGCCTATTATAAAAGTCGTCATTAAATTTATATAAGTTCGAAATTTTCCTCTTCGATTACCTCCTAGCGGGATATAAATATAGTCTCTCAAGAATCTACTTAATGTTATATGCCACCTGTGCCAAAAATCCTGGATATTTAAGGCTTTATAAGGTGAGTTAAAATTTATTGGAAGCTTTATATTAAAAAGAAGCGCCGCGCCTATAGCCATATCGCAGTACCCGCTAAAGTCAAAGTATAGCTGAAATGTATAGCTTAGGCTGGTTGCCCATGCTTCAAATAAATTTAAAACATTCGCCTTGTCAAAACCATTTGTTACCCAAACAGCAAAAGTATCAGCGATAACTACCTTTTTAAAAAGGCCTATTGAAAATATAAATAGTCCAAGTGCTATATTTTTATAATTAATTATTTTATTTCTAGCATTTGCAAACTGCGGCATCATCTCTTTGTGATGCACGATCGGACCAGCGATTAGCTGCGGAAAAAAGGTAACAAATAAGCAGTAGTTTAAAAAGTCATACTGCCTCGTACCCCCCCCCATAGCACTATCGACTAAATAGGCTATTTGCTGAAAAGTAAAAAACGAGATCGCAAGAGGTAAAAGTAAATTTAAATGAGGTATATGAGTGTTAAAGATAAAATTTACATTGCTTATAAAGAAGTCCGAATATTTAAAATATCCAAGTAGCATTAAATTTGCCACAATACCTAGTATAAGAATAAATTTTTTAGAAATTTTACTATCTTCTTTGTTTAGCTTCACTCCAAAGCAGTAGTTAAACAACATGGAGCCTAAGATTAGCGGTAGATAAATGACGTTCCACCAGCTGTAAAAAAAGAGAGATGACAGAACCAAAAAGCCTTTTGCCAATTCTGTAAGGCGCTTTTTATTTAGATAAAAGTATATAAAAAATGTAAATGGCAAGAATAAAAATATAAATTCATAAGAGTTAAAAAGCATTGATGTATCCGTTAAATTTTTGGCGAGATTATAGTAAACATTAGCTAATCCCTAACTAAAGTTGACCGGGTCTATATCAATATCACTAAGCTCGCTTCTGCAAAGATTTGCGGCTTTTAAAAGAGGTATATGAGAGTTTGAGCGAAGTAAAATTTCATATCTAAATTTGCTTCCAAGATACTCTATCTGGCACTTTCCGTATCCTATGATCTCAAGCTCATCGCTTCTTAAAGGTTCTATTCTTTGCACAAATTCATTCAATGTATTTTTTACTATGTGTTCATCTTTATGCGAGATGATAATGCGAAGAAGCCTAGTAAATGGCGGATAAAGCTCTTTTCTGTAATCTATCTCATCTTTTAAAAATGCGTCATAATCACTGATGTAGCTCTCAAAAAAATCTCTTTGTTTGCTTTGAATGATAACTCTACCAGCCCCGTTTCTACCAGCTCTTCCAGCTACTTGCATGGCAAGAGCGATCGTTCGCTCTCTGGCTTTATAATCAGGAAAATTTAAAAGCTCGTCAAATCCCATGATGACAGCAAGCTCTACGTTGTGGTAATCATGCCCTTTGCTTAGCATTTGCGTACCAAGCAAGATATCTATCTTGCCGTCGTTAAATTCCTTCAAAGCCTTTACGAGCTTGTTTTGCGTCGTTATTTCATCTCTATCAAATTTAGCGATTCTAGCATTCGCAAACTCAGCTTGCAGCCGCTCAAGTAGCTCGCTAGTGCCAATTTTTTTGGCCTCTATCATCTCGCTACCGCACTGGTGACAAATTTTTGGCACGGCCATTTTATGCTCGCAGTATTGACACTTTAGCACGTTTTGTTTTTTGTAATAGCTCATACCGATGCTGCAAAATGGGCACTTTAACGTTTCACCGCAGTTTTTGCAGACTAGATATTTAAAATTTGCCCTTGTTGGCAGGCAGATGACAGCTTGCTTTTTATTCGCGAGTGTCTTTGAAATTTCATCTTTTAAAATTTCACTAATTCCAGTCTCGCTCTCATCGAAAATGTAATTTTTTTGCGAATCAAAATATGTCCCTTTTAAGCGAAAATGCTCCTGCTTGTAAAAGCTAGTAAGGCTTGGTGTGGCACTTCCAAGTACCACTTGTAGATCAAATTTGCTAGTTAGAAAGAGGGCGAGATCTCTTGCGTTGTAGTGTGGTTTTGAACCTGTGTTTTTGTAGCTATCGTCGTGTTCTTCGTCGATGATGATGAGTTTTAGCTTCTCAAGTGGTAAAAATAAAGCCGATCTCGCACCTGCAACGAGCCTAACTTTTCCACTTTTTATATCTTTTAAAATTTGCTCTTTTTTCTTTGGCGTGATCTTTGAGTGCCAGACTGCTACTGCCTCGCCAAAGAAGCTCTCAAGGCGTTTTTGCATTTGTGGCGTGAGTGAAATTTCGGGCATTAAAAATAGCGCTTGGCTGCCTACGTTTAAAATTTCTCTGATCTTTACTATGTAAATCTCGCTTTTTCCGCTTCCAGTGTCGCCAAAGATGAGTGAAATTTTACGTTTATTTATAAAATCCAAAGCCTCTTGCTGTTTTTCGCTTAGTTTGGGTGCTACATTAAAATTTTGATTTTCATAAATTTGATCTGCTGCAATAGTGTCATTTGGTTCAAATAAATTTAGGCTGACGCCAAGTTCGCATGTGTAATATTTTGAGATAAATATTGCCAATTCGCTTTGTATTGAAGTTAGATTAATCGGTAGAATTTCTAAAATTTTACTTGTTTTAAACTCTGGTTTGTCAGTCTCTTTTATGATAAAAGCAGTAAGAATTTTGCCTCTTAAAGAAGCTTTTACGCCTTGAAATTTTTCTAGTTTTTGATCGCTTTCATAAGTGAGTGGGGCTAAATTTAGCCCATAAAATGCGAGTATGTAATAGTGCATTATTGAAGTGATTTGCAAATTTCATTTTCATCACTGCAACCAAAATCACCAGTATTTTTGTCGTATTTGAAATTTGCTACTTTGCCATCTAACCTAAATGTATATTTGTCATCGCTTATTCTATGCCAGCCATTTTTGCTGCCGCTATCTTTTATCGGTATATTTATAACATTTTTGAAGAGTTTGCTTGGATCGCCATCGTCTAGTTTTTGTGGAAATTCTGGCTTTGCTTGTAAGATATTGTCATTGTATTTTAGTGAAATTCCGCTTCTTATAGCGGCAAGTTGAGTTTTGGCATTTGAGATGGTAGCATCACTTCTAGAAAAAAATAGCCTAGGTATAGCGACTGTGCTTAAAATACCTAGTATAACTACTATAAATATCAGCTCAAGCAAGGTGTAAGCTCGTCTTTTCATCTCTCTTCTCGCTTTAATATCTCATCAACGTTGCCAGTTAAATTTTTTACCGCCTTTATCACAGCATAATTTTCATAACATTTTTCTATAAAGGCGTTTAAAAGCTCTTTTGGCTCGATGAATTGGCGTCCGCCCATTAAATTTTGCCAGTCATCTTCAAAGAATTTAGCAAAATCATCATCAAGCGTGATCGTGTAGTCGCGAGATGATATCGTGAGCGTGATTTTTTTCATATTTTAGCCAAGCTTATCTGCCAAGGACAGCTTCTATTTTTCTCATTACATCGTCAGCTTCGGTATTTTTCTTGTCAAGATCCTCTTCTAAACGCATGATTTGATTGCTTTTTGCCTCATTTTGTGCTTTTAAAGTTACGATCTCATTACGCAACTCTTCGTTCGTTTTGCAAAGTTCGTCATATTTTGTGATCAGGTCATTTACTTTATCGCTTAGTGTGGTTAAGATAGCGTTGTCTTCAAACATCAAGATTCCTTTAAAATAATAATTAGGCTCGTATTCTAACACGCAGAGGCTAAATTCTTATTAAAATTCTCATTTGACAAAGCACTATCTTTGCTATAAAATTCGCCCAAATTTAAAGGCGATCAATGAGTAAATTTGAAATTTCATCTAAATTTAGCCCAAGCAGCGACCAAGCAAGAGCGATAAAAGAGATAGTAAAAAGTATAAAATCAGGCAACAAATATCAAACTCTTCTAGGCGTGACAGGGTCTGGCAAGACTTTTACCATGGCAAATGTCATACGTGAGCTAAATATGCCAACGCTTATAATGACGCATAATAAATCTCTTGCCGCTCAGCTTTATAGCGAATTTAAGGGCTTTTTCCCAAAAAACCATGTCGAGTACTTCATAAGCTACTACGACTACTATCAGCCAGAGGCCTACATCCCAAGAAGCGACCTATATATAGAAAAGGATAGTTCGGTAAATGAGGAGCTTGAGCGCTTGCGCCTCTCTGCGACGGCTAGCTTGCTAAGCTTTGACGACGTCATCTGTGTCGCCTCAGTCTCTGCAAACTACGGCCTTGGTAATCCAAGCGAGTATAAAGGGATGGTGGCATATCTTAGCGTAGGCGAGAAGATAAGCCAAAGAAAGCTTTTAGAGCAGCTTGTGGATATGGGCTACAAGCGTAATGACAACTACTTTGACAGGGGTGATTTTCGTGTAAATGGCGATGTGGTGGATATTTACCCAGCTTACTACAACGACGAAGCTCTAAGGATCGAGTTTTTTGGCGATGAGATCGATGCGATGTATCATTTTGACGTGCTTGATAACAAAAGACTAAAGGATATCTCTAAATTTACGCTTTATGCGACAAGCCAGTTCATCGTGGGCGCTGATAGGCTAAAGATCGCGATGAAAGAGATCGAAGAGGAGCTTGATGCACGTTTGAAAGAGTTTAACGAGCAGGGCAAGCTAGTCGAGGCGCAGAGGCTAAAGCAAAGGGTAGAGTTTGACCTTGAGATGATGGCAAGTACTGGCATGTGTAAAGGCATCGAAAACTACGCGCGCCACTTAACTGGTCAAAAGCCCGGAGAGACGCCATACTCGATGTTTGACTACTTTGAGATAAGCGGCAAAGACTATCTGGTCATCGTTGATGAGAGTCACGTGAGTTTGCCGCAGTTTAGGGGTATGTATGCAGGCGATAGGAGCCGTAAAGAGGTGCTTGTGGAGTATGGATTTCGCTTGCCATCAGCGCTTGATAACAGGCCACTTAAATTTGATGAGTTCATAAGCAAAAAGGCGAAATTTCTCTTTGTTTCAGCCACGCCAAACGAATACGAGCTTGGTATCAGCCAGGGGCATGTATATGAGCAAATTTTGCGACCTACTGGGCTGCTTGATCCGCTTATCGAGATAAAAGATAGTGACAATCAAGTCGAGGCGCTATTTGACGAGGCAAAGGCGGTCATCGCTAGAGGTGAGCGCGTGCTAGTTACGGTGCTAACTAAAAAGATGGCCGAGGAGCTAAGCCGCTACTACATCGAGCTTGGCATAAAGGTCAAGTATATGCACTCAGACATCGACGCGATCGAGCGAAATGAGATCATTAGGGGGCTTAGAAGTGGCGAATTTGACATGCTAATAGGTATAAATTTGCTCCGTGAGGGGCTGGACTTGCCTGAAGTGAGCCTGATAGCCATAATGGACGCTGATAAAGAGGGCTTTTTGCGCTCGACCACGAGCCTTATACAGACGATGGGGCGCGCAGCTAGAAATGTAAATGGCAAGGTGCTAATGTTTGCCAAAAAGATCACGCACTCGATGAAAGAGGCGATCGATACGACGACTGCAAGGCGTAAATTTCAAGATGAATACAACAAAGCTCACGGCATCACGCCGCACTCTGCTAGCAGAAATATCGAAGAGAGCCTGCACGTCGAGGATGATGGCGAAATTTACAAGCGCGGTAAGAATTTAGAGAGGATGCCAGCTAGCGAGCGAGCCGCGATCGTAAAAGAGTTAAGAAAGCAGATGCTTGAAGCGGCGGCGCAGCTGGAGTTTGAGAAGGCGGCGGCGCTAAGAGATGAGATAGCAAAGATGAGAAAACTTTAAGGCGATTTTGTCTTTTTTGCTATACGTCGTAAAATTTCACTCTACTTCAGTCACATACTATATGTATGCTCCTTTGTATCGTAAAATTTCGCCGCATCTAGCAAAAAAATACTGCCTCTTGAGGTTTTAAAATTACTAAACAAAACAAAAATTTCTTGTCTTGGTGGCTTAAATTTATTTGCTTTATCTTCGGTTGAAAGTTTCTTCGTTTCTGTTTGCAGTTACGAGCTTGCAAAGCAATTAAAATCATCGCAAGATACTTTGCCTTGATACTTTATTGATCAAAATTTAAATTTTCTATTTGTCTAGTCTGCGAAATTTTTAACTGCATAACATTTAAATCTATCACAAAATACTGCCGCCAAAAGCTATGGCTCGGCTCTTTTACATCTTAAAATTTCGCTTGTTTCCCTGTAGCGAATTCTTGTTGCGAGTAGGGCAAAACAAATAGAAATTAAAATTTACTCGTAAATTTCCTTACGTAATTTTTATATAAAAATGAAGCAAGAGATATAAATTTAAGTTCTACTGGCTGGCTTTAAAAAGTAGCTCGATACCGCGCAGACAAGTGAGACTGCAGCGATAAAGTAAAACGAGTGCGTTAGGCTAAAGATGTCAGCGATCTTGCCGATGACCGTCGCAAATATACCGCCGATTGTAATGCTAAGCCCAAGCGTTACGCCAGAGGCTAGGCCGATTTGATTTGGCAGATAAAGCTGTGCAAGGGCGATTGAAGGGCTAAATGATAGGCTGATGCAGGCACTCACGCACATAGAGGCCACGAGAAATAGCCAGTAGCTGTCGATAAAGAGCATTAGCACGACTAGCGGCGCGGCGATGCTTAGGCTTATTTTGATGAGCCTAAACTAAGCCGTATCTATCGGCTAGTGCCCCGCCAAATAGCGTAGAGATCGCACCTGCAGCAAAAAACATACTTAAATTTATATTTGCAGCCTCTTTGCTAAGACCAAAAATTTTGATTAGATAGATGCTGAAAAATGCCGCAAAGCCAAAAGTGACGATAGAGCGTGAAAATATACATAGACAAAGCCTCAAAAATGCGCCCAGATCGTCTTTTAGAGCGCTTGTTTTTTGTGAGATTTGCTTTTTGTGACTGCCTTCTAGCGCTTTTATAAATTTTCCCTTTTTAAGGTATAAAAGTGTTAGAAAAATTTGAGGGATTATAAAGACTAGCGTCCCTTTTAGGCCAAAATTCCCCACAAAAACGGCGACTAAAATGGGCCCAACTGCAAAGCCCACGTTACCACCAAATGAAAATATACTTATGCTTTTGGCTCTATTTTTGGCGTTTGAGGCGTAGTTTACGATCCTTGCGGCACTTGGGTGAAAGAGAGCGGCGCCGATACCGCTTATCATCACGCAAACTAGGATGATGTAGTAGTTTGTCACAAAGCCAGTGAGGCTCATGCCCCCGCCTGCAAGCAGTAGCCCAAGCGGGATGACGTATGGCAGCTCTTTTTTGTCGCTTAGGCGGCCGATAAGTGGCTGGATGAGTGAGCTTGCTAAATTTGTGGCGGTCACGAGCGAGGCAGCTGTGGCGTAGTCGTAGTGGTAGCTCGCGATGAAAAAGGGTAGCATCGCACCAAGCGCGCTTTGGTTTATGTCGCTACAAAAGTGCCCAAGCCCCATTAGATACTTTAAATTTTCCGCCTTTTTCATCTAAAATAGCCCTTTTAAAAGCCCCTTTAAATTTTGTTTTTCACCGCTTGTGTCATCATCATCTTTGCCAAGCTTTTTGTCTAAAAATCTACCTATCTCTTTTTTGACCTTATTTTCAAGATATTGCGATCTGACGTCGTATTTTAGCTTGTCTGTCGTGCCTGAAATTTGCACGTTTAGATCGGTCTTTTCTAGCCTGCAAACAAGCGGCGCGTTAAGCATTTTTGTAGCAGTGTTATAAGTGCCGCCTGTAACCTTTATATCGCTCTTTGGCGAGCTTAAATTTACGTTAAAAACAACGTTATTGCCCTTTATGTCACCGTAAATTTTGCCGTCTTTGTAAATTTCTTTTGTGATGTCCTTGCCGGTGAAGGTTTTTATATTGTTTGTGAGATTTGTGTTGGCTAGGTGACCCTCTTTTAGCAAGATGTCAAATTTGCCGAGCTTTTGCTTTGTTTCGTAGTCAAATTTAGCATCGCCGTTGCCGTCATATAGATGATCCAGCCCCAAAGTCTGCGTTAGCCCTTTGACTTCAAAATTTTTTAGCACCGCATCAAGCGCGCCACCTTTGTAGTTTGCCTCGAGTTTACCATTGAATAGATCATCTGAAGTAGCTTTTACGCTTAGATCATCCACTTTACCGTTTGCCGTTACGATGGCTGCAAATTTACCGTGAAGCTCGCGGCCAGCTAAAAATGCAAGCTTATTTAGCTCTGAAACTACCGCTTGAAGCTTTAAGCTTAGCGTGCTTATGCCCACGTCAAAGCTGCCATCTATACCCTTTATATCAGCTAATGAGCTAAGAAAGTCGCCACTAAATTTTGCTACGTCGCCTTTATAGTCTAGGCTCAAATTTGAGCTAAATTTCTCATTTTCTGGGAATTTTTTATCAAGTATTTTGCTAAGCGCTGCGGCGTTAAATTTGCCATCATTTAAAGCGATCTCAGCGGCGATGCTTTGGCTTTTGCTAAAGATATTTTGCCCCTTTGCTTGCACATTTGCCTTAGCGTTTGCCAGTCTGTCGTTGCCACTAAGTGCTAAAATTTCTCCTAGCTGCGACTCTTTTAGGCTAAGATCAAGATTTTCATTTTTTATAGTGGCGTTTAGTTTGCCAGCAAAGGCATCGCCACCTAAATTTAACTCATCTATCTTGCTATCTTTGACCTTTACATCGCCCGCAAGCATCATCTTTGAGCTAACCTCAAAGCCACTAACCGCTTTAAATTTCTCAGGGTCGCTAATGAGCAGGGCAAATTTGCTAAAAATTTGGCTGTTTTTTAGGTCATAAACGCCCTTTATATCCTTTAGCTCTCCAAGATCGCTAAGCACGTTTGCGTCAAAATTTACAAGCTCGCCTTTTGCTATGGCGCCACCTTTAAGCTCAAATTTCGCCGCATTTTTAAGCTTTGCAAGACCATTATCTATAAGGCCATTTTTTATCTCAAATTTAGCCTCGCCCGCAAGCTTTTTTAGCTCGTCAAAGCCGCTAAAATTTGCATTTAAATTTATCTCTCCGTCTGCGTAGCTAGGCTGCAAGGCAAGTACTAGAAGCTCTTTTAGCTTGATGTTAGCCGCATTTATGGTCAAGTTTTTACTATCAAAATTTGCATTTATCTTACCACCAAGCCCGTTTATCTCAGCTTTTAGGTTTTTAAGGGCATTTTCTTGCATCGTAATTTCGCCATTTGCATCCACGGCGCCACTTAGCTGTTGCCCCAAAAGCTTGCCAAAAAGAGCAAGATCAGGCACATTTAGAGAAAAGTCGCTCTTTAAATTTTTGCTACTTAGATCATAAGTCGTCTCATTTGCTTTTAAAGTAGCTTCAGGTGCGATGATAATGGTTTTTGCGCTCACTTTTTCATTTGCAAATTTAGCATTTACGCCGCCTTTAAAGTTTATATCTTTTGCTAAATTTAGTCCAAATTCATTTTTTAGAATTTCTTTGTTTATCGTTGCACCGCTTGCTAAAATTTGAGCGTTAATGATCGGCTCATTTTTCTCATCAACCCCTTGCATGTTGCTCGTTAGATCAAGCTTGCCGCTAGCTAAATTTGGATTTTTAGCAAGAGCTGATATCTCAGAAAGCTCGATGTCTTTAGCATCAAGATTTAGAGCTTTTGGTAGGTAGTCTTTTAAATTTGCGTTTAAATTTATGTTTGAGCCAAGCGCCGTGCCAGTTGCTGTTAGCTTGAAGTCGCTAAATTTACCAGCCACGTTTGCTTTAAGTGCGACATCTTTTTTTAATCCAAGCTTGCTAGCCTTTGCCATGTTGGTGTTTATGTCTATGTTTAAATTAATACTTTGAGCAAGTAACGAGAGATCGCCATTTGCCTTTAAATTTATGGTGCTCATCGCGGTCGCTTCTAAATTTAGCGTGCTAAGCCCAAGGTTAAAATCTTTAAATTTGATGTCGATACCGCGAGCGAGTGCCTCTTTTTCTATTTTGTTGGCTATAAATTTATTACCAAAAGAGCTAAAGATAAAGCCAAAAATGCAAAGGATTATCAGCCCCAAAGCCACTACTAAATAGGCTATTTTTTTCATAAATTTCCTTTATATTAGTTTTACATATCATAAAACTTTAGTGTAAGTGACTAAAGTTTTAATAAAATTTAACTATAAATTATTGACTTTTTTAGAAAAAAGTGCTAGGATCTCATCACTCAAAAATAAAGAGTGCTAAAAAAGACAATTAAACCAAAAGGATGAACAATGAACTTTCAACCATTAGGCAAGCGTGTTCTAGTCGAACGCGTAGAGGAGACAAAGACCACGGCTTCGGGCATCATTATACCTGATAACGCAAAAGAAAAACCTTTAAGCGGTGAGGTAAAAGCAGTTGGTGCTGAAGTAGAGGGTGTAAAAGTTGGTGATAAAGTTGTATTTGCAAAATACGGTGGCACTGAGATAAATTTAGATGATAAAACATATCTTGTTTTAAACATTGATGATGTTTTAGGCGTGATTAAATAATTTAAAAAGGAAAAACAATGGCAAAAGAAATTTTTTACTCTGATGATGCAAGAAACCGCCTATACGAGGGCGTAAAAAAACTAAATGATGCTGTAAAAGTAACAATGGGACCAAGAGGTAGAAACGTCCTTATCCAAAAGAGCTTTGGCGCTCCAAACATCACAAAAGACGGCGTTAGTGTGGCTAAAGAGGTTGAGCTAAAAGATACTATCGAAAACATGGGTGCAAGTTTAGTTAGAGAAGTAGCAAGTAAGACAAACGACCAAGCAGGTGACGGCACGACAACAGCTACTGTACTAGCTCACGCGATATTTAAAGAGGGTCTTAGAAACGTAACTGCTGGCGCAAATCCTATCGAAGTAAAACGCGGTATGGATAAAGAAGTAGCAGCTCTTATAGATGCACTAAAAAATATCTCTAAAAAAGTATCAGGTTCAAAAGAGATCGCTCAGATCGCTACTATCTCTGCTAACTCAGATGAGAGCATCGGCAAACTAATCGCTGATGCGATGGAAAAAGTTGGCAAAGATGGCGTCATAACAGTAGAAGAGGCAAAATCTATCCAAGACGAGCTAAGTGTTGTTGAGGGTATGCAGTTTGACCGCGGATATCTAAGCCCATACTTCATCACAAACCCTGAAAAGATGCAAGTTGAGCTAAGTAACCCATTTATATTGCTATTTGACAAGAAGATTACAAATTTAAAAGATCTACTCCCTGTGCTTGAGCAAGTACAAAAGAGTGGCAAACCGCTACTAATCATCGCTGAAGATATTGAGGGCGAGGCACTTGCAACGCTTGTTGTAAATAAGCTTCGCGGCGTGCTAAACATCTCAGCTGTTAAAGCTCCTGGCTTTGGCGACAGAAGAAAAGCGATGCTTGAAGACATCGCTATCTTAACAGGTGGCGAAGTTATCAGCGAAGAGTTAGGCAGAACACTTGAGAGCGCTACTATAAACGACCTTGGACAAGCTTCAAGCGTAGTTATCGACAAAGATAACACAACTATCGTAAATGGTGCAGGCGAAAAGTCAGCAATAGACGCTAGAATAACTCAGATCAAAGCACAAATTGCAGAGACAACAAGTGACTATGACAAAGAAAAACTTCAAGAGCGCCTTGCAAAACTAAGTGGTGGCGTGGCAGTTATCAAAGTAGGTGCTGCGACTGAGACTGAGATGAAAGAGAAAAAAGACCGCGTAGATGACGCACTAAGTGCTACTCGTGCAGCCGTAGAAGAGGGTATCGTAGTAGGTGGCGGTTCAGCTCTTATCCTTGCTTCAAAGAGCGTAAATTTAAATTTACAAGGTGATGAGGCAATCGGCGCTGAGATCGTTAGAAGAGCGCTTCGTGCTCCACTTCGCCAAATCGCTGAAAACGCTGGATTTGATGCAGGCGTGGTAGCAAACGCAGTTGAAACAAGCAAAGATGCAAATTTTGGCTTTAATGCTGCAACTGGCGAATATGTAAATATGTTTGAAGCTGGTATCATCGACCCAGTTAAAGTTGAGAGAGTTGCGCTTCAAAACGCTGTTAGCGTGGCTAGCTTGCTACTAACAACTGAAGCAACTATCAGCGAGATAAAAGAAGAAAAAGCAATGCCTGCAATGCCTGACATGGGCGGAATGGGTGGTATGGGCGGCATGATGTAGCAGCCCTTTTCGAGCTAGAGCCTTCTAGCTCGAATTTATATTTAAACTTTAGCCTCACTAAATTTATAAAATTATTTACTCCTTTTTAAATTTATTCTTGTATCATTTTGCTTTCTTTTAGGGAGAATTTACAATGAAATATGATGAAATTTTTAGAGAATACGACATCCGTGGCATTTTTGAAAAAGACTTGACAGAAGATAGCGTCAAGGCTATAGGGCTTGCTTTGGGTAAGAAATTTAACGAATTTGGCGTAAAAACCTTAAGTGTTGGCTTTGACGCAAGACTAAGTGCTAGAACGCTTTTTAGGTACCTGCTAAGTGGCCTAAACAAGGCTGGTGGCTTTAAAATTTACAACATCGGCTTACTTCCAACTCCCGTTGGCTACTTTAGTGTTTATGCTGATTATTTCGACGCAAATATCATGATCACGGGCTCTCACAACCCAAAAGAGTACAACGGCTTTAAGATTACTATCAAAAAAGATAGTTTTTTTGGCAAAGATCTGCAAATTTTAAAAGATAAAGTTAATGAGATAATCGCCTCAAATTTAGAGATCGCAGACGATGAGAGCTGTGAGAAATTTAATATCCTAGAAAAATATGTCGAGTTTTTTGTAAAAGAATTTAGTGAGCTTAAAAATTTCAAAAAGCCTTTTATCATCGACTGTGCAAATGGAGCTGTTGGCGTGAGTTTGGTGCCTATCGTCAAGGCACTCGGGCTAAATGCAAAAATTTTATATGAAGATCCAGACGGAAATTTCCCAAATCACCATCCAGACCCAAGTGAAAAAGAGAATTTAAAAGAGATATTTTCGCTCATCGAAAAGAAGGAGTTTGACCTTGGATTTGGCTTTGACGGAGATGGCGATAGGATTGCGGTTATAACGCCAAAAAGAGATATAAAAGGCGATGAGCTAGCATATCTTTATGCTCTAAATATGAAACATCCAAAGGTGCTTGGTGAGGTTAAGTGTTCGCAAAACATGTACGATGAGATCGCAAAGATCGGCGAAGTTTTCATGGGTAAGACTGGGCATAGCAACATCAAAAAGATGATGAAAGAGCTAAACGTAGATCTCGCAGCTGAAGTTAGTGGCCATATCTTCTTTAAGGAGCGCTATTTTGGCTTTGATGATGCGCTTTATGCGATGATGAGGGTGCTTGAGCTAGTTCATAAAGGCTTTGACCTTGACGGTGAGCTTGATAAGATGCCACTTGTCTTTAGCACCGATGAGATCAAGATAAAGACGACTGACGAGGCTAAATTTAAGATAGTAGCCAAGCTAAAAGAGTGTGTGAAAAACGAGAGTTGCGACCTGCCAAAGATAAAAAATATTATCGACATTGATGGCATAAGAATTCAGTTTGAAAATGGCTGGGCGCTAGTGCGCGCATCAAATACAACGCCAGTTATCGTCACTAGATTTGAGGCAAAGAGCAAGGAATTTCTAGAAGAGATCGAGCAAAAGGTGACAAATTTATTAAAGAGCTTAATGTAGCTTACAATAAGCATTTTGGGCTAAATTTACTCCAAAATGCTTTTAAAATTTTATTTAGACATTCAAAAACTAAGATCTATCTTTCTTGCCTAGCTTTCGCGGATTTTTTCTCTGCATACATACTATCTGTAATTTAAATTTATCAAAAACATGCATCTTAGCTTTTTTGAACCTTCATGTGGATAATGCAATTTAAATCCAAAAGTAGTCTATATAATATTGGCGTTCAGTTTATTGTTGCAAGGGTTCATCTACTAGCTTACTGCTCAGGTATGTAAGATATCCGTCCTTTATGGATTTTATGCAGTGTAACCTACCGGCAAAAATTTTTACAAACGTATTTGTTAAATTTAAAAAAAGAGAGATGGCGTAAAGATTTACGCCATTAAATTTTTAAAGTTTGCCGCCTTCAACGACAAGTGATTCTGGATTGACACTATCACCATAGATCGGTTTTAGTGTAGCATCATAGTCTTTATGGAAGAAATTTTCTTTTCCAAGCTCAATGATCTCATTGTTTAGCCAGTCAAGTAAAGCTTTGTTACCTTTTTTAACAGCTGGTGCTATCACATCCACATCACCAAGTGCTTCAACACCTACGACAAAGCCTGGAGTCTCTTTTGCCCAGGCAAAAAGTAGGGCATTATCATGTGCTAGTGCGGCACCTCTTTTATCAACCAAAGCTGCAAATGTTTCAGTATTTTGGTCATATTTTGCAAGCTTAATGTCAGGATAATTTTTTGTAAAAAACGCGTCTGCGGTTGTGCCCTTATTTACGATTAGGGTTTTGTCTTTTAGCTCATCGATGCTCTTTATCACCGCACCTTCAGGGCTTACGATGCCAAGCGAAACCTTCATGTATGGAAGTGCAAAATCAACAACTTGTGCACGCTCAGGTGTTTTTGTAAAATTTGCAAGCGTGATATCTACTTTATCAGCTACTAAAACTTCAACTCTACCAGCAGCCTCAACTAGCTCAAATTTTACCTTACTCTCATCGCCTAGTAGGTCTTTTGCGATACGTTTTGCAAAGTAAATATCATAGCCTTGGTTTTTGCCGTCTTTATCGACATAGCCAAATGGTGGTTTGTCGCTAAAAACGCCAATTCTTACATATCCGCGCTCTTTGATCTTTGCGATCGCATCAGCTTCGTTTGAAGCAGCTTTTGCCGTGTCGGCACCTTTGTCATTACCACAACCCGTTAGAAAGACGGTAGCGATTAATGCTAATAAGAAAAATTTAAATTTTCTCACTCTTTCTCCTTGTAAAAAAGTTAAATAAATAAGAGCGTTAAAATTTCGCTCTAAACGCATTTTGAAAAAACGGCAAATTATCTCTTATTTTTTCTAAAACGAGAATAAATTTAGAAATTTCTTCGCGCGATCGCTCTTTGGGTTGGTAAAAAATTCCTCTGGCTCGCTGATCTCCACGATCGCCCCAGCGTCCATAAATACGATCTTGTTTGCAACCGCCCTTGCAAAGCTCATCTCGTGGGTGACTATTAGCATCGTCATGCCATCTTTGGCTAAATTTAGTATCACGTCAAGCACCTCTCTAACGATCTCTGGATCAAGCGCAGCCGTAACCTCGTCAAATAGCATAATTTCAGGGTTTAAACAAAGGCTTCTTACTATTGCTATGCGCTGCTTTTGACCGCCGCTTAGCTCCTTTGGATAGGCAAATTTCTTATCAAGTAGCCCAACCTTGCTTAGCCACATATCAGCTGTCTTTTCGGCCTCGACCCTATCTCTTTTTTGCACCTTTAAAGGCCCAAGAAGGACGTTGTCTATGACGTTCATGTGATCAAACAGCTCGTAACTTTGAAAGACCATGCCGACTTTTTGGCGGATCCTTTGCCAATCATTAAATTTAGCGTCTATCACTTCACCGTCTATAATGATCTCACCGCTTGCTATGCTCTCAAGACCGTTTATACACCTAAGAGTTGTGCTTTTGCCACAGCCAGATGGTCCAAGAAGCACGACCACTTCGCCGCTTTTAACCTCTAAATTTATATCTTTTAAGGCGTGAAGCTCTCCATAAAATTTATTTATTTTTTTAAGTTCTAATATATTTTCGCTCATTTTAGCTCCATTTTTCTTCTAGTTTTTTTGATAATTTTGAGACTGGATAGCAGATCGCAAAATATAAAAAGAATATGAGCGTGTATATCCAAAATGGCGCCATAGGATTTGTAAATACATTTCGCTCAATGATCTGCTGACCGACTTTGACCACCTCTACAACGCCGATTAGCACGACTATGGAGGTCGTTTTTATCATACGGCTTAGTAAATTTACAGCTCCAGGCACTAGCCTTCTCGTGGCTAGTGGGATGATGACGTGAGAGTAAATTTGAAATTTACTAAGTCCAAGCGATGCGGCTGATTCAAATTGATGTTTTGGTATTGATGTTATTGCGCCACGCACGATGTCCATCATTTCAAAAATTCCCCACAAGCTAAAGACGATGAGTGAGGCTGTAAATGCTGAAATATGAATATCAAACGCCTTACTGACACCAAAATAAAATAAAAATAGCCAAACGATCTGAGGCATTATGCGAACGATTTCTAGGCAAATTTTTAAAATAAAATAGATAAATTTGTTTTTCATGCTCATAAGCACGCCAAACACTAAGCCACCGATTATAGAGATAAAGATAGAGATAAATGAAATTTCTGTGCTAACGACTAGACCTTCAAAGAGCCTTAGTAAATTTTGCGTGTCAAATAAAATACTAACTCCTTGCATTTCTCACCCTTTTTTCGACATAGCTAAGTACTAGCGAGACTGGCAAGATAATGATGAGATAGCTAATAACCAGCATAAAAAGCGCTTCGTCTGTTTTGTAATAAAGCCCAATGAGATCCTTTGCGACGTAAACTAGATCGGCAAGGGCTACGATACTAACGATGCTTGTCTCTTTTAGTAAAAAGATAATATTTGCACTAATGCTTGGCACTGCCACACTAAATGCTTGAGGCAAGATAACATATCTTAGGAGCTGATTTTTACTAAGTGCGATGCTTAGTCCCGCTTCTATCTGTGACCTTCTCACCGCCTCAAAGCCAAGCCTAAAGCTCTCACTCATGTAGCTGCCACCAAGAAAGCTAAGCCCAGCGACCGCACAGGTAAAGCCGCTCATCGACACTCCAAGCTTTGGCAAGCCATAATATAAAAAGAAAAGCTGTATAAGAAGTGGCGTATTTCTTGAGAGCTCGACATAGCAGTCAATCACTTTTGATAGAAATTTGAGCTTGTAAAATTTCACAGCCATACAAAAAATACCGATCAAAATAGAAAAAACGATCCCTAAAAAGGCGATCTCACAGGTAAGCACTCCGGCCTTAACATAAAGCGGATAAAATTTCTCAATAAACTCAAAATCCATAAAACTTTAATCCAATCTGAAAAATGGAGTTATTTTATCTTATAATCATAAATTTAAAACTAATTAGATATGATCTTGCTTTAAATTTAAGCTTGAAAAAAGGATAAAATTTGATCGATCTTTTTCAGATCATCGGCTTTTTAGGGATGATTTGCATCGTGATGGGTTACTTTTTACTTCAGATTGGCCGCCTAAATAGCCGCAATCTAGCCTATCAGATAATAAATTTAGTAGGTGCGGTGCTACTTATCATCTCGCTTTTTGTGCACTTTAACCTCGGTTCATTTTTGATAGAGGTCTTTTGGATATTCATTACGATTTATGGAATTTATAAAATTTATAAGGAGAGAGCGTGAGAGCGTATGCAGAGTGGGAAAAGCAGGAGCTTTTGTTTTTATCGCTGCCACATAGTAAGAGTGACTGGGAACCTTATTTAGAGGAGATTTTAGCTAGTTATGAAGAGCTAGTGGCTGCTATTACGCCCTTTGAAAAGGTGGTGCTCATCTGCCCTGATGAGGCAAATTTCGCTAGGTTTAAGAAATTTAAAAATGTTGAGTTTGTTAAGCTTGAGACTGATGATACTTGGATCAGAGACTACGGCATGATCGACGTTTGTGCCGAAGATAGCGTAAAGAGTTATGACTTTAAATTTAACGCTTGGGGCGGTAAATTTAAGAGCTCAAAAGATGATGCCCTAAATTTGGAGCTAGCTAAAATTTATAAAACCAGGCTTGAGCCAGTTGATATGATACTAGAGGGCGGAAGTGTTGAGTTTAACGGAGATGGCGTGCTTTTAACCACCTCAAAATGCTTACTAAATGAAAATAGAAACAAAGCACTTAGCAAAGAGCAGATCGAAGAAAAACTAAAAAATTTATTTGGCTTAAAGCGTATCATCTGGCTTGAAAATGGCTTTATAAAAGGCGATGACACAGATAGTCACATCGACACTTTAGCGCGTTTTATCACGCCTGATACTATCGCTTACGCATCTTGCGAAGATGAGAGTGATGAGCACTTTGATGAGCTTAAAAAGATGGAGGATGAGCTTAAAAAAACTGGCTTTAAGCTACTTGCTCTGCCGCTTCCTAAGCCTAAATTTTATGAGGGCAAAAGGCTTGGCTGCACCTATGCAAATTTCATCTTTATAAATGGTGCCTTGATCGTGCCAACATATAACGACGAAAACGATGAAAAGGTGCTAAATTTACTAGCCAAGGCGCTGCCAGATAGAAAGATCATCGGTGTAAATTCGCTAGTTTTTGTCCGTCAAAATGGCTCGCTTCACTGCTCAAGCCAAAATAGATACAAGAGGGCTTAGCCTTGTCAAGTCCGTTTGATTATGAGTTTAACCGCATAAATAAGCAGGAGTGCACGCAGGGCGAAAATAAGGCCGTTATCGCAGCTGGAGCTTGCGCCTTTTTGCTCGCACTTGTGAAATTTGCAGCTGGGCTTTTTAGCGGCTCAGTCGCTGTGCTTGGCTCGGCGATTGATTCAATGCTTGATTTTATCGTTTCACTTTTAAATTTATTTGCGCTTAGAAAGTCAAGAAAGCAAGCCGATGAGAGATTTAACTTTGGCTACACAAAGCTAGAGGCCTTGGCAGCGCTATTTGAGTGCGTCATCATCGTGCTGGCTGCTGGATATATATTTTATGAGAGCGTTAAGAAATTTAGCGAGCCAAATTTAGAGATAGACCTTGGCTTAAGCCTTGGCGTGATGGTGTTTTCGGTCATAGTGACGCTATGTTTGGTGCTATTTTTAAACCAAATTTCTAAAAAAAGTGGCAACCTTATCATAAAAGCAGACGCGCTGCACTATAAGATCGACCTTTTTAGCAACCTTGCAGTCATCATCTCACTACTTATCATTAAATTTAGCGGCTTTGTGATGATAGATGCGATCTTTGGTATCGTGATAAGTGGCTACATCGCTCAAAGCGCCATAAGTCTTGGCAAAGACGCCTTTGGTGTCTTGCTAGATCACGCAGCAAGCCCTGAGGTCACAGAGGAGATCATCAAGATGATAAAGGCAAAGCAGAGGATTTCAGACTTTCACTACCTAAACACAAGGCAGAGCACAAATACCATATTTTTAACGCTGCATTTAGTTTTTGACAAAGATATCTCGCTTTACGACGCGCACGAAGTAGCTGACTCGCTTGAAGCTGAGATAAGAGAGAAATTTAAGGAATTTTCGTGGCAGATAACCACGCATTTAGACCCATACAACGACAAAGAAGGGAAATGAGATGAAAGTAGCACTACTTCAACAAGAATTTAAAGGGACAAAAGAGGCGACCATCGCAAAGACGCTTGAGCTAATAGCTGAGGCAAAAAAAGGTGGCGCTGATCTAGTCGTCTGCCAAGAGCTGCACCAGACGCAATACTTTTGCCAAAGCGAGGATACAAATTTTTTTGATCATGCAAACGACTGGCAAGAGGACGTCGCTTTTTGGGGCATGGTAGCAAAAGAAAATGGCGTTGTTTTAGTCACTTCGCTCTTTGAAAAGAGGGCTGACGGACTTTATCACAACACCGCCTTTGTCTTCGAGCGTGATGGCAGCGTGGCTGGCAAATACCGAAAAATGCACATCCCTGATGACCCTGGATTTTATGAGAAATTTTACTTCACGCCTGGCGATATCGGCTTTGAGCCGATCGAAACTAGCCTTGGTAAGCTTGGAGTTTTGGTCTGTTGGGATCAGTGGTATCCAGAGGCGGCAAGGCTCATGGCGCTAAAAGGGGCGAAAATTCTCATCTATCCAACGGCTATTGGCTGGTTTGAGGGTGATAATGACGATGAAAAGTCAAGACAGCTTGAAGCGTGGGTGGCGGTACAACGAGGTCACAGCGTGGCAAATGGCCTGCCGGTTGTTGCAGTAAATCGTGTGGGCTTTGAAAAAGATGATAGCGGCGTGATGGATGGGATAAAATTTTGGGGAAATAGCTTTGTCTTTGGCCCACAAGGCGAGCAACTTTTCCGTGCAGATAGCCATAGCGAGCAGTGTAAGATCGTAGAAATAGACATGAAAAGAAGCGAAGAAGTGCGCAGAATTTGGCCATTTTTAAGAGACCGCAGGATCGATGCCTACGCAAATATCACAAAGAGGTTTATCGACTAAATTTAGAGCTAGAATTTCTAGCTCTTTTAAAATGTAAATTTCTTATCCACTATGCGGACTATCCTGCCGCCAAGCCTTTTTGCCTGCTCTTCGTTGTGCGTGGTGATGATGATGGTGTATCTTTGCGACAAGCTTTTTAAAAGCTCCTCTATAATCAAGATATTTTTCATATCAAGCGATGAGCATGGCTCATCAAGCATGAGCACTTCTGGCTTTGTCGTTAGCATCCTTGCAATGCAAAGTCTTTGCTTTTGACCGCCGGAAAGTTTGCTAGCTGGCATATTTAAGTCACTTATTTCATCTAGTAAATTTACGCTTTTAAGCAGCTCTTCTACTCTTTTTTGCTTATCTTTTATGTTGCCCTCATAAAATTCCATCGCATAGGTCAAATTTCTCTCGACGCTAAAAGGAAATAGCGTGGAGTCTTGAAAGAGTATGGCTAGCTTTCGTCTTAGCCAAATTTCGCCCTTACCTTTGATATTTTGGCCTTTAAATAGGATCTCTCCGCTATATCGGCCGCCCTTTTGCTCCAAAAAGCCATTTAGCGTCGAAAGAAATGTTGATTTGCCACATCCTGAGCTACCCATTAGGCAGATGATCTCGTTTTTGGCGACGTTTAAATTTAGATATTTTAAAATTTCATTATCTTGGTAAAAGATACTAAGATCTTTTATGTTTAAAATATCTGGCAATTTTCTCTCCTATATCAAATAAAACTACGGCTGAAAGCAGGTGCAAAATGATAAGTATAAAGATGAGCACAAGCGCCGTGGCGTAGGCATTTTGCGTTGCGACTGACTGGCTTAGGAGCATGTGCAGGTGAAATGGTAGTGCCATGACTGGCGAGAGCAGGCCTTCTGCCTTTGCCATGAAGACAACCCCTGTTAAAAGTAGCGGTGCGGTAGCTCCTATGGCATAGCTGCCAGCTAGTATCAAGATCGATATGATATTTTTTCTAATAGTTGGCAAAACCAGTTTTCTAGCCATAAAATTTTTATCAACGCCAAGTGCGAAGCTATCTCTTAACATCTTTTCATCGATCTGCGAGATCACCTTTTCAACGCTTACTTCAACAAATGGAAAGACCATCAAAGCAAGCGTAATGCTAGCTGTTAGCAGGCTTTTTGGGATATCAAGGCTAACGATAAAAAGTCCATAAACAAACATTCCAAGCAAGATAGAAGGTATCGAAGCCATCGTTTGGATGATAAATTTAAGCCCAAGCTTTATCGTGCTAGAAGTGCAGTAAATTTGCCTATAAATGGCGCAGCTAACGCCAAGAAGTGCTGAAAATATCATAGATAATATCATCAGCAAAAATGAGCCTATGATGGCGTCTTTTATGCCGCCGCTCTCACCTAAATTTAAACCTTGCGGGTTTTTGGTTAGAAAGTCTAAATTTATCTGAGAGATGCCATTTGCAAAGATGAAAAAAAATATCCAAAATATCACCGCAATGACGATAAAAACGCAAAGATAAGTGTAAAATTTGACTAAAAAATCCTTAAAAGCGTTCATTGTTTTTCTCAAATTTAAAGATAAAGATATTTAGCAAAAATATAAAAACAAGCAGGATAAATCCGCTTGCAATAAGAGCGTGATAGTGCAGGCTGCCAGCCTCGCTCATACCCATTTCAAGGGCTATTAGAGATGGTATGGTTTGAGCTTTTGAGAGCAGGTGCGGAAAAAGCGGGGTGTTGCCTATGACCATCATCACAGCCATCGTCTCGCCAGCTGCCCTTGAAAATGCGAGTATAAAGCCTGAAATGCTTGCTTTGATCGATTTTCTTAAAATGACCTTACGTATAAAGTATCCCGTGCTTACGCCAAGAGCGTCTGAGTTTGTCTTGAAATTTTGCTTTAGCAGACCCACGCTTTGGAGCAAATGCGAGGTAAAAAAGGGCAGTATCATTACACTAAGGATGAGGCTTGCTGCTAGAACTGACTCTCCAGCGGACATTTTTAACCCTGATTCTAAAATTTTCACAACCGTGTAAAGTGCGAAAAATCCGTAAATGATCGAGGGTATACCAGCTAAAATTCTTATCATCCAGTCTAGCACATGTCTAAGCCAGGCATTCGCAAAAAAGCAGACAAAGATAGTAACGCCAAGCGAGATAAAAAATGAAAATATGCAAGCTAAAAACGCAACTGCAAAATTTGCGACTAGGATATTAAATAGTCCAAAGCTAAAAGGCTCTGTGCTAACGTCCCAGTCGCCATTTAGTAAGAAGTCAAAAAGGCTTACTTTTGCAAAGAAACTCGTGGAATTTATCAGTAAAAACCCCACGAGTAAAAGCAAAAGCATGGAGGATAAAAGTGTGAAAAGATATATCGCGCCTTTAAAAATTTGCCCTGTCATTGGCTATTTTACTGGTATAAATCCCATTTTTTCGATAGTCTTTTGACCTTCGGCTGAATTTAACACGTCAACAAAAATTTGCTCACTCTTGCTTAGATCGCCACTTTTTACGATGATGAGCGGACGAGAGATGTAGTATTTGCCATCAACTATATTTTTAACAGTTGGTTCGACGCCATCAACGTTTAGTGGTATTAGCTTGCCTTTGTTTTGGTTTGTGATACCAAAAGATGCGTAGCCAATAGCATTTTTATTTTCGATGATCTTTGAGACTAGTGCGCCCATTGATGGTGATTGGATGACGTTTTTGCTAACTTTGACATCTTTCATGATCTTTTTTTGAAATACCTCGTGAGCACCGCCACCAAGATCTCTTGTAACTACGACTATTTCGTCATTTGGTAGGGATTTGTCAAGGTCACTCCACTTTTTGTACTCGCCTGAGAAAATTTTGACGATCTCGTCTTTGCTTAAATTTCCGCCCTTTAGCTTTATCACCTCATTTTCTGGGTTTACAGCCACGCAAAGTGCGTCTATGCCAAGCGTATAGGCTTTCATATCCTTGATCTTTGCCTTTTCGCTATCTTTTATATCGCGAGCTAGCATGCCAAAGTCAGCGACATGATCAAGTACAGCTTTTACGCCAGCGCCAGAACCACCAGCTGAGACAAAAATGGTGATATTTTTGTTTGGCAAAGAGCTATCAACCTTGTCCCAAGTCTCGTACTTTTCAATAAAGTCGGTTGAAATTTTAGCAATAACTGGAGCCAGAGTAGATGAGCCACTAAAGCTAACCTGCGTTTTCTCGTCTGCACCAGAAGCAAAATTTAAAGATAAAAGCAGCATAGAAGCAGCCAACATAAGTGATTTTTTCATGAAAAACCTCCAAAATTTGATTGTTATTAACATTTATAAAAGCTATTGATTAGTTGTAAATTTGCAACAGTTTTTCTAAAACTTAGAACTGCGGTGGATTATACAATAAAAAACGATATTTAAATAGCCGGTTTATCAAATTTATTTTGGCTGATAAAGAAATATAAATTTAATCTTAAGAAAATATTTTTTTAAGTCTTGATTGTGTAGAATGGTTGCAACTTTACTAAAACGGCATGAAAATATCATATCAAATAAGGTAAAAAGCTAAATTTATAGAATAAAATAGCCTTAAATTTCTTGAAAGGATCTTAGATGAAAACTACTTCTTTGGCACTTGCTGGTTTGCTTTTAGCAACAACTCTTTCGGCAAAAGAATTTATCAGTATCGGTACTGGCGGCATGACAGGTACTTATTATCCGATAGGTGGAGCGATTTGCCGTTTAGCAAACAAAAATACTAATGTAAAATGCTCAGTCCAATCAACTGGCGGCTCAGTCTATAACGTGAATAACGTCCTCAAAAAAGAGCTTACATTTGGCTTCGTTCAAAGTGACGTTGTCTATGATAAATTTAATGGCACTGGCAAATTTGACGGAGCAAAAGATGAAAATTTACGCTCAGTAGTTGCTATCTATCCAGAACTTCTTGCATTTGTTGTAGCAAAAGATAGCGGTCTTACAAGTGATCTTGCTTCATTTGCAGGTAAAAAATATAACGTCGGAAACCCAGGCAGTGGCAACGAAGTAAGCACGCTTGAAGTCTTTAAAGCAAAAGGCTTTGACGTTTCAAAACTAGGCTACCGCGGCGTTTTAACAGTTGGCGAATGCCCACACGCACTAAAAGATAAAAAGATAGACGGATATAGCTTTGTAGTCGGTCACCCAACCGCAAACATCACTGACGCTGCGACATCTTTGCCTATCGATATCCTAAATATCGAAGGTAGCGAGATCGACAAACTTCTTGCAGACAAGCCATACTTTGCAAAAGGCGTGATCCCAAAAGGCTCATATGACGGCGTCGATCACGATGTAAACACTATCGGCGTAAAAGCTGTTTTGGTAACCAATAAAGACACAAAAGATGAGGCCGTAAAAGCTGTGATAAAAGCTATTTTAGACAACTTTGATGAGTATAAAACTCTTCACCCAGCGCTAAAATCAGTAAATAAAGAAGATCTTGTCCAAGGTCTTTCAGCTCCGCTTCACCCAGCTGCAGAGGCTGCATTTAAAGAGGCTGGTATTTTAAAATAATCCATTTCCAGAGGCTTTTGCCTCTGGATAAAATTTAAATATACAAATTCTTTTAAATTTATATATTTAAATTTTTAAAGGAGAGAGATGAACGAAGTCAAAGACAACGAAGAACAATTTGTCGAAGTAAAAACAAGGGAGATAAATAGCAATTTTTATAACTATTTCATTGCGATCGTATGCTTTTCTTGGTCAGTTTTTCAGCTTTATATAGCTTATTTTCCGCTAAATACAAACATTTCGCGCTCGATACACTTAGCCTTTGCGGTTGGTCTTGTATTTTTGCTTTATCCAGTCACTTTTCATAAAAAGGCACATTCTAGTTTGCCATTTTACGATCTAGTCTTTTGCGTGGTAGGCGTAGTTACTGTGCTTTATCCGGCGGTTTATTTTTATGAGCTAGCTGATAGGACCGGGGACTACATCACACAAGATATCGTCATATCATTTTTAGCGATCATTGTCTTGCTTGAGGCTGGCAGGCGTGTCATGGGACCAGCACTTCCAATTATTTGTATATTATTTTTGATATATGATCACTTTGGCCCTTATATGCCAGACATCATCGCTCATCAGGGTGCCAGCTTTGAAAAGATCGCAGGACACATGTTCTTGACAACTGAGGGCATCTTTGGTGTGCCTATCGGAGTTAGCGTTAGCTTTATCTATCTTTTTGTTCTTTTTGGCTCATTGCTTGAGAGGGCAGGTGCTGGGCAATATTTCATAAATTTAGCTTTCTCTCTTCTTGGAAAATATAGAGGCGGTCCAGCTAAGGCCTCGGTCATCGCAAGTGGTCTAACTGGCATGGTTTCAGGAAGCTCCACTGCAAATGTTGTAACCGTTGGCACATTTACCATACCACTTATGAAAAAAGCTGGTCTTTCACGCACAAAAGCTGGAGCCATCGAAGTTGCAGCTGGCGTAAATGGACAGCTCATGCCACCTATCATGGGCGCAGCTGCTTTTATCATCGCTGAGTTTTTAGGCATGACATATACAAATGTCATGATGGCGGCGGTTATCCCAGCGTTTGCTTGTTATTTGTCGCTATTTTTTATCGTTCATTTAGAAAGCGTGAAGCTTGGCTTAAAAGGTATAAATCAAAGCGAGTTTCACTCAAGATTTAAAATTTTTGTAAGCGGACTTCACTATATAACTCCGATTTTGATTTTGCTTTATACGCTATTAATCGCAAAAGAGTCAGCCATCGCTGCAGCATTTAATGCGATTGGATTTTTATTTTTAATAATGATCTTTCAAGAGCCAGTTAAAAAACTAGCAAGTGGCGAAAAAGTTGGAATAAATGATGTGTTAATAGGCTTTGAAGATATATTTTGGGCGATGGTTGCAGCCGCAAAAAGCATGACAACGATCGCTATAGCAACCGCGCTTGCAGGTATCATCGTGGGCTCTATCTCTCTAACTGGCCTTGGCCAAGTACTTTCAGATCTAGTTGAGCTACTTGCTGGTGATAATATAGTTATGATATTGCTTCTTACTGCGATGATGTCGCTAATACTAGGAATGGGTCTTCCAACGACGGCAAACTACATTGTAGTTTCAAGTCTTGTGGCACCTGTTATTTTATTTTTAGCGCACAAAAATGGCTTTTTAATCCCAGCCATTGCTGTGCATCTTTTTGTCTTTTACTTTGGAATTTTAGCTGATGACACGCCACCAGTTGGTATCGCAGCTTATGCAGCAGCTGGTATTGCTAAAGCAAATCCTATAACTGTTGGTGTTCAAGGATTCTTTTATGATCTAAGAACGGCGATCTTGCCATTTGCCTTTTTCTTTAACAACAAACTTATGCTAATAGAAAGCGTAAATGAGGGCGACCCGCTTGATTCAAAAGGAATAATCTGGATGAGTAATCCGCTTGAAATTTTACTTGTCTTTGGTATGGCGATCGTGGGAATGTTTGCTTTTTCAAGCTTACTTCAAGGCTTCTATGTTACAAAGCTTAGAATTTGGGAGCGTATTCTTTTGATCCCTGTTGTGCCACTAGCTCTTGTACCAAATATATGTGCGAAATTTAATCTTATACCAAACGAATACACTGCTTATATCGTAGCTGCTGTACTTTATGGATTTGTTTTTATGACTCAATGGGGCATTAAAGATAAACCACTTGATCAAATAAAAATAATCTAATCTTAGGCAAGAGCGTTCTTGCCTAAATTTCTAATATAAATTTTTAGAGCTACCTTTATACTTTGGATAATTTCTATTTAAAATAAGTGTTTTTTGGATTTTTTGTTTAAGGATAAAAGAATTTTTAGGCTCGAAAGCCTAAAAATTATAGTTGTTTTGAGCGTCTTAGATCACCTGCAAATTCGCAAGACATCTTATCACCTAATTCGCAGCCTTTTACTAAAAATTCATAAGCTTTTTTAAATTCTTTAGCCTCTATCAAGATAGAACCTACCATCTCGCAAGAATATCCATCATTCTTCTCACAAGCTTTATTAAAAAGTTCTCTTGCTTTTTGTGGCTCAGTATTTAGATAAAGTCCACCAGCTGCCGAGCAACCTTCAACCTCACCAGCTTCGCAAGCTTTGTTATAGTACTCTAAGGCCTTGCTTGGATTAGGTAGAGCTGTTTTTCCTAGTTGGTAAATCGCTCCAACTTTTACGCAAGATTTTACATCATTTGCCAAACATCCTGCTTCAAATTTAGCCAAAGCTTCTTTAAAATTTGAGCTCCCATATGCCTTTAGGCCATCTTCAAAGTTGCCTGCAAAAGCACAAGTGGCTAAGATTGAGATAAAAATCATTTTTTTCATTGAAATTCCCTTTTTTGTGAATTAACATGCAATTTTAGCATATTAATTTTTACACTTACTTGATGAAAAATAATTACGCTTTTAAAATTTGCTCTTGTTTTTTATAATCAGGCATGATTTTTTCTATAAAATCGTAAAAACTTTTTTGATGATGCGGATAGAGCAGGTGTGTTAGCTCGTGAAGAACGACGTAGCGTACGGCTGAGAGCGGCTTTTCTATGAGTCTTAGGCTTAGGTTTATATAGCCTTTTTTGTGGTTGCAACTACCCCAGCGAGTTTTGCTATTTCGTATGACGATGCGCTTGATTGGCTTATTTATAAAAGGCTGAAAATGGCTTACAAGCTCTAAAAATAGCTCTTTTGCTCTTACTTTTTTAAAACGCTCAAGGCTTTTTAAATTTGGCGTAAAGACAAACTCGCCATCAAAAAATGGCTCTTTAAAATTTTCATCAAATTTTATCTTATAAATTTGCCCAAGAAATTTTACCTCATCATCTTTTGGTAAATTTGCAAGAGCTTTTTTGTAAGTATTTTCAATCCAAATTCTGTGCATCTCAAGAAAGCTAAGAGCCATCTTTTGTGTGCTGTAAAATGGCATAGATAGCGTGATCTTAGCGTCCTTGCCAACTCTTAGACGCATGGATTTTACATTTGTTTTAAAATTTATTAAAACGCTTAGCCCATAAAAGTCTAAATTTATGCTCTTTTGCTTTAAACTAGGCGTTTTTCTTGCCATTTTTTGCTTCTCCAGCGCCACGTATTTGCAAGGCCTCTTAGCCACTCATCAGCACAAAATCCTATCCAAACGCCGATAATTCCCCAGCCAAGATAGATGCCTAAAAAATATCCAAGTGGCAGCGAAAGCCCCCACATAAAGATAAGGCCAGTTGCAAGAGGAAATTTTGCATCACCGCTTGCACGAAGGGCATTTACGATGACGATATTAAAGGTTCTGCCAGCTTCAAGAAATATCGAAAGTGTAAAAAGCGGTAGCATGATCGCACGTAAATTTTCATTTAAATTTAGTGCGTCCATGATTTGATACTTTAGTGCATAAGCTATAAGCACGACTACTAGCGTGATAAAAACTCCAAGTCTTAGCGCTCTAAATGTCCTTGTATAGGCCTCATTAAACTCGCTTGCTCCAACTAAATGCCCAACGATGACCTCGTTTGCCACGCTAATGCTCGCTCCACAAAGCAAGATAAGAAGTGTGATCTGAAAGTAAATAGTCTGCACGCTAAGGCTAGCCTCGCCCATGCTTGCCACAAAGCCAAAAGCGACCATGTATTGCGCCATCCAGAGTAAATTTTCGCCTGCGCTTGGAAGGCCGATTGAGAGGATTTTCTTTAAAATTTCAAATGGTACGACAAGCAGTTTTTTAAAATAAATTTTAACTTTTGCCTTTTGACTTAGCATATAAGCTAGCACAAAAATGCCTACTAATCTGCCAACAAGTGTCGAGAGAGCGACTCCTTGTAGTCCTAAATTTGGCAGATTAAACCAGCCAAAAAGGGAGATAGCATTGCCCAAAATCGTAATTACGTTCATTAAAACCGAAGTTAGCATAACAGCAGTTGCTAGATTATAAACACGAAGCACCGCAGCTAGCACCATGCCGATACCATCAAAGAGCAGTGCAAAGCCAAGGATATGTAGATATGAGAAGCTATCATTTATAAGCTCTTTTGGCACGTTTAGTAAATTTAAGATGTTGTAGCCAAAGACGTAGATAACGATAGCTGAGAAGATACCAAAGAGCGTATTTGACGTGATACTTGCGTGTATGACGTTTGAGGCAAGATCGTTCTTTTTAGCTCCAAGTGCTTGGGCGACGACGACTGAACAGCCAATGCTTAGAAAGTTAAAAATGGTCATAAAAAGATCCATCACTTGATTACCAGCACCCATTGCACCAACTAGATGCACACTCACTTTTGTAACCATGTAAGTGTTGATGATGAGCGTAATGAAGTGTAAAAACATATCTAAAAATATAGGAATTACTAATTTTTTCATAGAAAGATTCATTAAATGCTCGCTTGAAAGTCTAAATTTATGTGGCAATTATAGCCAAATTAGGTTTTAGCTCCCTTTTGATATAATCGCGAGAAATTTAAAAAATGAGAGAAAAATGGCATTAATCGACCTGATAGACGTAAGTAAAAAATTTGGCGCAAACGAGATTTTAAACGCTGTAAATTTTAGTGTAAATGAAAATGAGAAAATAGCTATCATCGGCAAAAATGGCAGCGGCAAGAGCACGCTTATGAAGATCATCTCTGGTGAGGTGGCAGCAGATAGCGGCAGACGCATAGTGCAAAACCTAATAAGCGTCGAGATGCTAGCGCAAAATCCAAATTTTAACGCCACTTTTAGTGTAAGAGATGCGCTAAATAACGAGCTAAAGGAGATATTTGACGCGATAAGCGAGTACGAAAAGAGTGGTGTTTTACTAGCAAATGATCCTGAAAACAAAGAAATTTTAAAAGAGCAAGAGAGACTATTAAAGTTTATAGAGGCAAAGGATGGCTGGAATATCGAGCATAAGATCGAGCGAATTTTGCAAGAATTTAAGCTAAAAGAGTATGAAAATAGGCCCATTTGCTCACTAAGTGGCGGCGAGATCAGACGCGTGGCACTGGGTGCACTCATCCTTAAAAAGCCAGATGTGCTGCTACTTGATGAGCCAACAAACCACCTTGATGTTTACATGGTCAAATTTCTTGAAGATATGCTAAAGGGCTCAAATCAAAGCATAGTTTTTATAAGTCACGATAGGTATTTTATCGATGCGCTGGCAACCAGGTGCGTTGAGGTTGAGGATGCAAGCTTAAAAAATTTCGAGGGCGGATATGCAAACTATCTAACCAAAAAAGAGGAAATTTTAGCAAGCCTTGCAAAGTCGCATGAGACGCTGCTAAAACAGCTAAAGGCTGAAGAGGAGTGGCTAAGAAGAGGCGTAAAAGCTAGGCTAAAGCGAAACGAGGGCAGAAAAGAGCGGGTACTTGCTATGCGAGAAGAAGCCAAGAAAAATCCAGGCGTGATAAGGCGAGTGAGGCTAGAGCTTGAGCGTGCTAGTAAAAATTTCAACCAAACGCAGAGCCAAAACCGCAAAAAAATGCTATTTGAGTTTAAAAATTTAAGCAAAAGTATAGACGGCAAGGTGCTTTTTGAAAAATTTGACGCAAGAGTCTTGCAGGGCGAGAGGATCGCCATAGTCGGACGAAATGGCAGTGGCAAAAGCACGCTACTTAAAATTTTACTAGGACTTGAAAAGCCAAGTAGCGGCGAGATAAAAAGAGGAGAGGTGAGTATCGGCTACTTTGATCAGGCTAGAAATGTCCTTGATGATGAGAAGAGCCTAATTGAAACCTTTTGCCCAAATGGCGGCGATCATGTGCTAGTTCGTGGGCGAAATATGCACGTTTATGGATATCTTAAAAATTTCCTCTTCCCGAAGGAATTTTTAGATAAAAAGATAGGCGTTTTAAGTGGTGGCGAGAAAAACCGCGTCGCTTTGGCGCTTCTTTTTACCAAAACTTACGATGTGCTGGTGCTTGATGAGCCGACAAATGACCTTGATATCGCAACTATCAACATCTTAGAAGACTATCTGCAAAGCTTTGAGGGGGCTATTTTGTTAGTTAGCCACGATAGATATTTTGTCGATAAGATGGCAAATAAGCTTTGGGCGTTTGAGGGCACAAAGATAAATGTCTTACATGAAGAGTATAGCGTCTATTTGGAGCTTGAAGATGAGATGAAAGAGCTTGATAAATTTGAAAAAGAGCTCGCAAATAGCCAAAATGAAGCGAAGCAAAAGAACAAAACAGGCGCAAAGCTAAGCTATAAACAGACACAAATTTTAAACACATATCCAGACAAAATTTCAGCCCTTGAAGCGAGAGTAGCCGAGCTAAACGAGGGGTTAAGCGATCCTAAAATTTATCAAGAAGTGGGCCTAACTAAGCTTTATGAAGAGCTTGAAAAGGCAAAAGCTGAGCTTGAAAGCCTAGAAAATGAGTATTTTGAAGTGCTAGAGATTGCCGAGGAGCTAGAGTAGTTTGAAAAAGATCGGTAGGATTGGCGCGCTATATACAAGAGTTGTTAGGCAAAATTTTGTTGTAAGCCTTAGCATTGTGGTTGATGAGAAGAGATTTAGTGAGACATTTTCACCTGATATATGCAAATATGAAGTAGGTGATCTAGTGGAGATAAAATATAAAAAGGTTGGAGATAGAGAGCATTGGGCTAATCGCAACAAATAGAGAAAATTCGGACTTATATGAAAGGTTGAAAAATTTATTTTATTTGATTATGTCTTTGTATTTTTCTCTTTTTTTGTTGATGGTGATTTATTATGGGGTTTTAAAGAATTTTAGTATTATTGGAGCTATTTTAGCGTTATGTGCTGTTTGGCTATTAAATACAGTAGTTCGGATAGTATATTATGATTTTTTGATATTTCGATATTTTATATTTGATTAGGTGCTTTGAAATTTAAATGTATGAAAGGTTTTTGGCGTTTTTAAATGATTTTACAAATTTCGCCCGTAGACGGACTTTGCGTCCTATCTTGGGACGAAAATTGATAAAAAACATTTAAATTTGCTCAAAAATTCTTTGCCGCGAGCTTTGCGCTTGAAATTTGTGAAATAAATAAGCAAGCAGTTTGATAAATTTTACGCCTTTAATAAAATTTATACCAATCTAGCAAAAGGATGCAGTTAAGCCTCAAAATCCAGTTTCAAATTTCATTTCAGCGAGTGATGAGATGCTTACTTTTGTGTCAAATTTGGGCCAAAAGTGGCGCGTGAGCGACGGCGGGGCGGAGTTTATGGGGCAAAATTTAGTTTTATCGGCTCAAAGCCGGTTTTGCAAAATTTAAAAGACTACAAAACGGCTGATTATAAAAATTTTGCCGATATCAAAAACTTTCTAAACTCAAATCCAAATATCCAAAGTAAAATTTTAAGTGGCGAGATAAGTTACGTCGGAGACAATCTAAGCGGCACAGGGGTCAAATTTGCCCCCGAGTATTTTTACGATTTTTTAAAATTTACGGTTGAAAACATCCCAGAGCATCGCTATTTTTGCGCTTCCGAGGCGGGCTGGATTTTACTCGTTGCGATGGAGGGATACGTAGAATTTGGCGTTTTGGACTAACGGAGCCTCTAAATTTAACCCTTTACAAGCTTGCGTGATCAACATAAGCCAGCCTTGCTTGGGGTGCTTAAATTGTGCAAATTTGCAAAATACGTTATCGCCGTCTATCTTGAGCTACCCGCACTAAAGTTTCTAAATCCCGCCTTAAATCAGACGGAGTTTAGAAGGTTGTAAATGAGTCAAATTTAGGCGGTTTTTGCGCTCTTGTTGCCAAAAATTTCTAAAAATTTAACCGCTAGTTTTTGAAATAGATTTTTTTTGCGTTTGCTAAGTAAAAATTTTGCCGTCTCGCTTCTACCAAACATCACCGCAAAAGCCCAAGGCGTCATGCCTAGTCCATTATTTGCTTCGATATCGGCCCCAGCATCAACTAGCGCTTTTACTACATCTAAGTGCCCCTTAAACGCAGCGCCCGCAAGCGGAGTTTGCCCGCGGTCGTTGCGTTCATCTACTCTAGCGCCGTTTGAGAGCAGCATATTTACGGTATTTAGAGCATTGTTATAACTAGCCAGCATCAAAAGCGTATCACCTTTGGCTGATTTTAAATTTACGCTAAGCCCCGCCTTTATCATCTTTTCTAGCTCGTCTGCTTCGTTTTGCCTCGCAAAATCAAGCGCCATGGCGCAAAGTTCGCTATATCTTTGCTCTTCAGCCTGCGTTAAATTTGTCAAATTTTAGCCTTTAGAGCTGCTCTGACGCCGTTTGCGTACTCTGGCGAGATTTGCTCAAAATGCCCTATCGCGCGCTCTTTTATCGCTTCGCTCACACCAGCCATGCTCTCTGCGATATTGCTAAAAAGTTGTGATTTTTGGCTATCGTTCATTAGTGCAAAAAGTGCTCTAGGTTGCGAGTAATAATCCTGATCCTCGGCTCTATGGTCGTATCTTTGCATTGCGCCTTCTAAATTTATATCAGGCTCTAGCAGGCTTCTATCTTCTTTGCCGCCACCAAAGCTGTTTGGCTCATAGTAGGCCTTGTCGTCGAGTTCATACATTCCGTTATTCATCGCACCGCCCACGACGTAGGTGTTTATTTCGCTTATCGGACGATTTACGCTTAGCTGCGCGTAGTGCGTGCCTATGCGATATCTTTGAGCGTCCGGATAGCTAAAGATTCTTGCTTGAAGCATTTTATCGGGGCTAAAGCTGATACCAGGGACTATATTTGACGGGCTAAATGCGGCTTGCTCTACTTCGTTGAAGTAATTTTTAGGGTTTTCATTTAGCGTCATGACACCAACGTCGATAAGCGGAAATTCCTTATGTGACCATGTTTTGGTTAGATCAAACGGGTTAAATTTGACGCTTTTTGCTTGATCTTGGGTCATTATTTGGATTTTAAAATCCCAACTTGGAAAATCTCCTTTTTCTATGCTTTCAAAGAGGTCTCTTTGGTTGCTCTCCCTGTCTTTTGTGATTATTTGCGCGGCTTCATCGTTGGTTAAATTTTTAATGCCTTGACGAGTTTTAAAGTGAAATTTGACCCAAAATCTCTCGTTTTTGTCATTTATAAAGCTATAGGTGTGGCTGCCAAATCCATGCATATGGCGGTAGCTAGCAGGTATGCCGCGGTCGCTCATTAAAATCGTAACTTGGTGCATAGTTTCAGGGCTCAAGCTCCAAAAATCCCAAGCGGCTTCGTTTGAGCGTAGATGCGTGCGCGGGTCGCGTTTTTGAGTATGGATGAAATCGGGGAATTTATACGGGTCTTTGATGAAAAAAATCGGAGTGTTGTTTCCGACTAAGTCCCAGTTACCCTCTTTTGTGTAAAATTTAATCGCAAAGCCCCTTACGTCGCGCTCGGCATCAGCCGCTCCAGCCTCTCCGGCTACGGTAGAAAATCTCAGGAACAGTCTCGTTTTCTCGCCTTTTTGCAAAACATTTGCTTTCGTATAGCGCGAGATATCGTGCGTGATCTCTAGCGTACCGTACGCAGCGCTACCTTTTGCATGGACGGCTCTTTCCGGGATGCGTTCTCTGTTTTGGTGGGCTAGTTTTTCAAGTAGTTGATAATCTTGCAGCATTATGCCGCCGCGGCTACCCGCAGTAAGCGAGTTTTGATTGTCGGCTATCGGATTGCCTGAAGTGGTGGTTAGTTTTTTCATATTTTTCCTTTTTAATAAAAATTGTTATTTCGGAATTATACTTATTTAGAATAAAATTTTTCTTAAGTAATAAAAATTATTAGTAGAAAAATTTATAAATTGTGGATATTGGAAAATTAACTGCATTTTGGCGATAAATTTGCTATTCAATATTTTAAAATTTGACTTATTCGCTTTTTAGGATATGTTAAGAGAGTCTTATAGATATCGGCAAAAAAGAAATATGATAAAATCACAAAAGTCTAAATTTAATCTTAATGGTTTTAAAAGCATTCATAGTAGAGCATTTTGCTTCATTGATGACGTAAAAGTCTATGCTGTGGTATCAAGCGGCGTTATGGCGTGGATTGATGGCTGCTAGCTCGGGGTGGAGGCGGTTATCTGTTTTGGTTGGTTTTATTAGCTACCGGAGTTGCCGAGCTAAATGAGGGACTTAGCGATCCTATATTCTCATCGCAAAAAGCAGCGAAGAGTCAGGGCTTTCTGCAAGGATTAAAAACTTATTTTATTTGCTTGCTGCCTTGTATTTTTGTTTTCTTGCTTTGGGAGTTATCTATTATGGGTTCAAGTTGGAGTTTAGTATTTATAGGCTTTTTGTTATGTTGGCAGCTGCATGTTTTCTATTTTGGATGGGTAAATCCGCATATATTAGGTTTTTGATATTTAGATATTTTATATTTGGTTAGGTACTTTGAAATTTAAATGTATGAAAGGTTTTTTGGCATGATAAGCTCGCTAAAATTGTTTGATATGGAGCTAAAATGCTAAAAAAACATCCGCTAATTTCCGTAATGATCGCTATTGTTGTAATCTTTTTTGCTATCTATGTTTTTATCTTTGGGTTAGCTACTATTTTATATGACGACATTGGCGATAGTAAAGAGTTAAATAATAGCTTTTTTTACGTCAAAGATGACAAGGTCTATGCCATGGTGCCAAGTGGCGGTAAATTTGAGCTAATAGGCGTGAAAGCCAGCAAATTTAGATACATTGACACCGGCAAATACGACAACAGAAACGTTGGCGCTAGCGATGAGGCGGTGTATTGTGGCAACCTCTTGATGAGCGGGCTTGATCCAAATGGCGTTAGAGCGCTTGGCAACGGCTATTTTGGCGATGGCAAGATCACATATTTTTGTGATAGCGTAAGCGAGACAAACCTTGAAATATCCGCACTTAAAGAGTTTTGGGACATCTTCTCACATAAAATGTTTGATACGCCTAAAGCGCAAACTCATATCTATAAATTTAGACAGGTTGATAACGTAAATTTAGCAGCGATCTTGGGCTTTGGCTACGCAAGCGACGGAGTAAAGGTCTATCATGAGGGCAAAGAGCTAGATGGCGCAAATGCCAGCAAGATGCGATATATCGAGCAGATATCTGGCAGAAAGAGCATGCATTTCACGACTGACGGAGAAAATGTCTATTATGACAGCACAAAACTAGGGATCAAATTTAGCCCGCAAATGCGTGATATCGGCGAGATATGGCGCATTCACTATCTGTATGAGCCAAATTCTGGCATGGTCTATGCAAACGATCATGAATTTGACCCAAAATTTGCCCCATACGAGCCACTTTTTAACCTAAAAGATGAGCACTCCTATCATGCGCTCTTTCGTGGCAAAGGCGGTATCTATCACTGGGAGCGAAAGTGGCAGTGGTATAACAGCATAGATGAGGGCGAGTTTGTAAGAGACGGAGATGATCCATTTAAAGGCGAGATAACGCCGCTATATGGCGACGTGGTGATAAGTGATGGCAAGACATATTTTCTAAAAACCTATGAAATTTGGCACAACACGAAAAATGATCACAGCCTAAGCTCACGCCACACGTGTATCGTAAGGCTCGATACAAAAGAGCAGTGGCGAAAGATAGGGCTTGTAAGAAACGATGGCTACGGAGCGGTTTATGCAAACGGAGATAAGACATATTATTTTGATAACGTCGGCTACGGCTGGCATTTTAACATCAGTGTTTATGATATAAACGACCTTGGCGTGGTTGAAATTCTCACTCGTCCTTATGGTCCAAATGTTAAGAATTTAAAACTAGATGAGATAGTAAAAATGGTAGATCAAGGCGCTATGGTGCCAGCTGAGGGCGAGGTGGTGATCGATGCAGTAAGCGACTTTGATGATTACTCGCAAAAATATGCCTACTGGATATTTCTTGCCATTGCATTTATAGTCTCGGTAATTGGCGCTATTTTTAAAAATAAAAATCAAAAAAGCGAGCTTAAAAAAAGGATAGATGACTATAGATCATGAGAAAAATTACTATTAGGTTTGTTTATTTTTTAGTCATTTTGACGCTATTTTTTGTTTTGGCGATGCTTTATCTATGGCATGAGGGCGAGTATCAAAGAGGCTTTGCAAACATAGATAGTAGCGAGTTTTACCGCTCGCCAGATGGTAAAATTTACGTTCAAATTTCAGGCAGTGGCAAGTATGAGCTAAAAGGTGTTGATGAGGCTAGTTTTAGGGTCTTAAAGCTAAAACACGCATACGACTACTCAAATGTGGCGGCTGATAAAAATCATGTCTATTGCGCTAGAGAAATTTTGCCTGGTCTTGATCCAAAAAGTGCCAAAGTGCTTGGCAATGGCTATATAAGTGACGGCAAGATAAGTTATTTTTGTAGCACTAGAAGCGAGAAAGAGGCGGGATTTAGCGAATTTAGTGCCATTATGAAAAACCTTGCTCACATCTTTATAAAAAGCTACGATGATAGCACTTATTTTTACAAGACAAAAAGGGTTGAAAGCACAAATTTAGAGCCTATATTTGACGCTGGCTTTGCAAGAGATGGAGCTACGCTTTACTACAAGGGCGAAAAGCTTGACGCAGATTCTAGCGAGCTAAGATACATCACGACAGAAAGTGGCGCTGCTAGCGGATATTACACAGATGGCAAAAGCTTGTTTATGGGCTTTTATAGGCTTGATGCAAGCTACGGAGATGAGACGCGCCGGATTTGCTACGATGCTAAGCACGATATAGAATATCTTTTTGAGCCAAAAAGTGGTGCGGTGTTTGCAAATGAGTTCAAATTTAGCGCTCAAAATATGCCTTATAGTGCCATTCATAGCGTGGATAACGTGCACTCGTTTTGGCCTCTTTTTGCCAGCAAAGATGGAATTTACTTTTGGGATAGCACGAAAAACGAGCAGGCTAAAATTTCAGACTATCAGCTAAAAGGCGAGCTAAAAAGGCTCTATGATGACGTTTTTGTAGATGAGAGCTCAGCGTATTTTTTACAGCAAGGCGAAGAGTGAGTGGCAACGCTCAAAGCACGGCAGGCACTTAGTGGCGCAAACTGTCTCTTTATATAAATTTGCCCCAAGCAGCTCTTGGCGCAAGATAGGGCTGGTCAAAGATGGCGAGTATGGCGCAGTCTATGCAAACGGCGATAAGGTCTATTTTTTTAGCAGTATAAAGCCATTTTATGGCATTAGACATAGCGTTTATGAGGTGGCTGATCTTAGCGTAATTGAAATTTTAACAAGAGCGTCTAAAGAGCTTAGCGCAAAAGATATCAGTCAGATGATAAAGCGCGGCGAGCTAGTGGAGGCAAGCGGCGAAGAGGTCGCGAGATCTAGGATAGAGTTTGACTCGCCAAAGATCATCTTGTATATCACATTTGGCATCGCTTTTTTTGTCATAGTGCTAATAACTCTTGCAAAACCAAAAAGAGATAAAAGCGACTTGAGATAAATTTCAAAGTGGCTATTTTTGATGGTTAAAGCTTAAAATTTCATAAAAAATTTAAAGAGAAAATTTGACCTATTTACTCTTTTTTGTTAGTTTGAAAAGAAGCTGACATTACAAAAAGGAGGAAAAATGATCAAATTTCAAAGATCAAAATTTAATAATTCAGTATTTATCCCATCGCTTATTGTGATAGTTTTAATAACAGCATTTGCAGCGATATTTCCAAATTTCTCAAATGAATTTTTTAAGGGTATGCAAGATTACATCTCGGCAAAATTTGGCTGGTTTTACATCCTAGCCGTCGCCGTCATACTTCTAAGCGTCATCATACTTGGCTTTAGTAAGCTTGGTGAGATCAAGCTAGGGGCTGACCACGTAAAGCCAGAGCACAAAAATATCTCGTGGTTTTCTATGCTTTTTGCCGCTGGCATGGGCATAGGACTTGTGTTTTTTGGTGTGGCTGAGCCGCTCATGCACTATCTAAACCCGCCGGTCGGCGACGCGCAAACTATCGCAGCGCAAAAGCTTGCAATGAATATCACCTTTTTTCACTGGGGCATGGGCGCATGGTCGGTCTATGCTATCGTGGCGTTAATCCTCGCCTTTTTCTCGTATAGGCACGGCTTGCCGCTAACGCTTAGATCGGCATTTTATCCGATCATCGGCGATAAAATTTACGGCAAGATAGGTAGCGCCATCGATACATTTGCCGTTGTGGCGACCCTTTTTGGTGTGGCGACCTCGCTGGGATACGGCGTACTTCAGGTAAATGCTGGCCTTACGCACGTTTTTGGGCTGCCGACCATGCATATCACGCTTCTAATAGTGCTTTGTTTTGCAGCTACCATATCAGCGGCAAGCGGCGTTGATAAGGGGATTAAAATTTTATCAAACTCAAATATCGCGCTAGCTATATGTTTTATGTTTTTGATACTATTTTTGGGCGATACGACGCAGCTTTTAAAGTCGTTTGTACAAAACAGCGGCGACTACGTCTCGACGCTCATCTCAAATACATTTAATCTCTACGCCTACGAGAGGCAAAACGAGAGCTGGCTTGGCGGCTGGACGCTGCTATACTGGGCTTGGTGGCTATCTTGGTCGCCGTTTGTGGGGCTTTTTATAGCTAAAATTTCAAAAGGCAGGACGATAAGAGAATTCGTCATAGGCGTGCTTCTCGTGCCAACTGGCTTTACTTTTGCTTGGATGAGCTTTTTTGGTAACTCAGCGATCGCTTTAGTGCAAGGCGGCTTTAGCGAGCTAGCGACCACGGTAAATTCCGACCCAGCCTCAGCACTTTTTATGTTTTTGGAGAAATTTAGCTTCTCAGGCGTGCTAAGCACCATCGCAGTCTTTATGATCGTCATATTTTTCGTGACTTCCGCTGACTCTGCGGCGATCGTTATGAACATGCTTTGCTCAAACGGCAAGGACGATACACCAGTTTGGCAAAAGGTCTTTTGGGGCGTTACAGTGGGCGTCGTGGCGGCATTTTTGATGCTAGCAGGCGGTCTTGGCTCACTTCAAGCACTTACGATCACGACCGCACTACCATTTGCCATAGTGCTACTTGGCGCCATTTACGGGCTATTTAAGGCGTTACGTGTGGATCTAACCAAAAAAGAGACAAATAACTTTAACAACATGCCTATTAGTGATCTTTCAAAGCCGTGGCAAGAGCGCCTAAGTGCGATCATCACGCTGCCAGGCAAGAAAGATGGCAAGAAATTTTTAAACGAGGTTGTACTAAAAGCGTTTAACGAGCTAAAAGAGGAATTTGCCAAAAACGGCCTTGAAGCAAAGGTCACAAATGGTGAAAATTTTGTAAATTTAAATGTCGGACTTGGCGACGAGATGGACTTTAGATATGGCGTCTATCTCACCAAAAGCCAGAGCCCAGACTACACCAGAGAGCTTGACGGCGACGATCTTTACTACAGGGCTGAGGTCTATCTAAAAGAGGGCGGTCAGGACTACGACGTGCTTGGCTGGAGCGAAGCCACGCTGATAAACGACGTCATCGAGCAATACCGCAAACACATGCAGTTTTTACATGTTGTTAGAGAGTAAATTTGAGTGAAATTTGCCTGGAATTTGAAAATTTCTAGGCAAATTCTAAATTCTACTCACTCGTTATCGTTTGTTACTGAATTTAAAAGCGTGATATACTTGTTTGTAAATTTTAAAATTTGATTGAGTTTTATGCACGTGGTGTAAAGCAAGATATGAGTGTCCTTATTTTTTAGAGAAAACAAATTAGAAAATTTAACTTTATTAGTTTGTATTTTTGCTTGTAGCTATGAGATAAATTTGAAATAAAAAATGTTAATTTTTTGTTGCGTATCGTTCAAATTCCAGAGCCAAAATGCATTTTCTGTAAATTTTTAACTTTGATAGATGTTTTGCTGTATCGGTCATTGTAAAAATTTATAAAATCTCAAGTCTGGTGCTGATATCAGCAACGCCTTTTGAATACATAGCTGACGTTACTATCGCATCGGCTTTTGCGTATTCTTTTACATTTGCTAAATTTATGCCACCGGCTGCTAGTATCATTGTATTTGGCGAAATTTCATCTCTTAAAGAGAGTACGTTTTTGATAAGCTCTTGGCTAAATTTATCACACTGAACAACGTCGCAATTTGCTTTTAAAAGCTTGCTTGCTTCGTCTAAATTTTCAGCTTCAACGCAGATTTTTTTCTCAACCATTTTGGTTTTAAATTCTGGCAAAAGAGATACAAACTCATCAAAATTTCTATAAGCTTTTATATGATTTTTAAAAAATAAAATGCTATCACTAAGCCCAAGCCTATGCATTTTACCACCACCTTCAAGTACCGCTTTTACGCAAAATTTCTTAGCAAATGGAAAGCTTTTTCTAGTTGCTAAAATTTCACATTTTTCATTGATGCTCTTTGTGGCATTTGCCATTTTGTTTGTATAAGTTGCGATGGCACTGGCATATTCTAGTGCGACTTGAGCTAGTTTCCAAGCTTTATGCACATCTTCGTAGCTGCCATAAATTTTTATGATCACATCGCCAGCTTTGCAAATTTGAGAATTTTGCACAAAAATTTTACTCTCGCATCCAAGTAGCCTCGCAACACTTGCGGCTACATCAACGCAGCTAACACAAATTTCATCACGTGAATAAATTTCAAGTGAGGCTTTTTTATCGATATTTTGAAGCGACGTAGTAAGATCAAAATAAGGTATATCTTCATTTATATAGCTTAGAATTTCTGCGTCGCTAAGTATCATTTTATGCCTTTTTTACCTCATTTTTTGCTTTTATTATCATTTTTTTAAAGATTCCATTGTCATAAAGTCCAGCATGATAAAGAGCAAAGCAAGTAAATGCAATGCCTGAAGCAACGTGAAATTTCTTAACGCTTTTATTTCTTTTCATAAAAAGGGCGCTTAAGCAAACTGAGGCTAAAGTGATGCCCATACCGACCTTTGCTACCTTTCTGTGAGTATTTATGTCAAGTAGTTTGCCACTTATTTTTGTATCGTTTTTCAAATTCTTCTCCATTTAGTTTTTATTCCAGCAACTTGTATTTTTGATGCCAAGGCTTTCTGGGTCAAATTCTGGATTTAGCCCAGCCTTTCTTTGAGCTTCGTAGTCTTTGACTGCTATTATCACTACTTTTGAAAGTAAGAATATAGCGATGATGTTGATAGTTGCCATTGCAGCCATTGTGATATCAGCGATATTCCAAGCGAGCTTTAAATTCATCTGAGCGCCAATAAATATCATAACGACGGCCGTTATCTTAAATAGCAATGTAAGCTTGTGGTTTTTGGTTAAAAATTTCATATTTGCCTGAGCGTAGTAGTAGTTGCCAATAAGCGAGGTGATGGCAAAAAGTACGACTGCAAGAGTGGTAAAATGAACTCCAAATTCACCAAAATACTCTTTCATTGCAGCTTGAACGAGAGGAAGTGCTGTTAGCACCTCACCACTTGATCCAGCCTGCTTCGTAAGATAGGCCTGTGAAAATAGCACGATCATACCAGAAGCGATACATATCGTCATGTCTATAAAGACTGCCATTGCTTGAACTAGGCCTTGTTTTACTGGGTGGCTAGTATGTGCTGCGGCTGCTGCGTTTGGAGCTGAACCCATGCCAGCTTCGTTTGAGAAAAGGCCTCTTTTGATGCCTATTACGATCACGCTGCCGGCAAATCCGCCAAATATCGCTTTAAAATCAAAGGCATTTTCTAAAATCATCTTAATAACATCAGGAATTTCTTTGAAATTTAAAACGATAGCGATAAGTGCTAGCGAGATGTAGGCAAGTGCCATAAAAGGCACGATGTATGAGCTTACTTTGCCGATGATGTGACTTTTGCTAAAAAACATTACTGCTGCAAATGCCGTAAGTATAAGGCCGATGCCAACAGGTAGACCACTTTGTGCAAAGCTAACGTTGCTACCAGCTTTGTCGTAGTAAATTTCAAAGGCTGATGTCATAGTATAGCTTTGAAGGCCGTTAAAGCCGTACGCGTAGGTGATGATGAGAATCACCGCAAAAAGCGAAGCTAGCCACTTTATGCCAAGGCCATTTTTGATGTAATAAGCTGGACCGCCTTTAAATCCAAAAACGTCTTTTGTCTTATAAATTTGTGCTAGTGTGCTCTCTACAAAAGCTGAAGCTGATCCTAAAAATGCCATCAAGCACATCCAAAAAAGAGCACCAGGACCGCCCGCGACGATGGCAGCTGAAATTCCAGCAATATTGCCTATGCCAACGCGCGAAGCAGTCGAGATCATAAGTGCTTGAAACGGCGTTAAATGGTGCTTATTGTACTTGTCCTTTTTTTCTACTAAGACCCTGCAAGCTTCAAAAAACATCCTAAACTGCACAAAACGAGTCAAATAACTAAAATAAATTCCCGTAGCCACAAGAATAATGACTAAAAAATATCCATATAAAAAGTCGTTGGCTACGTCCATTTTGCCGTTTAAAAAATTTAAGAAACTATCAAGCACCATCTACCCTTTCAAATTTATTTCGATTTGAATTTTACGCCCTTCATTGAGTTTAATAAAAGCCAAATCGTTGTGCCATTATGAAGCATGGCAGTTGCTATTGGATTTAACATACCAAGTGTCGCAGCGCTTAGTATAGCTGTGTTTACGCCAACTGTTGAGCGGAAATTTGAGCTAATTAAATCCATTGTTTTATTTGCAAGCTCTTTTACAAGAGCTACGCTCATGATATCGTCTTTTAAAAGACTTATATCAGCCGTCGCTTTAGCTATATCAGCACCCTTGTGCATACTTATGCCCACATTTGCCTTAGTTAGGCTTGGAGCATCATTTATGCCATCTCCCACAAAGGCTACTTTTTTGCCCTCGCTCTTTAGCTCTTCGATGATAGCTGCTTTATCTGTTGGTAAGCACTCTGCATAGACCCTATCAAGCCCAAGCTCTCTTGCCACCTCTTCAGCCTTGCTTTTGATGTCACCACTTAGCATGACGACCTCTTTTACGCCAAGACTGCGTAGTTTTGCCACCATATCTTTTGCATTTTCTCTCATATCATCTTTCATAGCGATGACTCCGACTAGCTCTTTATCGTATCCAACGTAGAGTAAAGTTAAGCCGCTATTTAATGCTTTACTTATTAAAGCTTCATGAGCCTTAAAGCTTATCATCTCGTCATCTTCTAAAAAGTGTCTACTGCCGATAACTACCTCTTTGCCGTGCATCGCAGTTTTTACGCCATGAGCTACGATAAATTCGACTTCATCGTGATGAATATGGTGGAAACCACGCTTGTTTGCAGCTTCAACTATTGCTTCGGCTACTGGATGAAAGTAGTGCTCCTCGGCACTTGCAGTTAAATTTAATATATCATTTTGAGAAAAGCCTTTTTTAAATGAGTAAATTTCAACTACACTTAGGCGTCCATGTGTAAGAGTGCCGGTCTTATCAAATACAAAAGTGTCAACTGAGCTTAAAGCTTCGATCGCTTTTGCACCTTTTACAAGAATGCCATTTCTGCCTGCTTTTGAGATACTTGATTTAAAAGCAACTGGTGTAGCAAGCTTTAATGCGCAAGAGTAGTCCGCTTGAAGTACGCTAGCAACGCTATTCATATTTTTATTTATAATGTATGAAAGTCCAGCAAGCGAGAGCGTAACAGGCACAAGTTTATCAGCTAGTTTTAACGCTTTTACACCAATGGCTGATTTTTCATTGAGTGAAGTTTGTATATACTCTTTGATCCTAGCTGTCGCTGTATCACTGCCTACATTTTCAGCCCAAATTTTTATCCTACCTTCATCAACCACGGTGCCGCTTATAACACGGTCACCTCTAGCTTTTGGTATAGGTTCAGCCTCTCCAGTCATTGAGACTTGATTTACATCGGCGTTACCTTCAACGATATAACCATCAACGCCTATCGTCTCACCAGCTCCAACTACTACGATGTCGCCCTTTTTTAAATTTTCGGTTTTTACTTTTTCAAGCGTCTTTTCGCCATTTAAATTTCTCTCGACCCAGACTTCTTCGATATTTGGTTTTGCTAGCTCTTTGATGAGATCATCACTTTTGTGACTAGCACTTTCTTCCATATATTCGCCGATATTTATCATCAAATTTGTGCTATTTGCTGCTAAATGATCGCCCATTGCTAGGCTAGTACCAATGGCAGTTGCCTCAAGCACTTTTGAAGTGATACCCTCATGCCTTAGCTCTTTTGCACCTTCTATTAGATTTGGAGCTGTGGCGTAAAGAGTCACGGCTGATTTTAGAGTTTTGTTACTCATAAATGGCGTTATGCCAAGTGCAGCAGCAGCCTTATAGATATTTGCCTTGCTTGGCAAATTTGGATCTTTTGCCTTTGTTGGAAATTCATAGCTCTTGATAAAGTTTAAAATTTTATCGTAGTTTTTATCGTATTCAACGATAATGCTTTTTGCGTATTTATTTACACGAACACTTAGTGCATCAGTTCGCTCTGAGATCGCAGCCTCGATAGCGCTGACGTCGCTTCTAGCGTTTAGGCTCTCGCAAATAAACCTCGCTCTATTTTTACTCTTGTGAGCTAGAGTGATCTTATTTTTGTGAGTCAAGTTCTGCTTTGACATCTTCAAAACGCTCTTTTAGTTCTTCTATGCCAGCATTTATAAGCTCGCCACCTTTGATAATCGCTTTAAATACGCACTCTTGTGCTTTTGGATTAGTCAGTACATAAGCTGCGATACCACCTAAAACTAGACCTTTTACAAAGCCAGCAGCATTAAAATTTTCAGGCACAAATGGTAAATTTTGAGCTGCATTGTTTATTGCATTATCGATTGCGCTTGGCTGAGCAGCTGCTGCATTGTTAGCTGCAGTTTCACTTGCTACGTTTTCTTCGTTGATGTAAGGGTTGTTCATTATTTACTCTCCAATTTTATTAGTTTTTCTGCTATCAAAAGACCGCCGATACCAGCTGCTGTAAAAGCTGCTGCATTTAGATATTTTTTTTGTGCTATTAAATTTGAAGCATGAATGCCAACAGCACCTACAAAACCACCTGTTACAGCGTATTTCGCTATCTTTTTAGCGATATCTTTTTTAGTTGCTCTATTATTTAGATAGTCGCTAAAGCCAAGTGCAGCTGCACCCATGCCAGCGATTAAAGCTCCGCTGATGAAGTGATCAAATGGAAGTCTTGTGCTTGAAAGTGTAAAAAGACTATTTTCTTGCATTCTCTATCCTTAAGCTATATCGTTTGGTGTGATAGCTTTTGGAGCAGCTGGCTTTTTAGCGCGTGGTTTTCTTGTTTTCTTTACCACTTTTTCAGCCTCTTTTTCTACTTTTTTAGCACCACGTTTTGCTTTTTTCTCTTCTTTTACTATAAAGTCTTTTGCATCTTTTGCAACACTTTTACCTTTTTTGTAAAGATCTTTTGCGGCCTCTTTGCCTTTATCAAAGCCATCTTGGGCGTACTCTTTGATCTTATCTCTTTTATTCCAAGCAGCTATTGCTAAACCGCCTACTGCTAAACCTGCTAAAAATGGTAATGCCATTTTAAATCCTTTCTTTGTTTGATTTTGTAAATTATTCATTTTCTTCATCCTTATTAAAATTTTTACTAACTACTGAAATGCCTAATGCCCCAAGCGCAAGTCCGCTAAAAAACGAGAAATTTGGATTGTTGGTTATCTTTGCTAACTCGCTTTTATCAGCCTTGCCACTTGCGATATTTTGCAAGCTTTTAGTTATCTCATTAAAGTCGTTTTGATAGTTTTCTAAAATATTTGTTATGCCATTTTGCTCAAAATTTTGTGAAATTTCATTTAAATTTAGCTCATTTTTTATTTCACAGCCACTATAAATTTCTTTTAAACGTTGTTTTAAAGAGGTGACATATTCGTTATTTGAAGTAGCCCAAAGTCTAAAAAATAGATCTTTTAGCTCTTCATCGTCTAAGCTTTCACAAAATTTTTCATACATTTTATTTAGCTCTAACTCGTAGTTTAAAGCTTGTATTAGTGCATCTTCTTTATTTTTTGCCGGCAAAAATATAGCTTCATTTTCGCAAGCAAGCTCGTAATCATGTGTGCTCGCAAATTTTTCTATCAAGATGATCGCATTTTTTCTGATATTTGCGATCTCGTTAAAAACATCACCAAACGAAGCTAAATTTTCATATAAGCTAAGTGCGTTTTTTTCGCTGGTGTATGATGCATTTAAAAGTTCATTAAGCATATTTCACTTCTTTTGCAACTTCATTTACTCTAGTTGAAATCTCTTCCAAATTTTGCCCTTTTAAGAGATCCTCCCAGAGATTTTTAGGGAAAATTTCATGATCGTATTCGATCGTTACAGAGCCGATTAGCTTGTTAAATTTTACATTTTTTATACCATTTATTTGAGCTATCACATCATCTAGGCTAGCTAAATTTACGCTGCTACTTAGCTCTTTTATCTTTGGACTAACTCTTACTCTTAGTCTACCGTTTGTATGAGCTATCATTGAAAAATAGCTTGCAACTTGTGCTAAAGTTTGTGTTTTTATATCCATTTTCATCCTTTTTTTAATTGCGTATTATCTATTTCACAGCTTAAATAAATCTGAAATTTTTTTGTTTTTCATTATCAAAAAGTAAAATGAAATGATAAAATTTAATTTCCATTTTTCTCTTGGCAATCACTGCAAATGCCATAAAGTATCATCGTATGCGACTGCTCGCTAAAATTTTTTTCTTTGCAAATTTGCTCTTGCCTTTGCTCTATCATCTCATCTTCAAAATCAACTATCTTTTCACAAATTTCACATATCAAATGATCGTGCGATGATTTTAAATTTAGTTCAAATTTCTTTACTCCATTTTCTTCAAAGCAGTTTGCAAGATGATGCATTTCGAGAAAATTTAAAAACGAGTAAATTGATGTCATTGAAATTTCATTCTTGTGGATTTTGTAAATTTCTGAAGAAATTTCTTGAGCACTTAGATGAGAGTTACTAATGAAAAGTACATGCAAAATTTGTTCTTTTAACTCTGAGCTTTTTTGCCCAAAGGCTTCCAAAAACTCTTTAAAATGCTTATAAAATAGTTCAAAATTATCCACAAAAACCTAACTAAAATGATAATGAATATAAGGATTTTACAACTTTACTTATAAAAAAAGCATAAAATTTCTTACGAATTTCAAGTAAAGTATTTTATAAGATTGTTTTGGTATAGTGTCGCATTTTTTAAATCAAAATTAAGGAATAAAATGACTTACGACGAGCTCGAATTAGACGCCGTTTTGTTAGAGGTTTTAGAAAATAGAGGCAGTTTTGATTCTATGGACGATGAGGAGCTTTACGAGCTTATCGAACAAGTTGCACAATATACAGATGGCGATTACGAAGAAGCGTTTGAGTATATGACTCAATTTTCTCCAATCCCTAAAAAACGCTTTGTTTCACTATTTATGGTTTAGCAAAAAGCTAAGCCATAACTTCTATAAAATTAATCATAAAAGTAAAAATAAAAAGAGCTCTTGACCCACTTAATGAGCCAAGAATTTTGAGCTATAAGAAATATTTTGAGATTATTTCTTTAAATTTCAGAGTGTATTTACTAGCTTTTGGGCTATTGTTGTAGATATTTTCAAAATCATACATTCGCTCATAGTAATCATTTGTATCTTGTATATTTATTTTAAGCCTTGCCACATCTAGGCTAACGCCTATAAAGGCACCACTTGTCTTGCCACGCTCCTCAGCAAATGCTGAAATTTCAGGCAAATCACTTGTGATCGCTACTTCATTACCAACGCCACCAGTTGCTTCTGCTTTTAGGCTGATCGTATCTTTTGCATTAAATAAATTTGCATAAGCTTCTGAATTTTTAAATAAAATGATCATATCAGCTGAGCTGTAACCAAGCTGCAAGCCTATGCTACCAGATGTGTAATTTAAAAAAAATGGACTTGACCATTCACCATCATCGTTTTTAGCGATAAATACGCCTTTACCTGTTGATCCAGTTACAACAGCGCCTGCTTTTGTCACATCAGGGATTATAGCGATCGCTTTTATGCCTTCAAATTTAGTGTTTGGCTTTAAATTTCTTGTACCAAAAGCATTTAAAATATTTATTGCATTTTTTAGCTTTTGATTTTGGATCACATCAGCGTTTAAGTTTGGCGTGAAAAATAAACCAGCAAGAAATATGATTAATAGTCTTTTCATTAAAATTCCTTCCTTAAATTTTTTGTTATTATAGCCTAAAATAAACTAATGGTAAAAATATTATTAATGATTTTTTATGAGAGTTCATTATAAAATGCGACCTTTTAAGGGAAAAATATGAGTTTAATACTTTTTGTCGAATACGTTGGTATCGCATCAGCTGCACTTAGTGGGTTTTTATTTGCAGTAAAAAAGGAGTGCGACTGGCTTGGAGTCTTTTTGTCTGCATTTTTGACCGCACTTGGTGGCGGTATCATGCGTGATATGCTCGTTGGCAGGGCAGTTTATTCATTTACGCACTATATGCCAGTAAGCGTTGTTATTTTTATGTTGATTGTTTCAAGAGTGGCAAATTTACATATAAAAAGAGAAGGTTTGGAGCGAAAATTTGTATTTATTTTCGCCGATGCGATCGATGTTATTTGTTTTTCGATCGTTGGCGCGATGGTTGCTATTGAGTACAACTACAACATCTTTGGTGTGATGATGATCGCCTTTTTTAACGGCGTTGGTGGAGGTATCTTAAGAGATATTTTGCTAAACGAAATTCCATGGTTTTTACGCACTGGACTTTACGGCACGATAAGCCTTGGTGTGGGGCTTGCTTACTTTGTGCTATATCATCTAGGCCTAACCAATATATTTTTTACTATGCTCTTGCTTGCTGCTGGCATAACGATTAGGATGTTTGCGTTTTATAGAGGCTGGAAGCTGCCTGATCTATGAAATTTAGCGAGTTTTTTGATATCTGGGTCAATGAAAACTACTATAAATTTGGCGTAGATATCGGTAAAAAGGGCGATTTTTACACAAATGTAAGCGTTGGCTATCTCTTTGGCGCCTGCCTTGCAAACTATTTTTTAAAACTGCTTAAAAAAGGCGAAATTTCTAGCTCTTGCAAGGTCGTGGAGATCGGTGCAAACTCAGGCGATATGCTAGCTGATTTTGCGCAAGGCATCTTTACGCTTGAGCCAGAGATCTTAAAAAATTTAGAGTTTATTATCATTGAGCCTCACGAAAATTTAAGGAAAAAGCAGCTTGAAACTTTTACAAAGCGCTTTGGCAATGATGTCAAAATAAGACATTATAAAAATTTAGACGAGTGCTCGTTTGATGAAATTTTTGTCATCTCAAATGAGCTACTTGACGCATTTAGTTGCGAGGTGATAGACGGACAAAATATACTTTTTGTGGATGATGATCTAAAATTTCACTGGCAAAGAGCGGATCAAAATTTGCTAGCCCTTGCAAAGAAATTTGGCATAAAAAAAGGCGAGATATCAACTAGCTACACCAAATTTGCGCTTCAGCTTGCAAATGCGGCAAAAAAGGTGAGATTTTTAAGCTTTGACTACGGCGAATTTGAGCCAAAAAATGAATTTAGCTTAAGAGTTTTTAAAGACCATCAAGTTTTTTCATTGTTTGAAATTTCAAACCTTGCGCCATATTTTAAAAGCTCAGATCTAACTTATAGCCTTTGTTTTAAGCAGGTCAAAGAGGCTTTTTGTGAGGCCGGCTTTTTGATGCTTAAATTTAAAAAACAAAATGATGCTTTGGTTTGCGACTTTGGCGTGGATGAAATTTTATCTTTAGTGCTTGAAAAAGGCAGCAAGCAAGCCTATGAAAATGCAGCTAAACAGGCGAAATTTCTACTCTCGCCCAAGTTTTTAGGCGAGAAGTTTAAATTTATAGAGTTTTTAAAGAGCTAGCCTAGCGATATTGGCAAAACTTGCCTCACAAGCCTTTAAAAGATCGTTTGGTGCTATTTTGATTTGTTTGCCTCTTACTCCAGCGCTTACTAACACGTATTCTTGCTCCATAGCGCGTTCGTCTATAAAAGTCGCAAAATGCTTTTTCATCGCAAGTGGCGAGCAACCACCTCTAATATAGCCAGTTATTTTTTCTAGATCCTTTAAATTTATAAGCTCGCAGCGTTTTGCTCCGCATGCGTGAGCAAGCGCCTTTAGGTCAAGCTCCAAATCACCCTGTAAGCAAGCAACAACGAAATTTTTAGGCTCACACTCGCAAACGATAGTCTTATAAATTTGCTTTATATTTTGCTTGGTGCTAGCTGCTACGTGAATGGCTGAAAGATCGTTTAAATCGACCTCATACTCTAAAATTTCATAATTAATTTTTAGCTTGTCTAAAGCTCTAGCAGCATTTGTCTTATGTATCATTTTTTCTCATTTTTGCGAATTTTTTGTATAATTATAGCCAAAACTTAAAGGAGGAAAGATGGCTGAAGAAGTTGAAGAGAAAAAAGCAAAAAAAGGTGGCAATGGTGCATTAATGATAATTATCATTGCGATATTTGTTTTGCTGCTAGTTATTGGAGGGCTAGTCGCGTTTTTGATGCTTAGTTCTGACGAGCCAAAAGAGGCAAATATGGCGCAAACACCAGCTCAGACTCAAACGCAGTCCATGCCAGCTCAAAATAAAGCAAAGCATAGTAGCAACGACTATTCAAATATGGGACCGATATATCCGCTTGATCAGTTTATTGTAAATTTGCTTAGCGAAAATGGCTCAAGATTTCTTAAAACCAAGATTGATATGGAGCAAAGCGATGAGTTGCTAACTCCTGAGCTTGATAAGAAAAAGGCACTTTTAAGAGATATTATCATCAGGACACTTTCGTCAAAAACTTACGAAGAAGTAAGCACCGCAAAAGGCAAAGACAGGCTAAAAGACGAGATCGTGGGTAAGTTAAATGAAGTACTAAATGATGGCTACATCAAAAATATATTTTTTACTGATTTTGTGGTGCAATGATAGGTATTGATATCATTAAGATAGATAGAATTTCTAGACTTAAAGCTCGTTACGGCGAGCTTTTTTTAAAAAAATTTCTTAGTGATGACGAGATCACGCTGGCAAAAAATGATGCGACTTTGGCTGGATTTTGGGCGGCCAAAGAAGCAGCTAGCAAAGCCCTTGGTGTGGGTATTAGCAAAGAGTGTGGTTTTTTGGACATTGAGCTTAGCAAAGACGCAAAAAACGCACCAAAGATAAAATTTAGCCCAAAAATTTATACAAATTTTAATATCAAAGAAGCAAGCCTTAGCATAACTCACGACGGCGGTTTTGCTGTAGCTGCAGTGATGATTGTCTAAAATTTATACATTTTTACAAAGCTTTTTAATATCTTTTAACTACTTCTAATAAATTTAAAAAATGTATTTTTATAAAATTTTTTAAAGAAAAGACGATATCTCTAATTAAGATTTAATGGAGCTAAAGAAACTAAGGATAGTAAAATGCAAATTTCTAATAACCTCCCAACTACTAACTACCTCTCAAGAGAGAACATAGCAAGAGAGATAGGCTTTAAATTTAACGATATAAACGAGATACTTAATAACGATATGGGATATGGTATGAGCTTTCCTAAATACGCAGGGCTTGATAGAAAATCTCAAGCCGCGGCTTACGATAGACACATATATCCACTATCTGGCTTTACAAAAGGCGATGAAGCAAAAGTCACTATCATAGGAAAGCTTAGAGGTTATGATCCTAACTTTACAAGCGAGCAGCTATCAGATCTTAAAAATTTCATAAATGAAAGTAAGGGCTTGTTTGTAGAGTATATACAAGGTCAGCAAGCAAAACCAGACAATGATAAGCCAAAAATTTTAAGAGATACCCCATACACTGTAAATGAATTTTTAAATGAATATCGCGGCAATAGCGATTTGCTATTTACTAAAAACTCAAGGACTATTGATCTGCTTGATAGCGATATGAGCATCGATGAGTTTAAAGAGGAGTGGGCTAAATATGTATTAAAAGAGCGATTTGATCTAACTCTATCTGGCGAAGATGCTAAAAATGCTGTTAATATATTAAAAGAGCTAAACGAAAAAGGTGTTCAGAATATAGATAATCTTGAAAAAGAAGACAACGCCAAAGATAAGAAATTTACACCTATACAAGTTACTAAAAAGTCTCAAACCTATAAGTTTGAAGCTGATGAGAGATTTAAAGAGCTTTATAAATTTATAAAGAGTGAATTTGATAGTGGCAAGAGTATGTTTGAAATTTTAGAAAAAGTTGCAAAGCTTAAAGTGGATAAGAAGGCATAGGTATTTTATAGGCAAAGAATGGAATTTTTATAATTTAAATTTCGAAGAAAAGCATAGATATCCTAAGACTTATACAAAAGATAAAAAATATGGCCTAGCCAGCAAATTATTGATGTTAAATCGCTGGCAAGACAAATTTACATCCACTCAAGCACTTGCGTGATATCTTTGGCGTAAAAGCACTTTAGCCCTTGTGTGTCAAGCGGTTTGTTTGGGATGATGGCGTTTTTAAATTTCTGCGTTTTTGCCTCTTTTAGTCGCTGGTCGAGGTTGAAAATTTCTCTTATCTCACCATTTAGGCTTAGCTCACCGATGAATACACTATCCTTGCTGATAGGGCGGTTTTTAAAGCTACTTATTATCGCTGCTATAACGGCTAGATCTGCCGCAGTTTCGCTTATCTTAACGCCACCTGAAACGTTTATAAAGACGTCGTAGTGCCCAAGTGGAATTTCTAGCTTTCGCTCAAGTAGGGCTAGCAGCATATCTAGGCGGTTTCTCTCAAAGCCAGTCGAGCTTCGTTTTGGATAGGCACTTTCGCAAACGAGTGCTTGTATCTCGATACTAAGCGCTCTTGAGCCTTCCATTATGATAGTTATCGCACTGCCACTCATCGCTCCGCCACGTGTGAAAAATTTACTAGAAACCTCGTTTGCGCTCACCAGTCCGTGCTGGCTCATCTCAAATATACCAACCTCACTCGTTGAGCCAAAGCGGTTTTTAAACCCACGTAAAATTCTCAGCTCTCTACTTGCATCGCCCTCAAAATAAAGCACCACATCGACCATATGCTCAAGTACCCTTGGCCCTGCGATCGAGCCCTCTTTAGTAATATGACCGATGATGAAAACGCAGATACTTTGGCTCTTTGCAAGTCTCATTAGCTCAAATGTGATCTCACGAACCTGCGTGATTGAGCCTGGAGCGGAGGTTATATTTTGGCTATAAAGTGTTTGAATGGAGTCAATGACTAGCACCTTGTAGTCGCTCTTTTGCACCTCTAGCATGATATCTTCTAGGCAAATTTCAGTTAACAGGTATAAATTTTTATCCACCGCATTTAGCCTGTCAGCTCTCATTTTTATCTGGCTTTGGCTCTCTTCGCCGCTTACATAGAGCGTTTTTTTACCGTCTTTTGCTAAATTTGAGCCAATTTTTAGAAGCAATGTTGATTTACCGATGCCCGGGCTACCGCCTATAAGCACAAGTGAGCCCTCGACTACACCGCCACCAAGAACAAGATCTAGCTCGCTATCTTTAGTGCTAAACCTCGTGAAATTTTGAATTTCAACTTCGTCTATGCTTATGGCTTTGCTGGCTACTCCGGTGCTTTTTGCTATCTCTTTGCTTATCTTTATCTCTTGCTGGCTAAGCTCGACAAAGCTATCCCAAGCCCCACATTGTGGGCATTTGCCCAGCCACTTTGCCTGTTGATTACCGCAGGCTTGACACTCAAAAACTGGCTTTGCTTTTGCCATAAATTATCCTTTTTAAAATTTCAACTACTATCACTCCAAAAGCCGCTCCGATCATGTCAGCCACGATGTCAAGCAGGCTAAAGCTCCTGTTTGGTAAAAACGCCTGAACGATTTCTATTTGCACTCCGAAGGCTAAAAGTAAGGCTAAATTTTTAAAAATTTTAAACTCATAGCCAAGGTAGAGCAGTATATAAAGGACGAAAAAAGCTAAAAAATGATTTGCTTTATCCCACGAATTTTCGATGATAGTAGGAGATTTTGGAGTAAATGCAAGAAAATCAATTGCCAAAAGAGCAGCGAAAAAGCAAATTTTACTAAGAAATTTTACCCTACTCAAAAATGGCGTCCATTAGCTCGTCTAAAAACTCGTCTGGATTAAATTTGATGATATCATCCATGCTCTCACCAACACCTATATAAAATATAGGTAGCTCAAGCTCTCTTGCCACGCCAAATAGTGCTCCGCCCTTTGCAGTGCCGTCAAGCTTTGTGATGATGACACCATCAAGCGAGATGATATCGTTAAACGCTTTTGCTTGTGCAACTCCGGCGTTACCTTGCGTGCCATCAAGAATCAAAATTTTGCGGTGAGGCGCCTTTTCGTAAGCTTTTTTGCTAATACGAACGATCTTTTCTAGCTCGTTTGCTAAATTTGTCTGATTTTGAAGCCTGCCAGCCGTGTCTAAGATGACGCGGTCGATGCCTTTTGCAAGGGCTGAGCTGATCGTATCGTAAGCAACAGCCGAAGGATCATGACCTTGCTGTGTTGCGACTATTGGCACATTTAGTCTAAGTGACCATTGGCGTAGCTGCTCGATCGCTCCAGCTCTAAATGTATCGCAAGCGCCTAAAATGACGCTTTTGCCGTTATTTTTATATAAATTTGCAAGCTTTGCGATGGTTGTCGTCTTACCAGCACCATTTACGCCGAGGATGAGATCGACAAATGGCTTATCAGGCTCGATCACACGTTCGTTTTCGTAGATAAAATAGCTGCTCATAACGCGCCTTAGATCGGCTCTACTTACTTCATCTTGTGGCGGTAAGTAGTATAAAATTTCTTCCACGATCTCATAGGCTACGTCAGCTTCAAGTAAAATTTCTTCTAAGCTCTCTTTGTCTATCTTTTTTGACTTCTTCGCTGAGCTTATCGCTCCAAAAGTCTTCTCAAAGCCTTTTTTTAGAAAATCAAGCATTATTTTGTGGCCCTATTTATGTCATTTTCAAGCATCTCTTCAGGCACAAGACCGATGTAGCCTTGGACATAGTCGCCATTTGCTTTAAAAAGTGCTGACGCAGGCAAGCCTTTTATGCCGCCCATCGCTTTTTCAAATAAAAAATTTCCCTCGCCGACTGCGACTTCGTATTTTATTTTATATTTTTGAGCAAAATCTTTTACTTCATCTTCACTTTTGTCTTCAAGTAGCACACCAACGATATCTAGTTCGTTTTTAAATTTCTCGCTTAGGTTGTTTAAGTGTGGGATCTCAGCCTTGCACGGAGGGCACCAAGTGGCGAAAAATACGTAAAGAGTTGCTTTTTTGCCATCTTTTACATCAAAGCCATTACTTCTTTTTGTAATCTGCATAGTTGTGCCATTTAGTAGCTTTAGATTTATCTCTTTTATCTCGTTGTCTTGGGCATTTTCACTCATTTTTGGAGTGAGTGAGTCTTTGCTTAAATTTTCATCTTTGCTAGCATTTTTATCTAAAATTTTGCCCTGCGTTTGTTCGCTTGTATTTTGCTCTTTTTTTTGCTTGTTCTCGTCACCGCATCCAAAAAATGCAAAAATGCAAAGTGATGTTATAATTGCTCGTTTTAATGTCATAAATTTCCTTTTGAATAAGATTTCAGGATTATACAAGAAAGAGCATAAAATGAGTGTTAATTTAGAAAAAAATGAATTTAGAAAAAATGCAAGAGCAAATTTGATAAAACTTACTAAATTTAAGGCCAAATGCTCGCACTATAAAGCTACGAAAACTCTTTTAAAATTGATAAATTTTACAAATTCTAAGAAAGTATTGTTTTATTTGCCACTTAACTACGAAGTCGATGTGCTTAAAATAAGACGAAATTTATCACATAAATGTGAAATTTTTGCCCCTTTTATGGTAGGTCTTAGCTTAGAGATGGTAAGATTGCGACTGCCATTTCTAACTTATAAATTTAATGTCAGACAGCCATCTGGCAAAAAAATTAATAATGTTAAACTCGATATGGCGGTAGTTCCAGCGATTGGGGTTGATGGAGCTATGGCAAGGATAGGGCATGGAAAAGGATTTTATGATAGATTTTTTGACTCTTTGCCCATTAAGCCAAAACGGATAGTTTTTCTTGAGATAAAAGACTTTTATACCAAAGATGTGCTTTCAAATGCACAAGACGCGGTAGCAGACTTTTATATAACCCCAAATAAAAATTATATAAAAAGAGGAATAAATGATAGAGGTTTTAATAGGCTTAGGAGCCGGTGTGGCGGGCGTTGGAGCAGGGTATCTATACGCTAAAAAGATAAATGATGCAAACTACAATATCTTCTTAGAACAAGCAAAAGCAAAGGCAAAAGCTATTGAGTATGAGGCTGAGCTAACGCTTAAAAATTCTAAAATTTCAGTACAAGAGGCTGAATTTGAGGCTAAAAAAAGATACGATGACAAAACAACAAAGCTTCAAAAAGAGTATGCGAGTAAATTTGATGAACTAGCCAAAAAAGAGAAAATTTTGCTAAATGAGCAAGAGCTTTTAAACGAAAGTAAAGAGCTTTTTGAAAAAGATAAGCAAGATGCAAAGATAACTTACGAAGAGGGCTTAAATTTAAAAGCGACTTATCAAAACAAGGTAGAAGAAGCGATAAGAGTGCTTGAGCACGCTGCTGGCTTAACGGAAGAAGAGGCAAAAGAGGTCGTGCTTAAAAAGGTCGAAGAGAAGTCACGTGCGGATATTGCTCACATCGTCAGAAAATATGAAGAAGAGGCTAAAAGAGAGGCTAAAAAGAGAGTTAATTACATCTTGGCGCAGGCTACGTCAAGATTTGCTGGAGAATTTGCGGCTGAGCGTCTAATAAATGTCGTAAATATTAAAAACGATGAGCTAAAAGGTAGGATCATTGGCAAAGAGGGACGTAATATCAAGACCCTTGAAATGGTGCTTGGCGTTGATATTATCATTGATGACACACCACATGCAATCATACTAAGTAGCTTCAATCTTTACAGACGTGCGATCGCAACAAGAGTGATCGAGCTTTTGGTAGAGGATGGAAGAATCCAGCCTGCGAGGATAGAAGATCTTCACAAGAAAGTGACTGAAGAATTTGAGCAAAGCATACAAGAAGAGGGCGAAAACATCGTCATGGATCTTGGTCTAAATAAAATTCATCCAGAGATCGTAAAACTAATAGGCAAGCTTAAATTTAGAGCGAGCTACGGTCAAAATGCCTTGGCTCACAGCCTTGAAGTAGCTCACCTTGCTGGTATCATCGCAGCTGAGTGTGGTGGAGATGAGAAGCTTGCAAAAAGAGCTGGCATACTTCACGATATCGGTAAGGCGCTAACTCACGAGTACGAGGGCAGTCACGTTGATCTTGGAGCAGAAATTTGTAAGCGATACAAAGAGCATCCAGTAGTCATCAATGCTATCTACGCTCACCACGGCCACGAAGAGGCAACAAGTATAGAAAGTGCGGCTGTTTGCGCAGCTGACGCACTAAGTGCGGCTCGTCCAGGTGCAAGGCGTGAGGTGCTTGAGAGCTTCTTAAAGCGTGTTGAAGAGATCGAGAACATCGCAAAAAGTAAAGATGGCATCAAGCAAGCTTACGCGATAAATGCGGGCCGTGAAATCCGCGTTATCGCAAACGCTAAGCTCATAAATGACGACGAGGCAGTGCTTGTAGCAAAAGAGATAGCTCAAGAGATCGAGAGCAAGGTGCAGTATCCTGGTGAGATAAAAGTAAGTGTCATCAGAGAGACTCGTGCTGTTGATTTTGCAAAATAACGGCAGAATATGAAATTTCTTTTTTCAATTTTATTATTTTTCTCACTTGGCTTTGCCAGTGAGGAGCTCGTGCTGGACTCGGCTAACTCGTTTATAACAACGATGAGAGGTGCTAGAAACGCTCCTATAAAAGAGCTAATCGAGCAGTCAAAAGCGACGATCATCTTTCCAAGTGTTAAAAAGGTCGGTTTTGTAGTTGGTGGCATGGGCGGAGATGGCATCATGGTTGTTGGTAACATTAACTCGCCAAGTGAAATTTTACCAGTTAGCATAAGTGGCGGTAGCATCGGTATACAGCTTGGCTATGAAGATAGTTCACTTGTGCTTTTTATATTTAAAGATAGCATTATCCATGATATTAAAGATGCCAAGATCACGCTTGACACGAAGCTATCAGTAGCTTTTGGTGATATTGGACGCAATTACAGTAAAGTAAGCGATTTTAAATTTTCAAGTGATATCTATGCTTACGCTGCAAATGATGGTTTTTTTGCGGGAGCTAGCTTTGGTGGAGCAGTCATCAGTGCAAGAGAAGAAATTTTAAAGCAAAGTGGCTATGCCTATGAACAGCTAATAGCCTCCGCATCCAAACTTTTAGGAGATTAATGCAAGATATCATAAACTCAGTTTCAACATACGGCTATATTGTATTGTTTTTTTATAGCCTTGGTGGTGGCATGGTTGCATTAATCGCCGCTGGAATTTTAAGTTTTGCCGGTAAGATGGATATCACTCTTAGTATAATTGTCGCTGCTGTGGCAAATACAATCGGCGACACGTTAATTTTTTATGTCGCAAGATTTAATAAAAACTCACTTATGCCTTATATCAAAAATCATAAAAGAAAGCTTGCTTATGCAGGAATTTTGGCTAAAAAACATGGCGATAAGATAATATTTATCAAAAAATTTATCTACGGAGTTAAAACTTTGGTTCCTATCGCACTTGGACTTACGAAGTATTCATTTTATAAATTTAGCATTATAAATTTGATCTCGTCAGTGCTTTGGGCGATCATTATCGGATTTGCCAGCTTTAAAGCGGGTGATTATTTTGTAGGCGCAAGCGACTATCTTGGCGAGCATGGATATATTATGCCTCTTGCCATGGTTTGTTTGTTGTTTGGAATTTGGTTTTTTTTACAACATATTACAAAAAGGAGAAAAGTATGAAAAAGGTGATATCTGCTTTAATCGTAGTTATCATGGTAGCCATTGGGGCGGTTTATTTTGCTTCAAATGAGGTGGAAAAGAACTATCAAAGGATAGTGAATGATCTAAACAATATTAAGGGCTTTAAAATTTCTAATAACAATTACAAAAAAGGTTTTTTTGGCTCAAAAGGATCATTTGATTTTAGTGTTTCAAAAGATCTTTTGGAAAATATATTTGGTAAAAATGTAAATGAGGATTTGGTTTTTAAAGTAGAAAATGAAATTTCTCATACAGCGCTTGCTTTTATAGATGGCTTTGAAATAGACTCAAAAATTTCTATTCAAAACGATATGATTAAAAACATTATCGCAACATTTATGGGTTCAAATGTCATTGCAACAACTAAAACAAAAGTTAGTTTAACTGGCGATAAAGATGTGGATATTAAATTTAGCAATATTGAATTTAATGATAAGCAAAAAACTGCATTTAATACAAAAGATATAAAGATTGGTATGACGCTTGATTCAAAAGATAGTATAAACAGCTTAAAGATTGAAGCGGACAAGATCGCTTTGAAAGATGTTAGTGAATACAACAAAGTTGATCTAAATATCGAAGGATTTTATATTGACTCAAGTTATAAAGAGCCAGTTAAGATTTCAAAAATTTTAGAAAGCCAGCTTGTACCTTATTTGGCAAAAGTTAAATTTAAAAGGGTGTCTTTCGCTTCTAATGATATAAGTAATATTTTGATAGATGATTTTAAGTATGACTCAAAATTTGAAATCTCAAATGATCTTGGAAGATCAGACGATGTTATAAAAATAGGTATAGTAGCAGTTGATAAAGTAAAATATACAGATTTTGTCTTTGATAGCAAAATCGCAAATATCAATGTGCCTGCATTAAATAATGTATTAGACAAGCTTAATAATTTAAATAATGAAGAAAATTATAATGTTTTAGCTGGATTAAATTTTGATGAGATAATAGATCAAATCTTAGAAAAGAATCCAAGCATAAAAATAGATACATTAAGCTTTAAAAAAGGAGATAAGGCTTTAAAGCTAAATTTGGATGCAGCGGTAAATGGCTTTAAAAAGGGAACAAATCAGTCAGAAATTTTTGATAAATTATCTCTTGGTGGAAAAATAAGCGTCGATGAAAGTCTGACGAATTTTTTTGATACACTAGTGCCAGAAGTAGCTTTTGTTGAGCCTACTTTGATATCTGCTGGATATTTTAAAGAAGAGGACAAAAAAGTAATAAGTGAATTTAAATATGATCCAAATAAAAAAGATATTATATTTAATGGAAAAGTTGGACTTCAAAATTTTTTTATGGGTTTTTAAAAAATTAGCCTGATTTTTATCTGCATTTAAGCATCACTTCTATATACTTCACTTTCTGTTTTGCAAAACGCAGAGTAGAAAGTTCTTTTAACTTACAATTGTTAAACTATTAGTCAATCTTTGAAATCTAAACAAGTGATCGATTGAGCCAGTCTATTATTTTATAATTTATAATAGATTAGACAAACTAATATATAAAACTAAAAGTTTTTTGATTAAAAACTTCATAATAAAATCCTATTAAATAAATTTTGATAGGTAATTAATATGGAGAGTTTGATCCTGGCTCAGAGTGAACGCTGGCGGCGTGCCTAATACATGCAAGTCGAACGGACAAGTAAGAGCTTGCTCTTATGAGTTAGTGGCGCACGGGTGAGTAATGTATAGCTAATCTGCCCTACACTAGAGGACAACAGTTGGAAACGGCTGCTAATACTCTATACTCCTGTCTTACATAAGTTAGATAGGGAAAGTTTTTCGGTGTAGGATGAGGCTATATTGTATCAGCTAGTTGGTGAGGTAATGGCTCACCAAGGCTATGACGCATAACTGGTCTGAGAGGATGATCAGTCACACTGGAACTGAGACACGGTCCAGACTCCTACGGGAGGCAGCAGTAGGGAATATTGCTCAATGGGGGAAACCCTGAAGCAGCAACGCCGCGTGGAGGATGACACTTTTCGGAGCGTAAACTCCTTTTGTTAGGGAAGAACAATGACGGTACCTAACGAATAAGCACCGGCTAACTCCGTGCCAGCAGCCGCGGTAATACGGAGGGTGCAAGCGTTACTCGGAATCACTGGGCGTAAAGGACGCGTAGGCGGATTATCAAGTCTCTTGTGAAATCCTATGGCTTAACCATAGAACTGCTTGGGAAACTGATAATCTAGAGTGAGGGAGAGGCAGATGGAATTGGTGGTGTAGGGGTAAAATCCGTAGAGATCACCAGGAATACCCATTGCGAAGGCGATCTGCTGGAACTCAACTGACGCTAATGCGTGAAAGCGTGGGGAGCAAACAGGATTAGATACCCTGGTAGTCCACGCCCTAAACGATGTATACTAGTTGTTGCTAAGCTAGTCTTGGCAGTAATGCACCTAACGGATTAAGTATACCGCCTGGGGAGTACGGTCGCAAGATTAAAACTCAAAGGAATAGACGGGGACCCGCACAAGCGGTGGAGCATGTGGTTTAATTCGAAGATACGCGAAGAACCTTACCCGGACTTGATATCTAACAAATCATCTAGAGATAGAAGAGTGTCTGCTTGCAGAAATGTTAAGACAGGTGCTGCACGGCTGTCGTCAGCTCGTGTCGTGAGATGTTGGGTTAAGTCCCGCAACGAGCGCAACCCACGTCATTAGTTGCTAACAGTTCGGCTGAGCACTCTAATGAGACTGCCTTCGTAAGGAGGAGGAAGGTGTGGACGACGTCAAGTCATCATGGCCCTTATGTCCGGGGCGACACACGTGCTACAATGGCATATACAATGAGAAGCAATATCGCGAGATGGAGCAAATCTATAAAATATGTCCCAGTTCGGATTGGAGTCTGCAACTCGACTCCATGAAGCCGGAATCGCTAGTAATCGTAGATCAGCCATGCTACGGTGAATACGTTCCCGGGTCTTGTACTCACCGCCCGTCACACCATGGGAGTTGATTTCACTCGAAGCCGGAATACTAAATTAGTTACCGTCCACAGTGGAATCAGCGACTGGGGTGAAGTCGTAACAAGGTAACCGTAGGAGAACCTGCGGTTGGATCACCTCCTTTCTAGAGTACATATAGATATTCTCTCACAAGATATCTATAAGAAAGATATTCTCAATCATCCTTGTTTAGTTTTGAAAGATTGATAGACCTATAGGGGCCTATAGCTCAGCTGGTTAGAGTGCACCCCTGATAAGGGTGAGGTCACAAGTTCAAGTCTTGTTAGGCCCACCAGAGAATTTAATTGGGGAATTAGCTCAGCTGGGAGAGCGCCTGCTTTGCACGCAGGAGGTCAGCGGTTCGATCCCGCTATTCTCCACCATAAAATAGTTTAACTATATTAAGTCTAATTAGAGAGCTTAAAAATTAAACTTTCTAATTAGACTTTTGTCTAAATGTTCTTTTAATTAATATTGTTAATAGTCACAAGCAAGTTTTAAAAACAATTTTACAGGACTTGTTAAAGATTTAAATTTCTATTCTCTTTGCATTTAATGCAAAAGTTTGACATCACAATCTATTTAGGATTTAAAACTTATCTAAATAGTAGTCAATGCTTTCCGTCTTGAGAGCTAGAATTTAAATACAGTAACATAAAGTTATCTTTAACAAGGAAGTGATGCGAATTAGAATAATCTAATATAGAAAAGGTAAGCTACAAAGAGCAAGTGGTGGATGCCTTGGCTAGTAGAGGCGATGAAAGACGTGCCAGGCTGCGATAAGTCTCGGGGAGCCGTCAAGGGGCTTTGATCCGGGAATTTCTGAATGGGGCAACCCAGTTAAGTGCGAGCTTAACTACCTAATATGGAGCGAACGAGGGGAATTGAAACATCTTAGTACCCTCAGGAAAAGAAATCAAAAGAGATTACGCTAGTAGCGGCGAGCGAACGCGTAAGAGGGCAAACCACTAGTTTACTAGTGGGGTTGTAGGACTGCAATATAGACTAAACTTAGCTAATAGAATAATCTGGAAAGATTAAGCATAGAGGGTGATACTCCCGTATATGAAAGCTTTGTTTTACTTAGCAGTATCCTGAGTAGGGCGGAACACGTGATATTCTGTCTGAAGCTGGGTAGACCACTATCCAACCCTAAATACTACTACTAGACCGATAGTGCACAAGTACCGTGAGGGAAAGGTGAAAAGAACTGAGGTGATCAGAGTGAAATAGAACCTGAAACCATTTGCTTACAATCATTCAGAGCCCTATGATTTATCAGGGTGATGGACTGCCTTTTGCATAATGAGCCTGCGAGTTGTGATGTCTGGCAAGGTTAAGGAAACCCGGAGCCGTAGCGAAAGCGAGTCTTAATAGGGCGTTTAGTCAGACGTTGCAGACCCGAAACGATGTGATCTATCCATGAGCAGGTTGAAACCGGTGTAAGAGCCGGTGGAGGACCGAACCCGCTAGCGTTGAAAAGCTATGGGATGACTTGTGGATAGGGGTGAAAGGCCAATCAAACATCGTGATAGCTGGTTCTCTCCGAAATATATTTAGGTATAGCGTCATGTAGTAATACTAGGGGGTAGAGCACTGAATGGGCTAGGGCATACACCAATGTACCAAACCCTATCAAACTCCGAATACCTAGTGTGTAATCATGGCAGTCAGGCGGCGAGTGATAAAATCCGTCGTCGAGAGGGGAACAACCCAGACTAACAGCTAAGGTCCCTAAATCTCATTTAAGTGGAAAACGATGTGGAGTTACTTAAACAACCAGGAGGTTGGCTTAGAAGCAGCCATCCTTTAAAGAAAGCGTAATAGCTCACTGGTCTAGTGATTCTGCGCGGAAAATATAACGGGGCTAAAATGAGTACCGAAGCTTTAGACTTAGTTTTACTAAGTGGTAGGAGAGCGTTGTATTTGCGTTGAAGGTATACCGGTAAGGAGTGCTGGAGCGAATACAAGTGAGCATGCAGGCATGAGTAGCGATAATTGGGGTGAGAATCCCCAACGCCGTAAACCCAAGGTTTCCTACGCGATGCTCGTCATCGTAGGGTTAGCCGGGTCCTAAGCAAAGTCCGAAAGGGGTATGCGATGGAAAATTGGTTAATATTCCAATGCCAACTATAATGTGCGATGGAAGGACGCTTAGAGTTAAGCAAGCTAGCGAATGGTAGTGCTAGTCGAAAGGTGTAGGTTAAGATCCAGGCAAATCCGGATCTTTTTAAGCCGAGACCCCACAGGCGTTTGAAGTTCTTCGGAATGGATAGCGAATTGCCGATACTGTCGAGCCAAGAAAAGTTTCTAAGTTTAGTTATAGTTGCCCGTACCGTAAACCGACACAGGTGGGTGGGATGAGTATTCTAAGGCGCGTGGAAGAACTCTCTTCAAGGAACTCTGCAAAATAGCACCGTATCTTCGGTATAAGGTGTGCCTAACTTTGTGAAGGATTTACTCCGTAAGCATTGAAGGTTACAACAAAGAGTCCCTCCCGACTGTTTACCAAAAACACAGCACTCTGCTAACTCGTAAGAGGATGTATAGGGTGTGACGCCTGCCCGGTGCTCGAAGGTTAATTGATGACGTTAGCTCTGCGAAGCGTTTGATCGAAGCCCGAGTAAACGGCGGCCGTAACTATAACGGTCCTAAGGTAGCGAAATTCCTTGTCGATTAAATATCGACCTGCATGAATGGCGTAACGAGATGGGAGCTGTCTCGAAGAGGGATCCAGTGAAATTGTAGTGGAGGTGAAAATTCCTCCTACCCGCGGCAAGACGGAAAGACCCCGTGGACCTTTACTACAGCTTGACACTGCTATTGGGATAAAAATGTGCAGGATAGGTGGGAGGCTTTGATCCATAGACGCCAGTTTATGGTGAGCCATTGTTGAGATACCACTCTTTTTTATTCTGATAGCTAACTAGCTTGAGTTATCCTCAAGTAGGACAATGTCTGGTGGGTAGTTTGACTGGGGCGGTCGCCTCCCAAAATGTAACGGAGGCTTACAAAGGTTGGCTCAGAACGGTTGGAAATCGTTCGCAGAGTATAAAGGCAAAAGCCAGCTTAACTGCGAGACATACACGTCAAGCAGGGACGAAAGTCGGTCTTAGTGATCCGGTGGTTCTGTGTGGAAGGGCCATCGCTCAAAGGATAAAAGGTACCCCGGGGATAACAGGCTGATCTCCCCCAAGAGCTCACATCGACGGGGAGGTTTGGCACCTCGATGTCGGCTCATCGCATCCTGGGGCTGGAGCAGGTCCCAAGGGTATGGCTGTTCGCCATTTAAAGCGGTACGCGAGCTGGGTTCAGAACGTCGTGAGACAGTTCGGTCCCTATCTGCCGTGGGCGTAAGAAGATTGAGGAGAGTTGACCCTAGTACGAGAGGACCGGGTCGAACCAACCACTGGTGTACGAGTTGTTCTGCCAAGAGCACCGCTCGGTAGCTATGTTGGGATGTGATAACTGCTGAAAGCATCTAAGCAGGAAGCCAACTCCAAGATGAATCTTCTTTTAAGAGCTCATATAGACTATGTGTTTGATAGGCTGGGTGTGTAATGGATGAAAGTCCTTTAGCTGACCAGTACTAATAGCTCGTCTGCTTATCTTTTAATAAGCATCACTTCCTTGTTAAGGATAAAAACTTAATAAGATATGTTTTTATAAAACTTTGTTTATGACTTTTAACTTTATCAAGTAGTGTTAAATAAGAGATTTATCTGATATATCTTTTATTTAACACTGCCCGTGACTATACAGACGAGGAAACGCCTTGCTCCATCTCGAACCAAGAAGCTAAGCTCGTCCTGGCTGATGATACTCTCCCTTACTGGGATGTTGGAAAAGTAGGTCGTTGCGGGCTTTGTTAATTTTTAATATTCTTTATCTAAACAATCATCTTTTAATATTTATATTCTTAAATAATTAGACTTTTTATCTTTACATTTATAAATATTTTTTAGTTTATGCTTTTATACGAGTGTTGACTAAAAACACCAAATATGATAGACTCCAAACCCAAATTTACCCAAAAAGGACAAAAATGAAAAAGATTATAATCTCACTATTGGCAGCAGCTTCTACATTACTAGCAGCCATAAATTTAAACACCGCCACAAAAGAAGAGCTAATGAGTTTAGATGGTATAGGATCTTCAAAGGCAGATGCAATAATAGAGTATAGAAAAGCAAATAAATTTAACTCAATAGAAGATATAAAAAATGTAAATGGTATAGGCGACAAGACATTTGAAAATCTAAAATCAGATATATCAGTATCAGGCACTACAAAGATAGATGACACAAAATCTAAAATAAAATCTAAAAAAGATGAGATAAAAGAAAAAGCAAGTAAAAAGAGTGATGAAGCAAAAAAGAAAAAAGATAGTGCTAAAGATGATAGTATAAAAGAGATAAAAGATAAGAAAGAAGGCCTAAAAGATAAAGCAGAGAAAAAGAGTAAAGCTAAAAAAGAGAAGAGCAAAGAGTAATAAATCTAGAAATTTATAAAAATTCTTACATAAAATATATAAAAATAGTTAGGAGCGCATAGCGTTCCTAATAAAAAATAGATTGGTTTTTATATATTTGCCTACTTTTTAAATTCTATAACTTAGTTTGTCAACTTTTTAAATTTTATAGATTAATAAGTTCATCTAATAGATCTTGTAAAGTAATGCTTCTTAAACTATCCTCTAAGGCTTCTTGTGCTTTTAGGAAGTGGTTGGTTAAGAGGCCCTCGATCTTACTACCAAGTGGGCAGGCTTTGGGTGAGTCAGAGTGGATCTTAAAAAGTTTTTCTTTATCATTTATTGCGTTAAAAATTTGAAGGAGGGTTAGATGTTGGGGAGTATCACTGACTTGAGACGTGGTGTTTGTGTAGCTGGGGTGTTTAGGCATCAAATAGTTATGTCAAGCATATGATGTTCGCTAGGCACTATTTCCTCATTATCTGCTATATCGTCCAAATCTTCCTCGTCACTATCTCTTGAATTTTGTTTTTCGCTCTCAAACTCACTTGCTTCTTCTTCATTTTTTTGGCGCTCATGCTCCTTTTCAGGGTCTATTTTATAAGACTCTTCCATCGGACGTACCTCTTTGATTTCTTCACTTTGTTGCGAGGCAAGCTCAGCTGCCATTAAAGACTGCATATCAAATCTAGCTTGTTGATTTGCATGCACTTGCGATACTACTGGGGCATTTTGATTTATAAAGTTACTATTTCCTAAAGGTGTTACAGCCATTTTTTAGCCTTTATTTATGATGATAGTTTTATAGTTCGTATAAGTGACATTTGCGCCATTTTCACGTTTTAAATTTTCACGCTTAGTGTAGTCTACCTCGTATCTGCCAGCTCCCTTTACACTAAATTCTACGCAGAATTTAGCTGCCATTTCTAGCACATCTTCAGGCACCCTGCTCTTGTTTGTCTTGATGATGACATGGGCGCTTGGGTTATCCTTTAGATGTAACCATATATCGTCTTTTTTGGCAAGATCAAGCAAATTTATATTGCCTTTTTCGTTTCTACCAACTAGTATTTTAAATTCTCTAACGTAAAAAATTTCAGCATTTTCACTCACATCTTTTACGTGGCGTTCTCTTTGTTTTGCCTTGTTTTTTGGGCTTAAAATTTCAAGCTCATAAAGACTGGTCGCTTCTTTTAAAAGAGACTTTAATCCTTCAAAAAACTCGATTTTTTCTTTTAAATTTCTTTTTTCTATATCTACACCAATGGCTTTTGCACGAAATTTTTTTGATCTTGCGTAAAACTCATTTGCACTATTTTTTGGTGTATCGCTAAGAGTTAGTTTTATCTCATTGCCATCAAAATCCTTCAGACAAATTTCCCTCTCGTAGCCCTTAAAATTTCCCAGATTTGCAAGCAAAAGCGATCCTAAATTTGCAGCTTCTTCACTCTTTCTCATTAGCTCATCTTTGTCTTCAAGTGAGTTTAAAATTTCGCTCATGCTATCTATCTTTTTTTGTACGCTTGCAAGCTTCGCCTCTTTTAAGCCAGCTATCCTGGACTCATTTACTCTGGCCGCTTCACTTCTAAAAAACGCCTCAAAGTCAGTTATGGGCTCGCACGGTTTTTCTTTGATAGCGATGGCTGGAAGCTCCCTTAAAACTTCGCCGGTTTCTATCTTTCGGTAGCTATTATCGATGTGTCTTAACGCTTCGATGATTACGTTATTTTCATCAGTTATCACAGCATTTGTAAAGCGCCCAGTAAATTCAAGATAGAGGATAAAATTTTCACTTTTATATGAGCCACTTTGCGTGCAGATAAATTTTAAAATTCTATTATCTTTTAAGCACTCAACGCTTTTTATATGCGAGGCGTTAAAGCGCTTTTTTAGGACATTATCAAAAGGTGCTTGATAAGTTTTTGCTTCTTTTAACTTGTCATCTTTGTAGATAGCAGAGTTTGATTTGTTTAGATCAAAGATGATCTTCTCGCCATTAAATTCGATCAAAATAGCCATATCATTAATGCGTTTTGCTTGGTTTATCTTTGTAAAATTTGATAAATAACTTGCTATTTGAACTAAATGTGCGTACTTCATGTGGGGATTATATCAGAAATGTTGCAAAAATGTTTTAATAAAAGCTTTATCACTAGCTATGAAAAGAATAGTAAAAATCTGTTTTCTGATCCATGTTTAATTTTTCCAAATGTTTTATTTGTAATGTTATTAAAATATAAATTTTTCGTAAATTTTTTTCATAAAAATTTAAAATATATTTTTATATAATGATAACTATTTTTATAATATTAAATTTTCTTTAAGGGATGATTAATGAATAAATTTCGCATTAGTGCGGTGCTTTGTTTTGCTATTTCTGCTTTAAATGCTACTGATGTAAGCTTGGATGGGATCAGTGTAGAAGATAGCGCAGACGATGGTTACAGAGCCACAACGAGTGAGGTGGGCAAGACAAATACGCCAATTCTTGAGATACCACAGACAGTAAACGTCGTAACCCAGCAGCAGCTAAAGGATAAGAAGCCAGAAAATTTAATGGAATCTCTTCAAAACGTAAGTGGTGTTAGCTATGCGAATACAACTTCAGGAAATTTTGATGCGGCTTTAAAGCGTGGCTTTGGTGGCGGACGTGATGGCTCTATAATGCGTAATGGTGTATCGGCTGGTGTGACGCACAACTTTAATGCAACTGTACAAAGCGTCGAGGTGTTAAAGGGTCCAGCAAGCTTACTTTACGGCGTTCAAGATGCCGGCGGTATCATAAATCTAGTAACTAAAAAACCGCTTTATGAAAATAGCAATGAAATTTGGCTTGGCACTGGTAATAAAAAGTATAGAGGTTTTGGCTTTGATTCAACTGGGGCTTTGGGTGAGAGCGGTTTTGCGTATAGATTTATATTTGATTGGTCGGGTAAGGATTATTGGAGAGAGTATGGCGAATATAAAAATTTACTCATCGCTCCAAGTATAAGTTATAAAGGCGACGACTATCGTATTGATGCCGCCTACTCCCATACAAAATACACCGACCCCGCAGATCGCGGCATGTATATGCTAGAATCAGGACAAATTTTAGATATAGATAAAAAAGTCAGGTTAGATGAGCCATTCAACGAAATAGATGGCAAAGTAGATACTTTTGATCTAAGTTTTGAGAAAAATTTTGGCGAGAATTGGCTATTAAAGGGAGCTTATGCATTTTCACGCTCACTACATGAATATGGGCAAGCTCGCATTATGAATATAAATTTAGCTAGCGGAATCGCAAAAAGACGTATGGAGTGGTATGAAGATTTTGAGCATAAGACCCATGCTGGATCACTTACATTAAACGGCATAGTAGAAACTGGAAGTATAACTCATAATCTCTTATTTGGAGTAGATGCTAAAGAATATCTAAGACAACGTCCAGAAGCTCGTCAGATCGAAGCAAACGATGCTAGAAATAATATAAATATCTACTCACCGATCTATGGCAGAGTTAGCGTAGATGACATCAAAAGTAGAGGCGCTAGCAAAAAGACGCAATACCACAAACTAAAAACGATCGGTACTTACGCACAAGATAGTATAAATTTAACCGATAGCTTAATATTTGTAGCGGGACTAAGGTATGAATACTACAACCAAATAGTAGGCGATCAAAACAGATATGCCGCTAGACCTGTACCATTTACAAAAAGTATAGATAAAAGTGGTGGCAAGCTGCTTTATAATGTCGGACTTTTATATCTACTAACTCCTGAGTGGTCAGTTTATACTAGTCATTCTCAAAGCTTTAAGCCACAAACTTCTATCGGCAGCAAAGGTGCTGTCTCATTAGAGCCAGAAGAGGGAAAATCTATCGAGTTTGGAACAAAATTTCAAAACAATAGCATAACCGCAATGGCAGCTTTATTTAATATCGATAAGAAAAATATTATAAACAATGTAAACAATATATCATATACGAGTGGTAAAGCAAATTCTAGAGGAGTAGAGTTTGATTTTAATGGACGTATTACAGATGGACTTAGCGTAAGTTCAAGCTATACCTACACCAAAACTAAATTAAAAGAAGATAGAAATATGGCTTGGAAGGTGGGTAGGCCACTTGAGGCTACTCCAAAGCATCAAGCGAGTTTATTTGCTAATTACGATTTTACTCATCTTGGCGTAAAAGGTCTAAGAATAGGTGGTGGCGCCAGGTATTTTGGCTCTTGGTATACTTACAATCAACAAAAAAGCTCAGCAGCTTATGGAAGCTTTTATAAATTACCACATGCTATTACTTACGATGCTTTTGTTAGCTATACGACTAAAATTTCAGGCTATGAGACAAATTTTGCATTTAATGTGAAAAACCTAACCGATAAACTTTACTACGTAACAGCATCATCTGGAACCGACTCTTCAGTGCTGCCTATCACCCCAGGTTATGCTCGTCAGTTTATGCTGACCGCTAGCGTTAAATTCTAAATTTACTAGGCCTTTTGGCTTAGTAAATTTTCTTTAAATTTAGCAATTTTCGTTAAAATCGCCTCAAAAATTTAAAGGAAATTTATGAAACAAACTATCACCGAGAAAATATTTTCAGATCACGTTGGCAAAGAGGTAAGCGCAGGAGAGATCATTGAAAGCAAGATCGATATGATCATAGGTAACGACATCACGACGCCTATTTCGATCAAGCAGTTTGAGCGAAGTGGCGCTAAAAAGCTAGCTAACCCAGACGGCTTTGCCATCGTTATGGATCACTACATCCCTACAAAGGACATCCTAAGCGCAAATCAAGCTAAAATTTCACGCGAATTTGCCTACAAACACGACCTTAAAAACTATTTTGATGAAAAAGATATGGGTATCGAGCATGCGCTTTTGCCTGAAAAGGGGCTAGTCATCCCAGGCGACGTCATCATAGGCGCAGATAGTCACACCTGTACGCACGGCGCTCTTGGAGCGTTTAGCACTGGTATGGGCAGTACCGACCTAGCTTATGCGATGATCACTGGTAAAAACTGGTTTAAAGTGCCTGAGAGCATCAAGGTCATCTTTAAAGGCAAGCTTGATAAACACGTCTACGGCAAGGATCTTATCCTTGAGATCATCCGTCAAATAGGCGTTGATGGCGCACTTTACAAGGCGCTTGAGTTTAGCGGCGAGGTGATAGAGGGCCTTAGCATGGATGATAGATTTTCAATGTGTAATATGGCGATCGAAGCTGGTGCAAAGAGCGGTATCATCGCGGTTGATGAGATCACAAAAGAGTTTTTAAAAGATAAAAATTTACGCGATAAACCAAAATTTTTCTACTCAGACGAGGGTGCCAAATATGACAAAATTTTAGAGATCGATATTACAAACCTTGATCCAGTCATCGCATATCCATTTTTACCAAGCAACGGCAAGAGCGTAAGACAGGCGGTTCGCGACGATATAGCTATCGATCAGGCATTTATCGGTTCATGCACAAATGGCCGCCTAAGCGACCTTCGAATCGCAGCACAAATTTTAAAAGGCAAAAAAGTAGCCCGCAAAACAAGGCTCATCATCACTCCAGCGACGCAAAAGATCGCAAGAGCTGCCGAAAAAGAGGGCTTAATCGACATTTTCATCGAAGCAGGAGCGGTTGTGAGCAATCCAACTTGTGGCGCTTGCCTTGGCGGATATATGGGAATTTTAGGTGCAAATGAACGCTGTATCTCAACAACAAATAGAAATTTCGTCGGACGTATGGGCGATAGAACGAGTGAAATTTATCTAGCCAACTCAGCAGTTGTAGCAGCCTCAGCCATAGCAGGTAAAATCGCCGATCCAAGGGACTTATAAAAAATAATATGGATAGTTTGATATCTGACTTATTGAAAATTGTACTTGGTGCAGTCCTAGCAATGTGTGCGCAATGGGTGTACGCTAATCTAAACACAAAAAAAGAGAAAAATAAACTCAGGCGACAAAAGCTAGAGGAAGCGTTTATTATAGTTGGGGATATTTTAGGGGGAATACATTACAAAGTAGCTTTGTTGATAAATCCAAATTTAAATATAGAAAATCCAAAATTTGAAATTGGTAAATTACACTCAATTATCAGTTTTTACGCACCAGAACTGCAAGAGGACTATAAGGATTTTATGTCTACATATCAAGATTTCGGTCCGCTTATCCTAAACAAATTCAGAACTTTAGATAGTGATGACAAAAGAATAGAGGCAACAACTGAGGAGCTAGTGCAAATGATCTTTTCGCTAAGCTCAAAAGGCAATATAATTAAAGAAAAGTTAGCCAAAATAGCGCAAACACTATAAATTAGTTGTTGCGGCGAAGCAAATAATGTTTTATTGTAAAATCACCACAACATCTAAATGGTGCATTAAAACGCCGTTATCGTAGCCAAAAGACCAAAGATTATACCTGGAAAGTTTGCGGCAGAAAGTGGATAGTCTTTTTAGCTTTTAATAGGCCGTAGCTTGTCCAGATCGTGCAGTTTAGCGCAGCCGCTAGTGGCTGTATAAAAGGCGTCTTGTTGCCGTCAAGGTTACCCATTATTTGTGGGATGTATGAAAAGTACATAACAACTGATAGGCAAGTGCCAATCCAGCCTAAAATTTGTAGATTTTTTTCGCTCATTGCTTCTCCTTAAATAAAAGCACCATTGTATCTTTTTTAATCATAGCAAGCAAATGGATAAAATAGCCATGATTTTTACTGCGATTAAGATGGTTTTAGTAAAATTGAGCATTTTAAAAGGATAAAAATGCCAGATATAATATATGACAAAGCAAAATGGCATTGGGGTGCGAAAGATGCGCCGACTGATATACCGCATGAAAACGGTGCGACACACATTGCATTTTTCTTTCGCTGGTGCATGGAACACAAATTTTATTCAAAGGAATTTGCAGCAGATTTTGCGGACGATATAGCACAGATGGACGAAAATTTTAACTATCGTCAGTATCTTTTTGATGCTATGGACGGCGTACTTGGAAGTACGGAGCTAAGTACTGTTGGTAAAGCCTTTGCAAAAGCTTACTATACGACTGATCGGACAAAATTCGCCAAAATGTATGGTTGGTATTTGCAGGATTATACGGATTTTGTTTCGAAAAAATTTGGTGAAAAATACTTTGATAACGCCTATTTTTATATAGAAAACTCACAAGAAAACTATGTCTTGATCAAAGCCATCATTGATCGTCGCTACGAGGAATTTTTAACAATGAAAAGGGCAAAGCAGGCTTAAAATTTCACAAGTAGCATAAACAAAAATAAGTTTTTATCACATATTTTTGGTAGATCAAAGCCGCTTTTAGCTAAATTTAGCCTCATAACTTTCTTAAGGGAAAAGATGCAAACTTGCGTGATTTTAGCAGGTGGCAAAAGCTCACGTATGGGGCAAGATAAGACGCTTTTGCCATTTGGTGGTTTTAAGACGCTTACTCATTATGAGGTTGCGAAATTTAGCAAAGTTTTTGGTGAAGTTTATGTAAGCTCAAAATTTGAGAAATTTAGCCCGCCACTAAAGCTTATAAAAGATGAAAATAGCGATAGCTATTCGCCAATGCTCGCACTTTACTCCATTCTTAAAAATTTTGATCATAGCATTTTTGTGATACCAGCTGATATGCCATTTTTTGATCTTTCTAGCCTTAAAGAGCTTGTTAAATTTAAAGATGAATTTGATATGGTTGTGGCCAGTGATAATGAGCACATCCACTCACTTTGTGGTTTTTTTAGTCCAAGGCTTGCCATTTTGGCTCATGAGTTTTATTTAAAAAATGAGCATAAAATCGGACTTTTGAGAAAAAGCTGTAAATGCAAAGTCGTAAATTTTAAAGATAGTGAGCAGTTTTTTAATGTAAATTTCCCTGACGAATACGAAATGGCAAAGAAAATCCAAGAAAAGAAGATAGATGATGAGTAAAATTTTATTATTTTTAAGCCTTGGCCTTAGTTTTTTGATGGCAAGTGGGTTAGATGATTTTAAAAGAGCACAAGAGCTGGAGCAAAGTGGTGACATAAAGGCTGCGATGCAAATTTATAAAGAGCTAGCCAAAAGCTCTTTAAACGAGCAAAACGTGATACAAAATGTACAAGCAAGCGAGCCAGCACCAAGAGAGGCAAAGCTAAAGCAAGCTGATCTTTTAAGAGAAGATAAAAGTGGTAAAAATTTACAAAATGCACTTGGTATCGAGCTTTATAAATTTAACTACCTTTTGCCAGTAACTTATGCTAAAAATGTGCCAGATGATGAGCGAAAAAGCGTTGAAACTAAGTTTCAAATAAGCCTTGCAAAGCCGTTGTTTTATGACCTGTTTGGATTTAGAGAGAGCCTTGTGGCTGCCTATACGCAGACATCTTGGTGGCAGATAACAAGAACTTCAGCGCCGTTTCGTGAGACAAACTATCAACCAGAAATTTTTCTAAATTTTGCTTCGCCAAAATATTTGGATCAAATAGGTGTAAAAAACCTAAAATTTGGACTTTTGCATGAGTCAAATGGACGAGATGGTAGCAATTCAAGAAGCTGGAATAGAGCTTATGTGCAAAGTGATTTTGTTTTTGACAAGCTTAGCATTTCGCCAAGAGCTTGGATGATAGTAGGCAATAAGGGCGATAATAAAGATATATTAAAATACATAGGACACGGCGATGTAAGGCTTAGCTACAACCTTAATGATCACATTTTTAGCCTAATGCTAAGAAATAACTTACATTTTGATAAAACAAATAAAGGTGCTGCTGAAATTTCATATATGTTTCCTATCTTCTCAACCGGAGTTTATGGCTATTTGCAGTATTTTACGGGATATGGCGAGAGTTTGATTGATTATAATAGACATACTGATAAATTTGGTCTTGGTTTTGTTATTTTAAAATAAGCTAAAAATTTTAAACTTACAAAATGGCTAAATTTAGGCAAATAGTCATAAATTTACTCAATTATGTCAAAAAAATTTAATTAATCAAAAAACTTAAAAATATTAGAAAAAATACAAGCAAATTTTGCTAAAATCTTAAGCAAAATCTCAGAGCAAAGGAGTTTTTATGAGCGGAATCTCACTAATTGTCTGTTTTGTTGTAGCCATCATACTTATGATCGTTATGATCTCTAAGCTAAAAGTGCATCCATTCTTGGCACTTATGAGCATTTCTTTGGTTCTTGCGATCGTCGCAGGTATCGATCTATCAAAGATCCCAGCGATGATAGGTGTCGGCTTTAGTGGCACATTTAAGAGTATCGGTATCGTTATTATCTTTGGAACGATCATCGGCACCGTGCTTGAAAAAACGGGAGCTGCTTTAAAGCTAGCTGATATGGTCGTAAAGCTAGTCGGACAAAAGCGTCCAGAGCTTGCTATGCTCATCATGGGCTGGGTTGTTGGCATTCCGGTATTTTGCGATAGTGGATTTGTCGTTTTAAACTCTATTCGTGAGGCGCTTTATAAGAAAATTTCAGCAAGCCCAGTCGCGATGTCAGTCGCACTTAGTGGTGGTCTATACGCATCTCACGTCTTCATACCACCAACACCAGGCCCAATAGCAGCCGCAGGAACACTTGGTCTTGGCGGAAATTTACTCCTTGTTATCATTATGGGAACAGTCGTTTCAGTGCCTGTTTTGATAGCTGTTTATTTCTTTTCAAAGAGTGTTGGCAAAAGCGTGACTATCAGCGACAAAGATGCTGACGCTACTATCACAGCTAGTTACGAAGAGCTTTTAAAGAAATTTGGCACGCTACCTAGCGGATTTTTGAGCCTTGCTCCTATCATCATGCCTATCATTTTTATGGCGATCGGCTCTATTGTCGATGTTTTAGCAAAACAAGGCATGTTTGATAAAACGGCTCTCTTGCCAAAGATACTTTTATTTTTAGGAAATCCTATCGTTGCTCTTGCAATCGGCGTGATCTTTTGCGTGTTTTTATTAGTAGAAGCCAGAAAGATAAGAGAATTTGACTATATCACGAATGAATCTTTAAAGATTGCTGGACCGATACTCTTTATCACAGCAGCTGGCGGTGTTTTGGGTAATGTCATCACTGAGGCTGGCTTTGTAAATTTCATAAAAGAAAATGCAACCGCCATAAAAGCGATAGGAATTTTCTTCCCATTCATTATCTCAGCCGTGCTAAAAACCGCTCAAGGAAGCTCAACTGTGGCTATCATCACGACAGCATCTATCATGGGCGCATTTAGTGCTGATAGCTCGCTAATGCATACACTTGGCTTTACGAGTGAAATTTCAGCTGCACTTTGTGTCATGGCGATAGCATCTGGTGCGATGTGTGTATCTCACGCAAATGACAGCTACTTCTGGGTTGTGACAAATTTTAGCAAGATGAGTGCAGAACAAGGATATCGCACACAAACAGCTATGACGTTTATAATGGGTATCGTTGGTATAATTAGCGTTTACATATTATCTTTGGTGCTTTTATGAGAATTTTAGTTGCGATTGATTCATTAAAGGGCTCGCTTAGCTCGCTTGAAGCGGGCCTTGCTGTAAAAGAAGGACTAGAAGAGATCGGCTGTGAGGTCGTTGTCAAGCCTATCGCAGATGGTGGCGAGGGTAGTGTAGAGGCGATGGCTGATGCACTTGGTGCGAAATTTATAGATACGATAGTTAAAAATCCACTTGGAATTGAAATTTTAGCTAGATATGCACTAAAAGATGACCTTGCAATACTTGAAATGTCAAGTGCTTCTGGCCTTACGCTCATAAACCCAGACGAGAGAAATCCACTAAAGACTAGCACATTTGGTTTTGGTCAGATGATAAAAGATGCCATTGCTAAAGGTGCCAGAAAATTTATCATTGGCATCGGTGGAAGTGCGACAAATGACGCTGGTACAGGCATGCTTAGCGCACTTGGCTTTAAATTTTATGATAAAGATGGTGCTTTACTTGAAGGAAAAGGCGAAAATTTAGTCAAAATTTATGAGTTTACAGATGAAGAGGCGCTAAAAGAGCTAAAGGATTGCGAGTTTTTAATAGCCTGCGATGTGGACAATCCGCTTTATGGTATGAATGGAGCAGCCCATGTTTATGCTCCTCAAAAGGGTGCAAATGGCCGTATGGTAAAAGAGCTTGATGATGGGCTAAAACACTTTGCAACTCTTGTAAAGGAAAAGACCAATAGCAAATTTCACACACAAAAAGGTGCTGGTGCCGCTGGCGGACTTGGCTTTGCATTCGTGGCATTTTTAGGAGCGAAACTTCGCCCAGGTATTGAGATCATTACGCAGACTATCGCGCTTGAGGATGAGATCAAAAAGGCTGATCTAGTCATCACTGGCGAAGGCCGTATGGACTTTCAAAGCTCAATGGGAAAGACTCCGACTGGGGTTGCAAAACTAGCCAAAAAGTATCATAAGCCAGTGATCGCATTTGCTGGAAGTGTGCAAAAATGTGCCAAAGATTGTCACAAAAATGGGATTGATGCCTATTTTTGTATATTAAATGAGCCAGTAAGTCTTGAAGAAGCGATGAGAAAAGACGTTGCAATTAGAAATTTAAAGATGACAGCAGAGCAAGCTGTAAGACTCTTTAAAATAGCAAATAAACTTTGATGTTTAGCAGGCTGGTAAAATTTTACTAGCCCTTAAATCTAATGATCGATTTATAAAAATGGCTATTGTTGGTTTGGGATATAAATTTAAAGTGTTTTATTGATCTCAAATATCAACTAGAGCTTTAAATTTTTATTCCTCAGCCTATATTTATTCTTAAATTTTGCCATCATTTTTTCATTGTATTTATATGAAAGATGTTTTTAAACCCCAACAAATCTCACTACTAAGCGGGCTTATCTAAATTTATAAATCACATATAAGTTTTCTCATAAAGCTTTTTGTTTATTGTGGCTTTTTACACAAGAAGCAAAACCTACTCTCCCGCTAAATCCTCAGCCACCTTTGCGGCAAGTCTCAGCTTATCACTGTCAAAATGAGTGTAAATTCGCGAGGTATTTAAGCTTGCATGCCCTAATGCTTCTTGCACCAGAACAAGGTCTTTTTGCTTTTTGTAAAGCATCGTTGCAAAGGTGTGGCGCAGCATGTGGGCACCATTTTTCTCTTTTCTGATACCAGCTTTAAAAAGGATCTGCTCTACTATGCGACTTACGTAGGCTTGCGTCAGTCTGGTACCTTTTTTATTGATAAAAAGATAGCCTTCTTTATTGATGTAGTTTATTGCAATCGCATTTAGATGAGCTTCTATTAAGTGTCGTTTTATCATAACAACGCGGTATTTGTTACCTTTGCCCCGGATCCTAATGATAAAAAGATCGCCATCTTCAGTGATGTCCTTTCGCTTTAAATTTAGAGCCTCACTCACACGAATGCCAGTAAAAATTATCGTTTTTATTATGAGCTTATTGCGATTTGAGTTTTGCTTAAAATCACTCTCCTCGATCGCATCAAGAAATTTTTTGACCTCATCTTCACCCATAAACTCAGGTAACTTTTGCCCTTTATTGCCACTCACTCCGCCCCAGTTTTTTAAATTTATATCAAAAACATGGGCCTTGCCATCCTCTTCGTTTTGTTTGTCTAAAAACGCAAAGAAATTTATCACTGAGATGCGGTAATTTTTCTTACTAGCATCGCTTAGTCCGCCAGTCGTGCTAGCTAGTATTTCGCTTAACAGCTCTTCATCGATCTGCTTTAGGCTGCTAAGCTCGTAAAATTTCATCGTTTCATATATTTTTTTAAGTGGATTAAAGTAGGTATTTATACCAGTAAGCCCTGCATTTCTCGCACTTTTTACCAAACCATCAAGCTGATCAATGTTCTTTACCTCACGGCTTAGAGCGTAATTCACACTTGCAAGTGCCTTTGGATCTCGAAGCTCTTTATTCGAAAGTGAGCTAAGTTTAAATTTGACGTAGCGAGTGAGCCAAAATATAAATGAGTTTTCAAAATTATCTTTACAATCAAGCGGGTATTTCAAACCAATAACCTTAAATTTTTATTTTGAAAAGTATTATATTTGAAATTTTATAAAATCTACTCTTTTTAAAATTCAACTATAAAAGCTTAAGCAAATATCCATTTTCAGCGGCTTCAAGCTTATATTTATGCATCTTATCAAGTTCTAAAACCACTCTGAAATATCTATCATGCCAGCCTATGATCACATTTTTAAAATATTCATTTTCAAGTTTTAAGCTCTTAGTTTTAAAGCTTCTTGGCGGCTTTGCAAAGTCAAGAACGATCTTATTTTTTTCATAAGCAAAATGCTTTAAATTTTTAGCTTTTGTAGCGATTTTTAGCTCTTTGTTATTGGCTAGAAAGCTTATAAAACCTAGAAATTTAACATCTTTTCCATTTTTTGTGCTATCAACTGGTTTTGTGCTAGGCTCAATCTTTATTTCGACTACCTTTTGTTCAGGTTTTATGGTAGTTTCTTTTGTTTTGTCTGTGCTAAGATCGATCACTACAACACTTGGAGTTGGCATATCTGAGGTTTTGTTTCTATCTTTGTTTGAAATTTTAGTTTCATTTTTTTCTATTATCACAGGAGTGCTTACTTTTTGGCTAGGCATATTTGCCATTGTGACCGAAACATCTAGCTTTTTTGCCACGACTGGTTCTGGATTTTTTACCTTATTTAAAGCAAATTCATCGCTGTAATCGATAGTTTTATTTATATCGGCTAGCCTTTTTTCCTTTATAGTACCGTCATTTGCTCTATATCTTATGGTGACATCTAGTAAAAGTGCCGCATCGCTTGGAAATTTAAACGAAAGAGAATCAAAGCTATCAAATTTTTCTATGATATTTGTTGTCATAACGCTTGTATTTAGCTCGCTAATAGGCATAAATGGGTTCTCTCTAGCAAACACGCTTGCTGCAAATATAGATAAAACTAACCAAATTTTTTTCATCATTCCTACTTTTTATTAAAGTCCGGCTCAAGGCCTTGTAATTCAAAATAATCTTTTTGCAGACGCGCGTTCATTTTTTTTAAAATTTCCACGTCCTCGCTAAGTCTATCTTTTTTACTCTGAAGACTTAGCATAACATCAAGTGAGCGTTTGCCAAACATCATATTGCCTACATAAAAAGCAAACATAGCCACACAAATGGTGGCTATGACGTAGCGTAATGTCGGTCTAATGTATTTTAAAATTTTATGAAATATGCCATCTTCTTTGCCATATTCATCTAAAATTTCGCTCAAATATTATCCCCTAAAAACTCACCCGCCTCAAGCTCGATCTCAAGCAAGCGGTTGTATTTTGCGTTGCGCTCGCTTCTTGAAGTGGCACCTGTCTTTATCTCGCCAGTGTTTAGCGCGACTGCAAAGTCAGCGATAAACGCATCTTCGCTCTCGCCGCTTCTGTGGCTCATTATGCAGCGGTAGCCGTTTCTTTGAGCAAGGCGGACAGTTTGCATAGTTTGCGTGACTGAGCCTATTTGATTTGGCTTGATTAAGATCGCATTTGCGATGTTTTTCTCGATGCCTTCGCGTAAAATTTTCTCATTTGTGACAAAAAGATCGTCGCCAACTAGCTGCACCTTGCTGCCAAGCCTTTTTGTAAGCTCAGCCCAGCCGCTCCAGTCATCCTCGCTAAGGCCATCTTCGATAGAGAATATCGGATATTTTTCACAAAGTTTTTCGTAGTAGCTAATAAGCTCGTCGCTGCTAAATTTCTTGCCTTCAAGCTCGTATTTGCCGTCTTTGTAAAGCTCGCTTGAAGCGACATCAAGTGCTAGCTTTATCTGGCTGCCTAGCTCATATCCAGCCTCTTTTATAGCTTGTGAGATAAGCTTTAGTGGCTCTTCGTTGTCTTTTAAATTTGGAGCAAAGCCACCCTCGTCGCCGACAGCAGTGCTGTGACCAGCTGCGTTTAGGATAGATTTTAGCTTGTGATAAATTTCAGTTGCAGCTCTTAGTGCCTCGCTAAATGTGCTAAAGCCAAATGGCATGATCATAAATTCTTGAAAATCAACGCTGTTATTTGCGTGCGCGCCGCCATTTATGATGTTAAACATCGGCACTGGCAAGATGCTAGCGTTTGCACCGCCAAGGTAGCGATAAAGCGGGATATTTAGACTCTTTGCAGCTGCGCGAGCTACCGCCATAGATACGCCAAGGACAGCGTTTGCGCCTAAATTTGAGTAGTTGTGCGTGCCATCAAGCTCAAGCATCTCCGCATCGACTGCTTTTTGGTTATAAGCATCAAGTCCTATCACTGCTTCTGCGATCTTTTCATTTACGTTTGAAACAGCCTTTAAAACGCCTTTGCCAGCATATCTCTCGTCTTTATCACGAAGCTCGAGCGCCTCACGCTTGCCAGTGCTTGCGCCACTTGGTACGATCGCGCTTGCCTCGGTGCCGTCGCTTAGTCTAACTGTCGCACGAACTGTTGGGTTGCCTCTGCTGTCTAAAACCTCGTGAGCTTCTACATCTTCAATAAATACCATTATTCATCTCCTGCTTCGTTTGTGTCGTCGTCTTCGTCTTTTGCGCCGCTGCTTATTAGGTGGTCTATACCCATTGAGCCTTTGATCGCCGCTACTATCTCATCAGAAATTTCTGGGTGCTCTTTTAGGTAGGCTTTGGCGTTTTCTCTGCCTTGACCTAGTTTTTCGGCCTTGTAGCTAAACCACGCGCCTGATTTGTCGATGATATCGAGCTTTACGCCATAGTCGATGATCTCGCCCTCTTTGCTCACACCCTCGCCAAACATAATGTCAAATTCAGCCACCTTAAATGGAGGCGCGACCTTGTTTTTAACCACTTTTGCTTTTGTGCGGTTGCCGATAGGCTCGTCGTTTTGTTTAAGTGTGGCTATCTTTCTGACATCGATCCTTACAGATGAGTAAAATTTAAGCGCATTACCGCCAGTCGTGGTCTCTGGCGTGCCATATCCCATCATACCAATCTTCATACGAATTTGGTTGATGAAGATAACAGTTGTCTTCATCTTGCTTAAAATTCCAGTTAGCTTTCTAAGCGCCTGACTCATAAGCCTTGCTTGCAGGCCAACGTGCTGATCGCCCATATCGCCGTCTATCTCGCTCTTTGGAGTAAGAGCAGCGACGCTATCAACTACGATAAGATCGATCGCACCGCTTCTTGCAAGTGTCTCAACGATCTCAAGTGCCTGCTCGCCAAAGTCAGGCTGAGAGACATAGAGGTTGTCGGTATTTACGCCTAAATTTGAGGCGTATTTTACGTCTAGTGCGTGCTCTGCATCGACAAACGCACAAATTCCGCCAGCCTTTTGCGCTTCAGCGATGATGTGAAGTGTGAGCGTGGTCTTACCAGAGCTCTCTGGTCCATAGATCTCGATGATCCTGCCTTTTGGAACGCCGCCTATGCCAAGAGCCAGATCAAGCCCTAGCGAGCCAGTCGGTATCGACTCGATAGCCTCAACCTCTTTGTCGCCAAGTCTTAAAAGCGTGCCTTTGCCAAAAGCTTTATCGATCTGCTTTAGTGCAAGCTCAAGCGCCTTTTTCTTGTCCGCTTCGCTCTCTGGGATAGCTATCTTTTTGTCACTATCTTTTTCTTTTGCCATTTTTTACCTTATAGTTGAAATTTGGCTTGATTTTATCTAAAAAGAGATGAATTTTACTTGATTTACTCGCAAATTATAATATTTTCGCCAAGCAGTGCAGCGCTATCAATAAGAGCAAAAAGCTGCTCTTTTTCAAACAAAAATCCATAAATTTGATCTTCGTTTTTTAGTATCGCAAGCTTAAATGGCTCCACAAGCGAGCTTGCGCAAAGGTTTAAAAAAGCTTCATCGATACTGTTTTGCGAAATTTGTGGTTTGGTTTTGAAATTTTCATCTTTTATAAAAGAGAGAAATTCCTCTTGTGAGGTAGATTTATTAAATTTAAAAATTAATTTTTCTTTTAAGGCCTCAGCCAAAATTTCATCAAATTTAACTAGATCGATATGATCTTTTACGCCTAAAATTTTGGCAAAATTTAGCAAGTTTTTGTCATAACTAGCCACATTTTTCTCATGCTCGCTTTGCGCCTTTTTAGCCCTATAAATGGCATAAAAACCGATAGCTATAAACAAAAGTGAAAGGGTAAAAACTTCGCTAAAAAACTCACTCATCATCATCCTTATAAAATGCAAACTTCAGTCTTAAGCTCTACGCCAAATTTCTCTAAAACTCTAGCTCTAGCCAAATTTATAAGGCTAGTGGCGTCCTCAAAGCTTGCGTGGTTAAAATTTATCAAAAAATTTGCGTGCTCTTCGCTAAATTTCGCTCCGCCGATAGCGTATCCCTTTAGTCCAACTGCCTCAAGCAACGCCCCTGCAAAGTGCCCTTCAGGATTTACAAAGCAGCTGCCAAAGCTAGCTCCTTTTGGTTGATTTGCCCTTTTTGCGCTTATAGCATTAGATATGCTTGCATCAAAGCCGCTATGAAGCTCAAATTTAGCCCCCAAAATAGCCTCATCTATGCCGCTGTGGCGGTAGCTAAAGCTTATCTCTTCTTTTCTCACCCAGCCACGAGCCAGACGCAAATGCGTGAGGTTGTCGCTTATGCTAAATTTAAGCAGTCCAGCGTTCATTTTGATAAGTCCGCCAAGCGTGCCTGGGATATTTTTTAAAAACTCAAGGTTTGCGATGTTATTTTGTTTGCAGAAGTTATAAATTTTAGCTGATTTTGTCGCAGCACCTATCTCAAGGTAAATTTTCTCATCACAAATTTCTAAATTTATATAGTCAAAGCTCTTGCCAAGCATTGCCATTTTTGGGGGATTTGGCGAGATAAGAAGGTTGTTGCCCCCGCCTATCATTACAGCGCCTAAAAAGTAAGGTGAGCTTAGATCTTCAAGGCTATCAACCTCGAAAATTTCATGCACGCCGCCTATCCTAACTGAGGTAAATTTAGAAAAATCAACAAGCCTCGTCACTGGATAAATTCCGGTATAAAATCAAGCATGCGAGTGGTAAATTCAACCATCATCGAGATCATCCAAGGCATTAAAAATATGATGACAACGACGACTAGCAAAATTTTTGGCACGAAGCTTAGCGTGGTTTCGTTTATCTGTGTGGTCGCTTGAAAAATGGAGATGATAAGACCTGCTATTAGTCCGCTTAGCAGCATCGGAAGGCTGATATAAAGGGCGATCTTAAAGGTTTCAACTCCAAGTGAGACAAGCGTGCTTTGCATCAGCTAAACCTTACTTCGTTGTATTCAGTTGGGATTAGATAGTCGTTTACGTCGATAGCTTTTTCAAAAAAGCCTTTGTCATAGCCTATTTGATAGAGCTTATTTAGCGCTTTTAGTTGCGTTTCGTTCATGCTTATTGACTCGTCATTTGCGTATAAATTTAGATACGTTTTAAGCTCATCTTTGCCAACTCTGATGAGATTTCGCTCCATTAGCATGTGAGATAAAAATGGTTTGTGCGAAGTGGCGATCCTAACGGCCTCGCTAAGCACTCTCTCGCACTCTATCGCGTCGGTTATGGGCAGGCTTCGTCTAAGCGCCATACCGCCAAGTGGAAGCGGTAAATTTTCGCCGTTTAGCTCGCTCCAGATGTCCCAAATCTCACGCTCCACGCAGAGCTGGTCTGAGAAATTTAAGATACTTTCATGTATAAGCACGCCAGCATCGACTTCGCCGCTAAGCACGGCATTTTCGATCTCTAAGAAATTTTTATAAACGATCCTTGCCTCTGGGTAGGCTATGCGAAAGAGCAGAGCATTTGTCGTATTTTTGCCAGATAGCGCAACCTTGAAATTTCGCTTTAGCTGCTTATCTTTTAGCTTGATAAGCTTTGGACCATATCCATTACCAAAGCTCACCGCACAGCGCAAAAGTGCAAATTCATCGCAAATTTTAGGATAGAGCGCAAAGCTGATCGCTGTGGCCTCATAAGTGCCTTTTAGCGCCTCTTCGTTTAGCGTTTCTATATCAAGCGCCTTTGATGTGAAGGCTAAATTTTTACTGCTAACCCAGCCAAATTTGACCGCGGCATACATGAAAATATCGTCAGCGTCTGGCGAGTGAGCGACGTTTATGGTTTTTAGATTATGCAAAGATGATCCTTTTTTTGATTACGCCATTTTAATGAAATTTATTTAAAATAAAGTTTTAAGGGCGGTTTTGAAACGATTTTACCAGCTTTGCCTCTTTGAAATTTAGTACGTATTTCACGTCTATGGCGTCTTTAGCACCTTTTCTTCGTGCTAGGATCGTCGAGTAAAACGGATGCTTAAGTTCAAGCATCTTAAGCAGTTTTTTATCGCTATCTTCTTTTTTTATATTTTCAACGATTATTGTCGTTAAAAATTTACCCTCAAACTCGTAAAATGGCCACACTATTACGCCAGCGTCGCTTGTTTTAAAGTCCGTGATTTTAGATTTTTTAGGGATATTTAGCATGGAGATGATCTTTTTGCGGGAGCTGTCCGTATTTTGCACTGAGATCACCTTTACAAGCAGGTCTTTTTTGACGCCGAGGCCATTTTGGCTAAAGCGATAAACTCCGTCTTCAAGGATGCCAGCTTTTTTAAAGGCGTTAGCGTAGTTTGCGGCGGTGCAAGCAGTTAACAAAAGCGACAAAAACATTAAAATTTTTATAAATTTCATCTTTTCTCTTAAAATTTTACTCTCTTTAGCCTATCCGAAGCGAAATTTTTCCTGCCAAATTTTGCTTCATCTTTGCCGTTTAGCTCGACCAGATCGCCAGTAAAGCCACAAATGTCATTTTTAACAAGATAACTTCCAACGCCATAAGTATCAACCGGCGTGTTATAAGCTTCAAATTCTTTTATAATTTTAGGGCTAAAGCCTGAGCTAACGACGATTTTAACGTATTTAAAACCAGCTTTGTCAAGCGCCTCTCTTAGAGCAAATATAAGCTCCTTGCAAACGCCGTGTGGGTCAAATTTGCTCGTGTCTTTGTTCTCAAAATATTTATCTATCAAATTTTTACTAGTATCCACTCTAACCGCGCCAAGCCTCTCTTTTAGGGCGTTTGCAGCCTTTAATGCGTCTGTGATCACGTCGTTGTTATAGTCCACTAAGGCCGTGATCTTCTCATTTTTAAAGGTTTTAGCATAAATTTCTGAGGCTTTTACTATATCCCCGCCGCACATTTGAATAAGCGCATGAGGCATGGTGCCACCACCTTTTAGCCCAGTAAGCTCGCCCTGAGCATCTGTGGCGACCTTTTTGATGCCGCCTACAAATGATGCATAGCCGTCGCCTGGTTGCGTGCAGATGTCATCTTGCCTATCCGCCATGCTAAAGACGTCCTTGCCATTTGCCGCTCTTATCACATCTCTTGAGTTTGTCGCTACACAGCTTCTTCTAGTAAGCGTCGCGTCGATCACATTTTCTAAAAAGCCAAAATTTTCATACTTGCCGCTTATTTTTAAAACTGGCTCGTTTGCGTTTATAATATCGCCATCATCAAGTGCGTAAATTTCAAGCTCGCTTGAGTTTTTGGCAAATTTATTGATGATGGCTAAAACCTCGTCAATGCCACAAAGCACGATATCATCGCGCCTTTGGAAAAACTGCATCGTCACGTGCTGATCTGGCAGGTTTTGCTTAATTATCTCATTTACTTTTAGAAAATATTTTGCGGTGAAGTAGCCCTCGCCGATCCTTGGATCTAGCCTAAAAGTCTTATCTGTTAGCCTTTTTATCTTGCCTTGCATCTTTAGCTCAAGTTCGTTCATGTCTGTCCTTTTTTATCGTGATTATAGCATTTTGGTAGAAAAGTGAAAATTATAAAAATATATTTTAAGAATGTATAAGAGTATATTTTATAAAATCTTGAAATTTTAGTTTTAAAGGAAAAATATGAAAAAGTTTTTACTTCTAATGGCCGCAATTTTTGCATTTGGCAATGAAAATTTGCTAGTAAGTGCGGGCGGCGGATATAAAAAGATAGTTGAGGCAGTCGCACAAAACCTCAAAAAAGATGGCGTAAATATCGACACTTCTTTTGCAAATATCACAGCTATCATGGCTCAGGCAAAAGAGGGCAAAACTGACGTGATCGTAGGCGACGAGGACTTTTTGAAAAAGTCTGATCTAAAGATCGCTGAATACGTAAATTTAGGCTCAGGCGCTTTGGTGCTAGCTACTAAAAAAGGTGTGAAAATTGAAAAAGTTGAAGAGCTAAAAGCGCTTTCTAAGATCGCTATGCCAGACGCAACAAAGACTGTTTATGGTAAAAGAGCGAATGAATTTATGCAAAAAGCAAATTTAAGTGGCGAACTAAAGGATAAAATTTTAGCAGTTGCCGGCGTACCACAAGTCGTTACATATATATTAAACGGTGAAGTTGATGCTGGGTTCATCAACCAGACCGAACTAAACGCACACAAAGATGAATTTGGTAGTTTTATCTTGATAGACAAATCGCTTTACGCTCCAGCAAACATTGTAGCTGCAAAGCTTGAAGGATGCGACAAAAAGGCTGATTGTGATAAATTTTTAAATGAGCTAAAAAGCGAGAGATCAAAAGAAATTTACACTAAATTTGGCATAAGATAAGGCTAAGCTTGCAAGAGCTCTCTTGGCTGTTTGATCCGCTATTTTTAAGTGTAAAGGTCGTTTTGTGCCAAGGGGCTTTACTTATCATTTTTGGGCTGGCTTTAGCCTATTATTTAGCTTTTGGTAAGGCTAAATTTAAAGCTATTTTAGAGATGATCGTAACTTTTCCGCTCATCTTTCCGCCCATTGCGACTGGATTTTTACTGCTTTATCTGCTTGGCAAAAATGGCATCGTCGGCAAAGCTTTAAATTTAGAAATTATTTTTAGTTTTAAGGCTCTTGTATTAGCTGCTTTTATAGCTTCGCTGCCGCTATTTGTAAAGCCTGTCGCTTCTGCTCTTAGCTCACTTTCAAAAAGCCTTAGCGAAGCAGCATACAGCCTTGGAAAAGATAAATTTCAAACAGCTATTTTCGTGCTCTTCCCATGTGTTGCAAAAAGCGTAGCAGCGGCTTTTATCTTAGCGATCTCGCGTGGGCTTGGCGAGGTTGGCATAACACTAATTTTGGGTGGCAATATCATAGGCAAAACAGACACTATTTCGCTTGCCATTTATAATGCCGTATACGATGGTAAAAGCGATGAAGCACTAGTTTTAAGCCTTATTTTGGTTGTATTAAGCTTTATTTTATTTGGGATTATAAATTTGCTTGATAAAAGCAAAATTTAAAATGAGAGTGGCGAGAGGATGAGAGAATCGAACTCCCCACCAGACGGTCAACCGCCCAGTCATCGGGTTTGAAGCCCGTGAGCATCACCAGATTACTTTATCCTCCGTGCGCGTTATTTTAGCAGATTTAGATAAATTTTAGCCCATTTTCTATAAACTTTTTGAAATTACAAAAGGATTTCTGATTTTAAAATTTAGCGTTTTTGCATTTTTGGCTCTATTTTTTTGCTCTTGCTCTTCGGTTCTTTCTCCAGCAACTGCACCGCTAAATGTCTATGATGCGTACTCTATTTCACGCGATAAACGTGGTATTTACTCGATCACAAGAGATAAATTTATACAAAGTAAGCTACAAAGCAAAATTTTATTTTCAAAAGGGCTTAGCAATATAGATATTGAGATCGAGTGTTTTTACGGCGATGCTTATCTGATCGGGCTTGTTGATAGTAAAGAGCTTGAAGATAAGCTAGTAGAACTAGCCAAAAGTACAGATGGCGTGCGAAAAATTTATACCTATCTTCGTATCAAAAAGCCAGAATATCCATGCGATAGTCTAAAAATTCTCGCAAACTTAAAGCAAAATCTTTTTAAAGATAGTATAGTTGAGGGCACAAATGTGCGTGTTAGCATAGTTGGCTGCGATGTCGTATTTAGCGGCGTAGTTGATAGCATTGAGCAAGAAAAACATGCTATTTGGTACGCTAAGCACATTGACGGCGTGGCCGATGTATACTCATTTATTAAAGTTATCAAATAAATTTAGCTTAAATATCGCGCTTTTTTACAAAGCTTGCTATTAGGCTTGGCAAGATGATTAGCGCACCAAGAAGCATAAATACCATAACAAGATCGGTTAGTAAGCCAAAATATATAGTTGGGATAAAGTTACTAGTTATCATCACGCTAAAGCCAAGAAAAATAGTGAACGATGTGTAATACATCGCATATCCGATGCTTGCGTGAGCAGCTTTAATACTCTCAAAAACGCTTTTTGTAAGCATTTCTTCTTTAAAGCGGTGGATATAGTGAATGATATCATCAACGCCGATACCTATACTAATGGCTGCGATCGTGATACTCATTACATCAAGCGGAATGCCAAAAAATCCCATCACACCAAAGAGTGTGCAAAGTGGGATTAAATTTGAAACAATCGCAATGGTTGCTAGCTTTATGCTTCTAAAAATAAAGCAAAATATGACAAAAAGTATAGCAACAGTTAGCCCAAAGGTATCAACTTGCGAGCTAAGTAAATTTTGAAGCATATTGTTATAAAGCACCATCATGCCGGCCACTTCTATGCTTACATTGTCATTTTTAGTAAGCTGTGCTAGCCCTTCTCTAAGCTCTTTTAGAAATAAATTTCGTCTAAGCTCAGAGTCGCTATCGACGATCCTTATGCTAAATCTAAGCTCGTCATTTTCAACGCTCACATAAGGGCTTAATAAGATATTTTTATAGTTTTGTGGCAATTTCTCATACATTGCAGCTAATAAAAAATCATCACTCGCACCGTTATTTAGCTCTTTTATGGCTTTTATAAGGGTTGCTAGCGAGCTTACATGTCCGACAAATTTTTGCTCTTTTATATAGTCGTGAATCTTCTCAGCAACCCTTGTGTGATAGCTATTAAACCAGTATTTCGCATCCTTGGCATTACTTTCAAACTCATTTTCAAACTCATCTTGCTCGGTATTTTTATCTTGTTTTTGCTCTTTAAATTTCACTATCACATCAACTGGTATCGTGCCGCCAAGTTTGGTATCAATAACTTGCATTCCTTGGCGAATTTCTGTGCTTTCTTTAAAGTAGCCAATGAAGCTATTTTCAACCTTTATCTTGCTGATACCATAAACGCCAAAACAGACAACTAGAGCGCAAACTGCGTAGATAATCTTTCTTGAGTTTAAGGCTAAATTTGCGCAGTATTTTGTAAATTTAAAGCTATTTTCAAAGGTTCTAATGGGAGCTAATTTTTCTAAATTTACATTTATCGCGCCAAATAGCAAAAACGCAAGTACAAGCGAAACGCTAATGCCAGTGCTCATCATAATGCCAAGCATGATAACTGGCTTTATGTCAGCACTCATAAGCGAGCTAAAGCCAATAACCGTGGTAAATATCGCCCAAAAAGATGGAGAGAATTTATCACGAAGCGTTAGATAAATTAGCTGATTTTGGCTATATTTTGGATGCTTTGTGAAAAATTCTCTATAGCTAACGACTAGATGGATGACTGTTGAAATAGTAATGATGAGCTGAAGTGCGATGTAGTTTGAGCTAATGACCGTCACTTCCCAGTCAAATATACCAAAAATTCCGGTCGTAAAAATGGCACTTACGGCACATATAAACATCGGCAAAACTATCCATCTAACCTGCCTGAAAAATAGCCACAAACTAAAGCTAAGAAGAGCAAGTACGCTTAAGCCATAGACCAAAAGATCGCTCTTTATAAAGCCTATCATATCATCAGCGATCATATTTGCACCACCTAAAAACAGCTCGTCATTTGCGTTAAATTTAGCTATGGTTGCTTTTATGGCCTCAAGGTTTTCGTGATCGCTCTTTCTAAGCTCATCTCGGTAGGCTTTAAACTCATAGGCAAGAGCCTCTAGCTTAAGTCGCTCAGCTTGTGTGATCGTACCGTTTGACTCTTTTTGGCTAAGCAAATTTCTTTCATTTACAAGCTCATTAAATTTCTCATCTTGTTTTAAATTTAGAGCAATCGCTGTAGTTTTTAGATCTTTGCTTATCAAATTTCCGCTGTAAATCGGGCTTTTGGCAAACTCAAGCTTTGCTTTTGAAATATTTATATCTTTATCTTGCAGCGTTGGAGTATGATCTAAGATACCAGTAATCCCGCCTTTTACACTATTTAAAAGCGGAATATTTATTATAGAGATGACGCTATTTACCATATCATTTTTAGCTAGTTCATCGCCTAAATTTTTGATAAGTTCTAAATTTTTAGGTGAAAAAAGATCATCTTTTGGAGTAAAAGCAACCACTAAAAATCCAGGTGCATCGTAGCGTTTGGCTATCTCTCTATAAGCTTTTAAGTCAGGATCATGCTCAAGCAGTAGCGTTTCAGCTGACGCATCAACGCTAAGCTTGGTGCTAAGATAGCCAAAAACTACGCTTAAAGCTAAAATTAGAGCAATAATAAGCTTGTTTTTGGCAATGATAAATTTAAAAATTTGTCGCATTAAGGGTTAGTTTTATTTTGATCAGGCAAAACAGCTTCGTTTAGCTTTTGTAAAAGAGTATTGAAATCAGCGTTATTTAGCACATCGCCAAACTGACTTCTATAAGTTTGAATGATGCTTACACCAACGATATCAAGATCGTAAATGAGCCATCCACGCTCTTTAGCGTCATAAAATTTATAGACAAATTCGTAGCTCTTGCCATCATTTATAAGCTCAGATGTTAGCCAGTATCTATTTTTTTGAGGTTCGCTCTCGCCAGTGATGTGGATCTGTTGGTCTTTGTAGCCTAAAAGTTTATCTATGTATGAGCTTTTTAGTTTTTGCTCAAATGCTGCGTCAAATTTAGCTTGCTCGTCGCTACTTAAGCTGTTGTAGCGTTTGCCAAGGCTAATCTTTGCCATTTGTTTATAGTCAAAAAATGGATCAAGAAGAGCAAAAATTTCTTTTGTCTTTGCATTATTGTCTAAATTTGTATCTTTTAAAATTTCAATAACCTTTGTTGTTTTCATCTCTACTTCAGGCTTGATCTGCTCTTTTGAAATAGCAAAAAGGCTAGTTGTAAAAAGTAAAATCATAGTTAGAATTTTTAAAATTTTCATATTTACTCCTTGATAAGCTTGTCGCGTCTTTGCTCGTAAGCATCGCGTAAAAATGGATAAAGATCAATAGCATCTTTTCTTAGTTTTTCATAAGCAGTTGGATCTTGCGAAAAGCTATTAAACGCTCTATATGACTTAATGCCAGTTGATAAAAGTATAGGATCAACGTAGCTAATAGGATCAGCAAAATAGTCTCCGACCATACCACCAGTATCTCTTAAATTTGATGGTCCAATAAGTGGCCAAACGATATGAAAACCGCTGCCAAGCCCCCAATATCCAAGCGTTTGTCCAAAATCTTCATCGTGAGCTTTGAGATTGTAGTATTTTGCTCCGTCTGTTAGTCCGCCAAAACCTATTATCGTATTTGCTAAAAATCTCAATGTCTCTTCGCCAGCATTTTGAAATTTAAACTGAAGTAGATTGTTTACAAAGCGAACTGGGAAAAGCAGATTATCAAAGAAATTTGAAACCATTGTTCTAGCTGTTTTTGGCACAACGTATGCATAGCCTTTTGCCACTGGAGTTAGCATATTTACATAGATAAAGTCATTTGCATGTGTCATCATTCTATTGTAACCACTAAGCGGGTCAAAAACATCTTTTCTTGCTTCAAATTCAACATCAAATTCGTCGCTTTCACTATTCGTATTTATGTCCGTATTAGCACAGGCTAAAAGCAAACTAAAAAAGATAGAAAGCAAAAATTTCATACTAAGCCTTATTTTTATTTATAAAATGTAGCTTGATTTTATCTTTTAAAAACTTTACAAGAAATTAAGAGAAATTTATAAATTGGCTTAAATCTTTAAGCTTAAGGATTAATATAATTAGATATACTTCACAAATTATTCTCCAATATAGTAAAGGTAAAAATTTTGAAAGCAGATATAAATTTAGAACTATTTTTAGGCGAAGATACACAGGTTTTAGCTAAACATATTACATTATTAAAGGCCATAAAAGAGACAAAAAGTATCACAAAAGCAGCAGAATTGGTTGGCATATCATATAAAAATGCTTGGGACTGCCTTGATACGATAAATAACAAAAGTAGCAAGCCGCTTATTATTAGAGCTGATGGAAATAAAAAAAATAGTGGCTCTGAACTAAGCGAGTATGCCAATAAACTGATAAAAATTTATGATGCCATTCTTGAGACTCAAAAGGATTTTTTGCAAAAAATTTGTCAAAAAGTAGATTTTGAGGATATAGATATTATAAATCTTCAAAGAATGAATATGAACTTAAGTGCCAGAAATCAGCTCTCATGTGAGATTATTGGCATAAACCGCGGTGCGGTAAATTCTCAAATAATTGCAAAACTAAGTAATGGCTGCACGCTTGAGTCAAACATCACGGTTGAAAGTGAGAAAAATTTAGGACTAAAAGTTGGACAAAAAGTTATTTATATTTTTAAAGCTCCAGCTGTTATTTTGGCTAAAGATCTAGATATAAAAATAAGCACAAAAAATCAATTAAAAGGCGAGGTGATTGAAGCAAAGATAGGTGCTGTAAATGCTGAAATCACTTTAAAACTAAGTGATGAACAGACTTTAACTGCTATCATCACAAAAGATAGTGCTATCCAGATGAAAATAGGTGTTGGCGATACACTTTTAGCAATAGTAAAATCATCTCAAATCATTATAGGAGTATAAATGAGAAAAGTTTTTAAATTTTTATGTGTGGCGGCTTTGCTTGCCATAAACGCATTTGGTGCTGAAGTAAATGTATATGCTGCAGCAAACACAACATACGCATTTCCAGAGCTTATAAAAGAGTTTAACAAGCTTCATCCAGATGCTAAAATCAACCTAACTCTTGGCGCAAGCGGCGGTCTTGTTACTCAGATCCAAAACTCAGCTCCAGCTGATATATTCATGGCTGCTGATATGGGCTTTGCTCAAAAAGCTTATGACACAGGATTTGCAGTAGCTGCTCCAAAAGTTTATGCACAAGGCGCTGTTGCTATTTTTTCTATTAGAAATGTTGATTTCAAAAAAGGTATCGAAGTTGTTCGTGGCTTAAAAGCGATCTCTATCGCAAATCCACAAACTGCACCATACGGCAAAGCTAGTATAGAGGCTCTTAAAAACGCAAAGCTTTATGACGAAGTAGAAAAAAATATCGTCTATGCTCAAAAAATTTCTGAAACTCTATCTCAAGCATTAAGTGCTTCTGATGTAGGTTTTATCGCAGCTAGCGCACTTTTTGATGAGAAAATGGCAAAATACAAAGAGGGCGTTAATTACATCTTTGTTCCACAAGAGCTATACACTCCGATAGATCAAGGCATAGTTCTTCTAAAACATGCTGAAAAAAATGATGATGCAAAAGCATTTTATGAGTTTATCTTAGGTGATAAATCAAGAGAAATTTTCAAGAAATTTGGCTATAACGTTCCAGCTAAATGATAAGAGCAAAGATCGTTGGAATTTTAACTAAAGATGACGTTAGCTTATTTGAGCTAAAGGGTCTAAATTTAGAGGCGAATTTATTTATGCTAGTCTTGAATGAGGCTAGCAAATTTGCCTTAGATGATGAGGTCGACTTAGGTTTTAAAAGCTCCGATGTTATCTTGGCAAAAGACAAACTAAGCAATAACTCGCTTGAAAACGAGCTAAAGTGCGTGATTGAAGCTATAAATTTTGGTGAAATTTTAAGTGTTATTAGCTTAAAGTGTGGCGGAATTTACTTCGAAGCTATTATCTCAAATCACGCATTAAAAACCATGAACGTAGGTGAAAACGATGAAGTCTTTGCCTATATAAAATCTACAAGCATTCACATAAGTACACAAAAATGATAGAAATTTCTTGTAAAAAAGAGCTAAATGGCGGTGGCGGAAAATTTTTACTTGAGGCCGACCTTAGCTTTGAAAGTGGTGATTTTGTCGCACTTTATGGAGCAAGCGGTGGCGGAAAGACCACCATTTTACGCTTGATCGCTGGCTTTGAAGCACCACAAAGTGGCTTTATAAGAGTTGGGGATAAAATCTTCTTTGATGAAAAGACAAATTTGGCTCCACAAAAGCGAAATATCGGCTTTTTATTTCAAGACTACGCACTTTTTGAAAATATGAATGTCTTTAAAAATTTACTCTTTGCAAAAAACGATCTAGCTCTAGCAAATAAACTTCTTGATATCTGCGGTCTAACCAGCCTAAAAAATGCAAAAATTAGCACTCTTTCTGGCGGTCAAAAGCAACGTGTTGCTTTGGCTCGTGCGGTTATGAGAAAGCCTGAAATTTTACTACTTGATGAGCCGTTAAGTGCGCTTGATAATGCCATGCGTGAGAAACTTCAAGACTATTTACTAGCACTTCATGATGAGTTTAAGATGAGCATTATTTTAGTAAGCCATGATATCGCTGAAATTTATAAGCTTTGCAATAAAGTCTTTGTTCTTGAAAACGGCAAAATTTCAAGATCAGGTAGTGCAAGTGAGATATTTTTAAAGAGTGCAGGATCGCAGAAATTTGCCTTTAATGCTAAAATTTTAGAGATAAAAAAACGTGATACGATCTTCGTAGCAAATGTGTTAATAAACCGCCAAATTTGTGAAGTGGTGCTAAGTAGCAGCGAAGCAATAAATCTAAAAGCAGGCGATATGGTAGTAGTTAGCACAAAAGCATTTAGCGTAAATTTGGAAAAAGCATGATAGACGAGTTAAAAAGTATCGATTACGAGCCATTTTGGCTATCACTAAAATTATCTTTTATAACAACTTTTATTTTATTTTTTGTCTGCATCGCACTTGCCTATTTTATGTCTCAAAAGAAATTTTTTGGCAAGTCGTTTTTAGAGTCGGTAATCTCACTACCCTTGGTCTTGCCACCAAGTGTTCTTGGCTTTTATCTGCTCATTTTTCTTTCGCCTTATTCGGCCTTTGGTAAATTTATTGAAGAAATTTTTGGAGTTAGGCTTGTTTTTAACTTCACAGGTCTTGTTGTGGCAAGTTGTATCTATTCATTGCCATTTATGTTTGGGCCGATTTATGCTGGGCTAAATAGCCTAAAAAAGAGCCTTTTTGAAGCAAGTTATAGCCTTGGTAAAAATAAGCTCACGACTATTTTTAGGGTGATTTTGCCAAGTATCAGATCAAATTTATTAACATCTACTGTCGTTAGCTTTGCTCACACCATGGGTGAGTTTGGTGTTGTTTTAATGATAGGTGGTAGCGTAGCTGGAGAGAGTAAGGTTGCGAGCATTGCGATATTTGAAGCGGTTGAAATGCTTGATTACACCAAGGCTCATATCTATGCACTTTTGATGCTAATAATTAGCTTTTTTGTCCTTTTCGTAGTTTATCTTTTAAATTCTAAAAAAGCTTAAGACAAAGCTTATAAAGATATAATAGTAAAAATTTTAAAGGATGAAGTATGATAAAAGTGCCTACAAGTATATATTTAAATACCTTAGATGGTAAGGAATTTGATTTTTCCGCCTTTGCAAGGACACACGACTGCGTTATTTTCATCTATCCAAAGATAGGCGAGGACTTTGGTCTTTTAAGCGAGCAATTACAAAATACTGCGGGCATGAAGGGCTGCACCAAACAAGCGATAAACTACAAGAAATTTTTAAAAGGTTTTAACGATCTTGGTTTTATGGTAGTTGCCATTAGCTCACAAGATATCGCAGCTCAAAAGAAATTTCAAGAAGAGACTTCGGCTGGAGTCATGTTTCTAAACGATAGTGAGTTTATGCTTGAAAGGGCGCTTGAGCTTCCGGTTTTTTCTGCATCAAATGGACATAAATTTTACTTTAGACAAACACTCATCATAAAAGATGGCAAGATAAGGCGCGCATATATAGTGGATGATCCTGAGAATGATGCTAAAAATATGCTAGAAAAAATCAAAGAAAAAGACTACTAGGAGCTAAAATGAGCCAAAATAGCAAAATTGAGAAGTCTTATGATGAGCTAACTTATAAATCAATAGCTTTTGCCCAATCGTCGCCATATAGGCTTGAAGCTTGTGCGACACTTCTTGGCATAACTCCACCGCCATGCGAAAATGCAAGAGTTTTAGAGATAGGATGTAGCTTCGGTGGAAATTTGATCCCATTTGCAGTAAACAACAAAAATGCAAAAGTAGTTGGCATAGATCTTAGTGGCGAGCAGATAAGGCGCGGACAAGAGATCGTTAAAGAAATGGGGCTTACAAATTTAGAGCTTATACACGGCGATATTTGCGAATTTAAAAGTGATGAGAAATTTGACTATATCATTGCTCATGGTGTTTTTAGCTGGGTGCCTGACTTTGTAAAAGAAGCTATATTAAAAGTCGTAAGAGAGAATTTAAGTGCAAATGGCGTGGCATTTATCTCTTATAATGTTTATCCTGGCTGGAAAGTAAAAGATATCGTAAGGGATATAATGCTACTTGCCGCAAAAGATAAAGAGAGCATGCAAGAGAGGTTAAAAGCAGCCAAAGAAGCACTTTTAGTCTATAAAGAATATTTGCTAACAAGAAATGAAGAAATTTATGAGGGAAAAATACCCCTTAAGATGCTTCTTTTCATAACAGAACATGTGCTCTCAAAAGATGATTTTTACATAGCTCATGAGTTTTTAGAATATACAAATGATCCATTTTATTTTAAAGATTTTAATGCCATGCTTGCCAAAAATGAGCTTACTTATCTTTGTGAGTATACGCTTGATGATATTTTTACCCCAGATGTTGGCACAGCCATAGTAGATGAATACAAAAATAATAAGTTTAAGGACAGAATCGATCTAGAGCAATTCATGGATATGATTAGCAACAAAGTATTTAGACAAAGCCTAATAGTCCATAGCAAGACTTATGAGAGCATAGCCAATAAACAAATAGGCCCAAGCGATATCAATAAAATTCACGTTGTGGCAGATTTTATAAAGAAAGATAATGAGTGGCAAGATAGTTATGGCGCTATGCCACAAGACATATCATGGCTTTGTGAGGTCTTTTATAAGATGTATCCAGCCAGCATAAACCTTTCTCAGATTTTAGAAATTTTGCCAGAAGATAAGCTTATGGTTTATAGCGCCTTTGTAAGAATTTTAACAAACTCGTCTGATGCAATGATCTTAAAAGATGAGCAAAAAAATATCGAGTATAGGCCCGGCTATTCAAGGCTTAGTCAAAATTTAATAAATTATGTAAGATATTTTTTAAATCGTAAAAATAATGCCGATATTGTTTTTGCTAATAAATTTAGCATCTCAAGGAAGCTTAACAATATCGATTATTACATACTTTTATTGCTTGATGGTAAAAATAGCTTAGAAGATGTCGCAGCAAAAGCTTTGAAATTTATTAAAGAGAACAACGAAGATATATTTGACATAAATGGCAAAGTGCTTAAAAAAGATAAAGTCGCAGCAAACATAATGAGCTACGTGCTAGGCACAGCAAAAATAGCTAGTATGCTTTATCTGCTAGAAGAAATTTAAGGTTTAAATTTTACTTTGCTTATATAGCTGTGTGATTTTATCTTTTAGATTTAGTGTGTTTTTTGAGAGAGCTATGAAAAATGGACTTTTTAAATTAGCAAGCTTGTAGCTCATCTCTTTGCCGCTATTAGCGTCAAATACTTTTCCGCCACAAAAATTTACGAGCGCATCTCCTGCAGCATTGTCCCAAAGGTAGCTTGGGGCAAATCTCAAATAAGCTCCGCCAAATTCAACCAAACGGCAAAATTTTATGGCTGAGCCGATGCACCTTTGCTCAAAATTTAAGCTCTGTCCTATAAATTCTATCTCTTTGGCATCGCCTCTTCTACTTGAAAAGATTAGATTGTCTAAATTTTTATCTTTTTTATTTAAATCAACTCTCTTTATGATTTCATCATTGTCATCTAAAATTTCTTTAAAAGCGCCATTTTCATCAACGTAAAAAAGCTCTTTACTAACTGGGATAAATATCACGCCAAGCATCGGTCTAGCTTTCTTTATAAGCGCTATGCAAACGCAAAATTCGCCATTTCTAGCTAGAAATTCTTTCGTGCCATCAAGAGGATCTACGAGCCAAAACTCGTCTTTATCGCTTTCTTGCAAGATACTCTCTTCAGAGCAAATTTTTATCCCACTTTTGCTTAGAATTTTTATTATCGCTTCATTTGCAGCTAGATCAGCGCTAGTTAGTGGCGAGCTGTCATCTTTTAGGCAGACTTTAAGAGCCGTATTATCTGCAGAGTAAAATTTCATTATTTGCGCTCCAGCATTAACGGCTGCTTTTTTAGCTAAATTTAGAAGCTCACTCATTTTGGTGTTCTGTTTGTCTCTCCAACATAAAGCTGTCTTGGGCGGACTATCTTTATCGTGTCTTGCTCTTTTAGCTCGATCCACTGACTGATCCAGCCTGGAGTCCTGCCGATGACGAAGATGACGGCAAACATATTATTTGGTATGCCAAGCGCCTTTAGGATGAGCCCTGAGTGAAAATCAACATTTGGATATAAATTTCTACTCACAAAATAGTCATCATTTAGCGCGATCTCTTCTATGCGGTTTGCGATTTTAATAAGCTCTGAGTTGATGCCTATCTCGTCCATGAGTTGATCTCTCATTTTTTTGAGCACTTTTGCGCGAGGATCAAAATTTTTATAGACCCTGTGGCCAAAGCCCATTAGCCTAAATGGATCATTTTTATCCTTTGCTCTAGCGATGTATCTATCGACATTTGCTACAGAGCCTATCTCTTCAAGCTGACGTATAACTCCCTCGTTTGCCCCGCCGTGAGCCCAGCCCCAAAGTGCGCCGATGCCCGCACTTATACATGCGTATGGGTGAGCGTGCGTTGAGCCAACGGTTCTAACAGTCGTTGTTGAAGCATTTTGCTCGTGATCTGCGTGCAGCATAAAGACCGTGTCAAGTGCCTTGATCTCGATAGGCTTAAGATCGACATGCTCATATGGATAGCCCCTCATCATGTAGAGGAAATTTTCAGTAAAGCCACGATCTAAATTTGGATAGATGATAGGAAGTCCGCGTGAGTAGCGGTAACTAAAGGCCGCGATCGTTGGAATTTTAGCGATTATACGCATAGCCATCTCGTGATACTCTTCAGGTTTATCCATATTTAGGTGATCTGAGTAAAAGGCACTTAGGGCTGAGACTGCTGCTTGCAATATCGCCATAGGGTGCGCCTTATCTGGAAATGCGTCAAATAGCTTCATCATGCCTTCATGTATAAAGCTTCTTTTTTTAAGCTCGGTTTTAAAATTTATATACTGATCATTTGTTGGAATCTCTTTGTTTAAGAGTAAATATGCCACGTCTAAAAATGTCTTATTTTCGGCCAAATACGCGATATCATAACCTCTATACATTAGTTCGCCTTTTAAGCCGTCTATATAAGTTATCGCTGAGCGACACATCGCAGTTGAAGTATAACCTCTGTCAAAAGTAAACATTCCAGTATCACTAAAAAATGTCGAGATGTCTATCACGTCAGGTCCCATAGTGCCTTTTAGTATAGGAAACTCGTAACTCTTGCCGGTTCTGTTATCAGTTAGCGTAGCTGTATTTGATGGCATTTTTACTCCTTACTTCTTGATTGCATTAGAAATTTTATAATTATTGTCCCTATTATAGCTTGAGCTAGGCTTGCTAGGATAAAAGATGAGTAAGAATAATCACTTATCTCACCTGATCTGTGTGCGATAGTAGCAACTGCTACTAGAAGTGTTAGCGGCATGGATTGTGAGAGAGAAAACAAAAATATCCCCTTAAATCCTAATTTTCCTACAAATAACACACTTGAAAAAAGCCTTGTGGTAAGCATCGCACAAAATATAAAAATAGCATCTTTTATCACTTCATTTGAGCTTAGGCTTGAGAGTTTAAAGGTTGAGCCTATGTGTATAAAAAATATCGGTACCAAAAATCCAAATCCAAAGCTTGAAAGCTTGTGTGGCAAGTCTTTTTTATGATCAAAAAATGTAGCTATAAACATACCTGCGATAAACGCGCCAAAGGCAACTTCTAAATTCAAATAAAGCATGAGTGCAATCATCGAAAAAAATACCGCAATGCTTAGCCTAATATCTTTTTCATCCTTATCGTAGTGTGGCATAAGGATCACTTTAAGCCCAGGATACCACCAAAAAAGCACATCTAAAATTTTAAAGCTAAGCACACTGATAGCTAAAAATAAGATCAAATAGCCAATCGTTAGCCATAAATTTATACTAGCTCCAAACTGCAAATAGGCTGCTATAAATGTCAAAAGCGTAATGCTTATAAGCTCACCAATAGTTGCAATAAGCATGCTTAAATTTAGCCATTTCACATCTCTGCCATACTCTTTAAATAGCGTAAATATCATACCAACGGCCATTATTGGGATAATGATAATATAGAGCAAACTAAGATCAAAACTAAACGTAAGTGCAGTTGCTAGCGAGTAGATGAGGGCAAGATAGATAAGCCCCAGACGTAAAATTTTGCGGTCAATGTTTATAAGCATTCTAAGATCGATCTCCATGCCAGCTAGAAACATCAAAAAGAAAAAGCCAACTTCGCTAATTAGCTTAAACATCTCATTCTCGCCGACAAGCCCGATGTAGCTAGCCAGTGCTCCAAGTATTATCTCAGCAGGAGCGACAGGAATGCGTAAAATTTTAGAAATATAAGGCGAAGCAAAGACGATAAATGCCAAAACGACAAGAATACTAAGCTCGCTAGCTTGATGTAACTGCAAAAAGATCCTTAAATTAAAAATGTTTGATTGTATAAAAAGCTTTGTTATTTTTTGATTAAGCTAAGCGACTTTTGGGCAAAATGGCGACAAATTTTTAAAAATTTGGAGTGCAAATTTATGCGTAAATTTCTATTTTTTGCCTTGATGTTTTTTGGAATTTTTGGCTTTGCAGACGAGCTAAGTTTGGTTCAAAGTTTTAAATTTGATGGAAGCGTTTTTTATAAGAAAAATACAGCCAAAGATGAGAGCTTTTACTTTTTAAAAAATGAAAATTTTGATGAGCATTTTGTAAGCTTTAGAGTGAAATTTGACAAAAATATAAAAAGTGAAAGTATGCTTGTTGAGCTAAAAAAGAAGATAAAAGAGGCTAAAGAAGTGCTTTATAGCGAAGAGAATGATCAAATTTTAGCTCTCATAAAAGATAAAACTAGCAGTAAAAATATAGAAATAATCCACTTTTTACTTAAAAAAGATGGAGTCTTAATACTTTCATATGAGAGAATTTATGATCCAAAAACTCTGGTAGATGGGCTTAAGCCTGTACTTTTAAGTGAAGCTAGAAATTTTATGCTTCAGATGCCAAAGGTAGAAGCTAGGTAAAAAGGTGGATGTGGCATGTTTTGCACTGCATGCGATTAAAAACTACGACAAATTTTTATTTATCAAGTTAGATAAGCGTCAAGTAAATTTTAAAATTTCATGAACGAGTAATTTCGGCTCTGATTTTAGTGGCAAGCTTTGCGAGACCTAAAATCAGTAGTCAATTCTTGCGAGTGAATAGAATTTTAAAATTTTCGCAATAGTAAAATTCTATTTTTAAAAATACAGACTTTTTTGTTTTTAGGTTCTTTTATTCAAAAGGGAGACAAGGGGACTCGAGTTACGAAGCCGTCCCCTTATCCCCCTTTTTAAATCCCCCAATCCCCTCGCACGTTCAAAGTGCATGCAATGGTGCTAAAGCACTGCATGCGATTAAGAAAATCTAGCAAAATTTAAGCTCTATTAAATTTGCAAACTCTCATAAACTCTTGCCAAGCAAAATGCCAAAATAGCTTGCAAGTAGGCAAAAAACAAGGTTTAAAAAGATATTTAAAAAGCCTTTTACCAGCTCGCCTTCTAGTAAAAATTTCACGCTATCAAGGCTAAAGCTTGAAAATGTGGTAAAGCCGCCAAGTATGCCAACGACCAAAAATACTCTTGCGCTTTGGCTTAAATTTAGACAAAATAATACGCCGATAATGAAGCTGCCAAGCACATTTACGCCAAGCGTAGCTAGCGGAAAGTGGCTAAATTTTAGCAGCTCACCAGCTAAGAACCTGCATCCAGCTCCGATAAAGCCTCCAAGCCCTGCGAAAAGTAAATTTACAAGCATTAGTGACAGATACTAGCGAAGCTAAAACCGCGCTTTGTAAGCTCCTCGATATCCTTGCTAGCTTTCTCGCCTTTTGCGGTGAGATAGTCGCCAATGACGATCGCATCGGCGCCATTTTCAAAGATCTCGTATTGTCTATCGCCTAAAATTTTCTCTCTGCCGCCAGCTATCATGACTCTAGTTTCTGGTAGGGCACTTTTGGTGTCGCGCACTATTTTTAGGGCCTTATCCGCACTAAGAGGAGGCAGATCTAGACTTAGAGCTTCATTTTTAATGAAAAAATTTATCGGTGACGAAAATGGCTCAAGCTCTTTTAAACTAGCTCTAAGGCTCACCCTATCAGCCTCGCTCTCGCCAACGCCGTAAATACCACCAGTACAAAGCATGAGCCCAGCTCTTTTTGCATCTAAATTTGTCTGATATCTCTCGTCCCAAGTGTGAGTTTTACAAATTTTTGGGAAAAATTCTCGGCTTGTTTCAAGGTTGTGGTTGTAACTAAAAACGCCAGCCTTTTTAAGCTCGCTAAGCTGCTCGTAAGTTGCCATACCGTTACATGCGATGAGCATCAAATTTGGTACTTCTTTATGCACTACCTTTGCTAAAGAGACGATGTAGTCGGTCTTTTTGTCATTCAGCCTAGCACCACTTGTGACTAAACAAAAGCCAAGAGCGTGGTTTTTATAAGCCATTTTGGCTTCGTCCACCACCTGCTGCACGCTTTTTTCTTTAAATTTCGTGATATCAGCGCCAGCTTTGGCACTTTGCGTGCAATAAGCGCAGTCCTCGGCGCAGTTTCCTTGAGTGACTGAGCATATCGCACAGAGCATAATTGTTTTCATTTTTCATCCTTTTTGGGGCGTATTATAGCTTTGGTAGGTTTAAAATTTAAGTAGGATGATTTATGAATTTGCAAAAATAGTTTGATGAAATGTATAAATTTATTTTTATTCAAAAAAAAGGGGGGGGCAAAGGGGCTTGAGTTACGGTCTGTTTGCAGCTGCGAGCTAGCGAAGCCAAGAGCCGTCCCCTTATCCCCTTTAATCATCTAAGCTCTTTGCACGTTAGAAGTGCATGTGATAGCGATTTTGCACTGCATGCGTTCGTATATCTATAAATTTTAAAATTTCTCCAAGATATAAATTTATTAAAAGCTATGCGAAAAATTTAAATTTTATGACATTACTTTCTATTGTAAATTTCCGCTCTCTCTTTTAAAAGACCAGTTTTTAAATTTGACAAAGCGCTAAGCTCATCAAAAAGTCCAAAAAGTGGGTGCTACGATGTGAAGCTACCATCTGACTAAGTGTAGTTGATGACGAGGTTTTTGCCCTTTATGCTGTCTAAGCTTAGCGGTGGTATCAGGTATTTGAAGCCCAAATTTATAAAAGCCAAATTTAGGCTCAAGGGGCTCAAATTTGGCTAGAAATTTTTAGTTTTCAGAAATAAGCGTCTTTTTCTTACATTTTGTGCACTCTATAAATGTGCCTTTTTTAAGCTCTTTTTTGATCATATCGCCGCCACATTCGTTGCATTTTTGCTCAACTGGCTCGTAGTTTGAGACGAAGTCGCATTTTGGATAGTTGGCACATCCATAAAATTTACCGCGCCTGCTAAATCTCTCGACGATCTCGCCGCCACATTTTGGACATGGCACGTCAAGCTTTTTAAGATCGCGTTTCGGCTTAGCTGCCGTTGCAGTGCCAGTTCCTGCGCTCTTTTCATTATCTTTTGCGACGTTTCTTGAGTATTTACATTTTGGGAAATTTGAGCAAGCTATAAATTCACCGTATCTGCCTTTTCTAAGCACTAGCTCGCTTCCGCACTCTGGGCACTTCTCGCCGATCGGAGTGGCTGTTTTTAGACTTTTTATACCAGTTTTGCCAGCGCTAATTTTTCCCATAAATGGATAGTAAAAGTCGCTTAGCACCTTTTGCCAATCAGCCTTGTCAAGTGCGATCTCATCGAGCTTTTCTTCAAGATGTGAAGTAAATTCACTATCGACAATGTTGCTAAAGTGCTCCTCCAAAACGCCTATCATGCTAAATGCGATCTCGTTTGGTATGAGCTGCTTTTTCTCGACCCTCACGTAGTCTCTTGAAGTTAGCAGTGTGATAGTCGGTGCGTAGGTACTTGGGCGGCCGATGCCTAGACTCTCTAACTTTTTAACAAGTCCAGCTTCTGAGTACCTGGCTGGTGGCTCGGTGAAATTTTGCGTGCTTTTTATGCTTTGCAAGCTCATCTCGTCGCCTTTTTTTAAATTTGGCAAAATTTTATCTTTATCAAGTTCGCCATAAACCTTATAAAAGCCGTCAAATAGCACTTTTCTACCGCTTATCTTAAACTCGCCTTTTTCGCTTGCAACATAGACGTTTTGCGTTTGGCTCACACATGCGCTCATTTGGCAGGCTAAAAATCTATTGTAGATGAGTGTGTAGAGTTTGAGCGCGTCTTTTTCTAAAAATTTAGCCGCTATTTGTGGTGTGAAGTTTAAATTTGTAGGGCGGATCGCCTCGTGGGCTTCTTGCGCGCCTTTTGAGCTTGTCGTGTAGCTTATCGCTTTGGCTGGCAGATACTCTTTGCCGTAGTTTTGAAGGATATGCTCTCTAGCGGCTGCGACGGCCTCTTTGGCTAAATTTAAGCTATCCGTTCTCATGTAGGTGATCGCACCCATGAAGCCTTCGTTTGTTTGCACGCCCTCATAGAGGCTTTGTGCGATCATCATCGTCTTTTTAGGGCTAAAGCCAAGGCGGTTGCTCGCACTTTGCTGAAGCGTTGAGGTCATAAATGGCGGGCTTGGCTGGATCTTTCTATCCTTGCTCTCGATCTCACGGACGCTAAATTTCTCATTTTGTAAATTTTCAATGATATATTTTGCGCGGTCTGGATTTTGGATGGTTAGCTTCTCGATCTTTTGGTTTTCAAATTTAACTAGCTCAGCGTCTAGATCTTTTTTAAAAACGGTGTCGATAGTGTAGTATTCAACTGGCTTAAATGCCTGAATTTCACGCTCGCGATCTACTATTATTTTTAGCGCCGCACTTTGCACACGTCCAGCGCTTAAGCCTTTTTGTATCTTTAAATTTAAAAGCGGGCTTAGCTTGTAGCCAACGATACGGTCAAGTAAGCGCCTTGTTTGCTGGGCATTGACGCTGTTCATATCGACGTGTCTTGGGCTTTTTAGAGCGTTTTGTATGGCGCTTTTGGTGATCTCGTGAAAGACAATGCGAGGCAGACTGGTTGGCTCTTTGCCGATAGCATTTGCGATATGAAACGCGATCGCCTCACCCTCTCTATCCTCATCGGTCGCGAGATAAATTTCATCTGCAGCTTTGGCGAGTTCTTTTATCTCTTTTACAATAGCGGAGTGATCACTGCTGATGCGGTACTCTGGGGTAAATTTATCATCCTCTATCTTGATGCCAAAGCTTGTTTTTGGCAGGTCTCTGATGTGACCTTTTGAGGCGATGACGTTGTAGCTTTTGTCTAGGAAGTTTTTGATAGTCTTTGCTTTTGCGGGAGATTCCACGATGATTAAGCTTTTCATTTATATATAGCCTTTGAATTTTTTGGCGTAATTGTAGCAAAAATAATTTTTAAAGTATCAAGGCATAAAAAAATCAAATCCGTCTTCATTATTTTAAAAATTTTTTCATTCATGCCTATAAAGTTTTTAGAAAATTTCACGATATAGTTTTTGTGCGACAAGAAGTCGTAACTAAAAAATTAAAAGGATTTACAATGAGTTTTCGTATTAACACAAACGTAAACGCACTTAACACGCACGCTAACGCAGTTAGCAACAACACTGACCTATCTAAGTCACTTAACAAACTTAGCTCAGGTCTTAGGATTCAAACAGCTGCAGACGATGCTTCAGGTCTATCTATCGCAGATAGCTTAAGAAGTCAAGCCTCAGCTTTAGGTCAAGCTATTGCAAACGGTAATGATGCTATTGGTATCATTCAAGTTGCCGATAAAGCTATGGACGAGCAGCTAAAAATTCTTGATACTATCAAGACAAAAGCTACTCAATCAGCTCAAGACGGCCAAACAACTCAATCACGCCAAGCATTGCAAGCTGATATCGTTCGTCTAATGGAAGAGCTTGATAATATCGGTAACACTACTTCATTTAACGGTCAGCAACTACTAAACGGAACATTCTCTAATAAAGAATTCCAAATAGGTGCTTATTCAAACCAAACTGTTAAAGCAAGTATTGGTGCGACTACGTCTGATAAGATCGGTCTTACACGTTTTGAGAGTTCAAGACTACTTACAGCTATGGGTGAAGTAAACCTTAAATTCTTAAACGTTGATGGTGTAAACGACGTAGGTGTTACAGGCGCTACTATCTCAACAGGTATCGGTAAAGGCCTTGGCGCTCTAGCCGAGAACATCAACAAAGTTGCTGATAGAACTGGTGTTAGAGCTACAGCTGATGTTACTTGGAAAGCAAGTGCTGCTATTGGCGGTGGTTTAATTCAGTCTTTAACAATCAACGGCGTTAAAATCGGCGATCTAGAAGTTAAAGCAAATGATGCAAACGGTGCACTTGTAAATGCTATCAACTCTGTAAAAGATCAAACTGGTGTTGAAGCTTCTGTTGATGCTGAAACAGGCAAAATGGTATTAACAAGCCGTGATGGCCGTGCTATCGTAGCTTCTGGTAAAGACATCTCAAAGGGTCTTGGCGGTAAAGGTGCAGCTGCTAAAGGTACATCTTTAACCGGTTTCGTAGGTAGACTAAACCTTGTTCGTCTTGATGGTAGAGATATCAAGCTAAATGCTGGTGGCGTTGCTAAACTATCGCTAGCATTCTCTGCTAATGGTGGTGCTCAACAATCAGTATCTCTAAGAGATATAAGAGGACAAATAGATAAAACCCTAGCAACAGCTATGGGCTTCCAAAGAATGAGTGGAGCTTTATCAGTAGCTCAATCTGCTGGTGTTATGACACTTCGCGGTGCGATGGCTGTTATGAGTATCGCTGAGTCTGCTCAAAAAACACTAGATCAAGTTCGTTCAGACCTTGGTTCAGTTCAAAACCAACTTCAAGCTACAGTTAATAACATAACTGTAACTCAAGTTAACGTAAAATCAGCAGAGTCTCAAATCAGAGATGTTGATTTTGCTAGCGAGTCTGCTAACTTCTCAAAACATAACATCCTAGCTCAATCAGGTGCTTATGCTATGAGTCAAGCAAACAGCGTACAACAAAACGTAATGAAGCTACTACAATAGTAGGAGCTGAGTGAAGTTTCCTCGAAAACGTAATGAAGCTTCTACAATAGTTTCATTAAGGTTTTAGATAGAGGCTTTGTCGTAGTAACAAAGCCTTAAGAGTGTTAATGCTTTTACAATACGCAAACCCACGCCCCAGAGTTTAACTTTGGGGCTTTATCTACTAAAAATAAATAGTAATGTATCTATTTTATCTTTGCTCTAGTGGTTTATAATGGGTTGTGTTATAAATTTATAATTGTGATAGAGGCTTACTAAAACTAGTAAGCCAAATAAAAAGACTGTAAGTAAAATAATTCTACTTACAAATTAGCTTATATACTCAGTATAAAATTTTCTTTCGCTTTTCCTATCTCGTTTTTAGTTATTAGTTTTCTCTTTTTTAGCTCAGCAACAAGTGCTTTTGAAGCTTTTTTAGTAACTTCGATGTCAGCATTTAGTCCGCCAGCTGCAGAGAACATCCAGTATTTGTGCATATTTACCCACATAAGAAGCTTGTTGGTTTTTTGGATGGTTGTGTCACTTGGCGCTACAGAAATTTTTGCAAGCTCAAGTTCTTGATAATAGACTGAAATTTGTAATATATTATCTACATATTTTTGATAATTACGTTTTGCGATTACATCTTTTAGTTTATCTATCTTTTTTGTTATTTTAAGAAGCTCATCAAAGTGCTTTTTTTCTATTTTATTTTCTTTATTAAGTTCAAGTAGTTTATCTACACTAGGCACTACCTCCAAAAAGACTTTTTCTATTTGTTGTTTGACTTCACTTTGAGCTTTTATTTTTGCAAGTATGACTTTATAAGCTTTTAAAAGGTTTTTATTTACCGTCGTTTCACTATCTTTTTTTATATCAGGCAGTTTTTTAATCTCTTTGTCTTTGCAAAGCTCATGCATTACTTCTAAAAACGGCTTTTCTATAGTGCCTTCTATTCTAGCACCACCTTCGGTACAGTTATATGATTTTATATTCTCTAGACTTGATTGGGCGATATCATTTTCAAACTGGTTTTTAAATAGAGTCCAAACATACGTTGTTTTAACCTCTCCCTCTCCGCCATAAGCTTTAACATATAAATTTTCATCCGCTTGCGCAAAGGCGTGACCTTTTGCATGGCTTGCTCCATCTTTACCAAATGCTAGATCCTGTCCTATGAAAACGATATTTTTATGTCCTAAGACATAGGCTAGTTGGTAGGCCATGTTTGCACAACTATGCCCCACACCCAAATATCCATATCTTTTTAGGCCAAACATATACTCCTCTTGTTGAGGTCTCATAGTTAGTACTAGTTTTCTTGGCAAGATATTTTTAATAGTTTGCTTGTGTGTAACTGAGGCAACAATAAAGTGTATATTGTCATCAATATTTGGATGTTTTTTTTCAAAAAAACTAGAAGTTGGTTCTATTCTTTCAATCGACATCACATAATCAGGCTTGATATCATGCCTCGCAAGGATTGGGTAAGAGGCATCAACGCTTATAATGCTAACATATGGAGCAAATTTTTTAAGCGTATTAAGCTGTTTATCTAGGCTTGGACCAGTTGATACAATTATAGCTGTATCCATAAGACCATATCTTTTTTTAACAAGACTTGTGTAGCAATAATTGCTAATCATAGGCACTAAATTTTCACAATTTTGTCTTGTGCCTAATAAAAGATCGTCTATGCTATTTCCGTGAGCAACTACTATTTGAGAAAATGCCCTTGTAATCTCTTTGTTTATTCTTATGTAGTCCTCTTCAAATTGATCATAAAAGGGCATATGGATCATAAGATTATCATAGGTTTTTGCATATGAGTTTAGTTTCGCTTCTGTAACCAGATAATAAAAATGCGTATAGGTTGCAAATTTTGAATAAAAAAGTATTATCTGTCCACTTTCTAGTTCATTTGATAGATCAATAACATTTAAAACAAGATATATGATCTCGATCTCTGGCTCTATGACTACGATTTTTTGGTGTGTTTCATTTTTTGCTAGTGCTTTATAGAGTACGCCATTGCCTAGTCCATAAAAAAATAGTATCGGATAACGTTTATAGTCACTTTCTATATCTTCAAGTAGCTTTAAAATGTCTGCTCCAGGATTTTCATAGATATATTTAAAAGTATGTTTGTTTATTAAATTTATATCAATTGGATCTTTTCCTATAAAAATTTCATAGTCTTCATTACCTGCAATAGACCAAAGCCTTGCTGCTAGAATTTCATCTTGTTGAAATAGTGCTTGAAGGTTTTTTTGAAAGATAGGATTTTGGATATTTGATACATTATCTTTAGAAGGTTTTACTTTTTTATTAGATGCCTTATCGTTTTTGTTATTCATATCAAATCCTCCTTTGTTAATCTCTCGCTAAATTTTATATCTCTTTTTGCTTTTTTACCGATCAGCTCTTTTAAAAATTTAGGGTGCAGGCCGTACCCTGGACGCACGCTCCTTATATTTTGCTCGCTAAAATTTTCACCCTTTTTTATATCTGCGCTTGCATAAAGTGAGCGTGAAAATCTCCTGTTTAAAACCGCTTTTTCATCTAGCTCGTAGCTTACTTTGCCCAAAAGCTCCTCAGCCTCCCTAACACACTTTGTCATAAGGGCAAATTCGCTCTCATCAAGGCTAAATGCGCTATCAACGCTTTTTACGCTTTTATCAAGTATAAAATGCTTTTCAATTATCCTAGCACCCAAACTAACCGCAACAACTGGGGCTGTCACACCTAGTGTGTGATCAGAAAAGCCAACCTCTACGCCAAATTTCTTTCTCATATCAGCTATCGTTTGCAAATTCATACCATTTAGCGGCGCTGGGTAGCTTGAAGTGCATTTTAAAAGGGCGATGTCACTATTGCCTACGTTTTTGCAAATTTGTACCACATCTCTTATCTCTTCTTCATAGGCTATGCCAGTTGAGATGATGATGGGCTTACCTTTTTTGGCTACAAACTCTACAAAATCATAATCCGTTACCTCAAAACTTGCGATCTTATAAGCTGGTGGGTTAAACTGCTCTAAAAAGTTGGCGTCATCCTTGCAAAATGGGCTTGAAAAGCAGACAAGCCCTTCTTCTTTTGCTACTTTAAAAAGTTCGGCGTGCCACTCTTTTGGCGTTAGCGCCTCTTGATAAAGCTCGTATAAATTTCGCTCGTCCCAAAGTCCGCCTTTTATGACAAAGTCGTCCAGGTGCGAATTTAGAGTCAAACTATCAGGCGTATATGTCTGAAGCTTTATCGCGTCAGCTCCAGCGCGCTTAGCTGCCTTTATCGTATCTACCGCCGTTTTTAGGCTGCCGCTGTGATTAGCGGAGAGCTCTGCTATTATAAAGACCTTTTTGTCTGTATCAAAATTTCCTATTTTCATCCGTTAGTCCGTTTTATTTTTAAGCTCAAGATAGCTAAACTCACCATCTTTTGCATAGATCTTAAAGCCAAAATTTTTATAAAGCGCGAGCGCTTTTTCGTTACTATTATAAGCTTTTGCCTTTAGCGAGCCAACCTTTAATGTAAAAAAAGCGTAGTCTTTTATGAGATCAAGCAACTTGTTGCCCACTCCTTTTAGCTCCGGGTTTTTATAAACGCCAAATTCGCAACTCTCTTTCGTTATATCAACGAAGCTCACCACTCCGATAAATTCACCCTCGTCTTTTACTAGAAAATAGATCTTATCTTGAATGCTCTTTAATCTCTCTAAAAAAGCAAAATGCTCCTCTTTGCCAACGCTTTTATTTTTCATAAATTTAGCTATACATTCGTCATTTCGCCACTTTAAGACCATCAGCTTTTGCTCGTCATTAAGCGAGATAAAATTTATAAGCTTAAGCAAATTTCATCTCCCCAGTAAGCTTCATACCCATTTTCTTTTAGCCAAGCAAAGATCTCTTTTTGATTATCCGCTACGCAAATGGCTTTAAATTTAGCCCCTAAAACATAAGCTTCATTTACAAGCGAGCTTGCTGTTATGATGAGCATTTTGGCCTCGTTCATCAGCCTTGCCACGTTTTTGCTATCTACAAAAAGGTTAAAATTTTCACTCTTGCTTGATAGCTCTTTTAGGGCACTCAAGTTTTTATTTCCGCTTGTTGTTATGATGGCTATTTTTAGGTTTTTAAGGAGCAGTTTTTCTGAAATTTTAGCACTTAGCCCTGAAATATCAGTGCCTCCAAGAATAATAGCATAGTCGTAAATTTTCTCCCTTTTTACTTGCGCTTCTTCATAAAACTCATCTCTAACCAGCAAAAACTCACTTCCACAAAATACCTCGCAGCTTTTTTCTACCAGCCCCTCATATTTTGCCTTTTGCGCATATAAATTTACGTTTAAAATGTAGTCCGAGCAATGTTTCTCGTAAGTGTCGTCAAATGATAAAATTTTAACGCCGGTTTTTTCTTTTATAGCTCTTTCGTCTTCAAAGCTAAAGCCGTAGTGGTCGATGATGAGAAGTTCAAATTTATTATCTTTTATAAGCTCGCAAAGCTCATCTATCTCGCCACTTCTTAGGCTAAATTTAGGGTAGTTTATCTCATCAAAAATGTCACCTTCTAGCCTCAAAGATGCAAATGAGATGTCGCCAAATTTTTTAGCAAGCAAAAGGTCTCGCCTAATGTGCCCATGCCCTATCTTGCTGCTACTATCAGCGCGCACGAGCGTTTTTAGCAAGGGGAGTCCTTTAAATTCTTTCAATCAAATCTTTCCATTATTTATCAAATAAAGCTTCTTAGCAAACTCAAAATCCTCTAGCGTGTCGATGTCACAGACTAAATTTCTTGGCAGCAAATGTGCTTTTGAATGTGGCGCAAACAAAGCACTGCACTCCAGCCAAGCCTCTTTTTTGCCAAAATAAAATGCCCCAGCGTCATGAAAAGCAGGCTCAAGATCTTGCGAGCGTGTCTTTTCAAACTGCGGATAAAACATGCTAACTCTAGCATTTTCATCAAGTTTTATAGCCCTTTGTATAGGGAAATCAAACGCAGTCGCTGAAAATAAAAATTTACACTCCTGCTTTTTAAACTCTCCTGCGGCATCTTTTAAAATTTCAGCCGTTATGAGCGGTGCTGTGGCATAAAGGCAGCAGACGTCACTAAAACTAGATTTTACACGCCTTATCGCGTCTTTTATCACGTCAGTGCTTGTCGCGTAGTCATCGCTTAGGCTCGCATCTCTAAAAAATGGCACGTTAGCTCCAAATTCTCTAGCCACATTTGCGATCATTTCATCATCGGTGCTTACGATCACTTCGCTAAAAACTTTAGAATTTAGCGCAGCCTCGATGCTATATGCGATTAAGGGCTTGCCTAAAAAGTCTTTGATGTTTTTGCCAGGTATTCTCTTGCTGCCACCTCTTGCTGGGATGATACAGATCATTTTTACTCGCTAAAACTTTTTAGCACATCAAATAGCGTGCTTGCAACAAATTTAGCATCATCCACGCTCATGCTATGGTGGCATGGTATGCTAAGCTCAGCGCTATAAAATTTCTCCGCATTTGGTAGTGAAATTTCGCCAAGTAGCTCTTTGTAAAAGCTAAATTTATATGTTGGCTTATAATGCACCTGCACGCCAACGCCTTTTTGCAAGAGCGCTTCAAAAATTTGCTCTTTTTTATCCCAAAATTTCTCATCCAAAAGCACTGGATATAGGTGCCTTGAGCTAGTTGTATTTGCTGGGATTTCTATAGTTTTAAAATATTCACACCCGCTAAATTTCTCATCATAAAATTTAGCTATCTCATTTCTTTTGGCAATAAAGCCATCCAGCCTTTTTAGCTGACTAAGCCCCAAAGCGCAGGCTACGTCTGTGATCCTGTAGTTATATCCAAGCAGGCTCATGTCGCTATCCCAAAGCTTTGTTTTAGCGATGCCGTGGCTTCTATATAGCCTTGCTAGCCTTGCTAGCTCATCGTCGTTTGTAGCAAGCGCGCCGCCTTCAAGCGTGGTGATAGGCTTTACAGGGTGAAAGCTAAATATACTAATATCAGCCTTAATGCCCACTTTTACGCCGTTTTGCACGCTACCAAGGGCATGAGAGGCGTCATCTATCACTTTTATGCCGTGTTTTTTGGCTAAATTTATGATCTTATCTAGCTCCACGGGGTTACCGCCGTAATCAACCGCAGTTATAACCTTTGTCTTTGGTGTGATAAGAGCTGGAATTTTCTCTTCATCGATGTTGCCATCCATCTTAACGTCGCAAAATTTAACCTGCGCTCCTGCCATCAAAGCTGTATTTGCAGTGGCTGCAAAAGTGATAGGCGTCGTGATCACTTCATAGCCCTCCTTTACGCCAAGGCTAAGATAGGCTACGTGAAGAGCTGAAGTGGCGGAGTTCATGACGACAACATGCTTTACGCCAACATACTTTGCCAGCTCCTCTTCAAATTTACTGACCTTTTGACCACCTGTTAAGATGTCGTCTCTTAGTGCATCTGCTACTACCTTGATATCTTCTTCTGTGATCTGCTGACGGCTGTAAGGGATCATTTAGCATCTCCTATCATCTCAAGAAGGCCTGCTCTATCGAGCCAAATTTTATTTGTATTTGAGCTATATTCAAAGTCCTCGCTCACTGGTTTGCCCTTTTGATGAAGAGCATTTGTCGAGAAGTCTTGCGCTGTTAAAAACTGGATAGACGGACTAATAACGTAGTAATCATCAAATTCGTATGTAAGATGCGCATCATCTCTTGAGATCATCATCTCATGCATCTTTTCGCCTGGGCGAATGCCTATGATCTTTACGCCAAGCTCTGGGGCAAGGGCTTTTGCAAGATCCATCATCGTCATTGATGGGATCTTTGGTATGAAAATTTCGCCACCTTTCATCCTCTCAAAATTCTTAAGGACGAAATTTACACCTTGCTCAAGCGTGATCCAAAACCTAGTCATCTTCTCATGCGTTATAGGAAGCTCCTTTTCGCCTTGCGCGATCAGCTTTTTAAATAGCGGCACTACTGAGCCACGAGAGCCAACGACATTTCCATATCTTACGACGCTAAATCTTGTCTTTTTATCCCCAACAATGTTATTTGCAGCGACAAAGAGCTTATCGCTCGCTAGCTTTGTAGCTCCATATAAATTTACAGGATTGCATGCCTTGTCCGTTGAGAGTGCGATCACTTTGCTAACGCCACATTCCAAAGAGGCGTCGATGACGTTTTGAGCGCCGTCAATGTTTGTTTTGATGCACTCCATTGGGTTGTATTCCGCGATTGGTACATGTTTCATTGCAGCTGCGTGGATGACGTAGTCTATGCCGTTCATCGCGGTTCTTAAGCGCTTATAGTCCCTCACGTCGCCGATAAAAAAACGCATCGCTTTATCTTTAAAGACTTGAGCCATTTCGTATTGCTTTAACTCGTCGCGTGAGTAGATAACTAGCCTTTTTGGCTTGTATTTTTTTAACAAAATTTCGGTGTATTTTTTACCAAAACTTCCTGTTCCGCCGGTGATTAGTATTGATTTATCATTAAACATTATTGCGCCCTTTACTAACTATTTTTGGGGTATAAATAGCTAAATCTAAATTGTATTTTATAAAAATTTAAGCAAAAGCTATGCCAAAATTTTAAAATTTATTACAAAAGTTTTTATCTTTCTAGATTCTATTTCGTCAAATTTTAATTAATGTTTAGAGGAAATTATAAAAGCAGTGTTTAAATTTAGCCTTTGCAAGGTCGCAAAGGCTAAAAATTACTTCAAAATTCTTGGTAGTGTGATGCCTTCTTGAGCTTGGTATTTGCCATTTTTATCAGCATAAGTCACCTCGCAAGGCTCATCACCCTCGATAAATAGCACCTGCGCGATGCCTTCGTTCGCATAAATTTTTGCAGGAAGTGGCGTCGTGTTTGAAATTTCTATCGTGATATGCCCCTTAAATCCAGGCTCAAAAGGCGTTACATTTACGATGATGCCACACCTTGCGTATGTGCTCTTACCAAGGCAGATCGCTAGTACGTTATCAGGCATGTTAAAGTACTCGATAGTGCGCGCCAGAGCGAATGAATTAGGCGGCACGATGCAGACATCGCCCTTAAAATCGACCACGTTTTTCTCGTCGAAATTTTTCGGATCGACCACGGTTCCGCCGATGTTTGTAAAAATTTTAAACTCATCACCAACGCGGATATCGTAGCCGTAGCTAGAAACGCCGTAACTAACGACGCCGCGTCCGACTTGCTCCTCGGCAAACGGCACTATCATATTTTTCTCAACCGACATTTTTCTTATCCAAGAGTCTGACTTTAAACCCATTTTTGCTCCTTTTTTGGGCGATTATAACGCTTTGCGTCTTTAAAGTAAATTTAATAAAGCGAATAAATTAGATGAAAATTAGTATAATTTTAACAGCAAAAATTAATAAAGGACAAAAATGCAAGAGAAAAATGCAGAAATTTTTACTGGCGAGCGTGCGATGTTTGGGGCAAAAAGTGTAAATTTTACAAACTGTATCTTTGAAGATGGCGAGTCGCCGCTAAAGCACAGCTCAAATTTAAAGCTAAATGAGTGCGTTTTTGCCTACAAATACCCACTTTGGTACGCAAGCGATATCACGCTAAATGGCGGATACTTGGAGCCTCTAGCAAGAGCTGGCATGTGGTACAGTGCAAATTTAAGCTTCAAAGACGTGGTCATCAACGCTCCAAAAAGCTTTAGAAAAAGCTCGCAAATTTCGATAGAAAATGTAAATTTTTCAGACGCTGGCGAGACACTTTGGGGATGCACGGATGTGAAGATAAAAAACGTTTTTGCAAAAGGCGATTATTTTGGGGCAAATAGCGAAAATTTAGAGATTGATGGGCTAAATTTAGACGGAAACTACTGCTTTGATAGCTGCAAAAACCTTCGCATCACAAACTCAAAGCTCATTTCAAAAGATGCTTTTTGGAACTGCGAAAATGTGGTAGCGCAAAACTGCCTCATCTCAGGCGAATATCTAGCTTGGAACTCAAAAAATGTGACGCTTATAAACTGCACGATAAAGAGCTTGCAAGCCCTTTGTTACGTGGAAAATTTGGTCGTAAAAGATTGCATTTTTATGGATACGAGTCTTGCGTTTGAGTACTCAAGTGTCGATGTAAGCACAAGCGGAGCGATAAAAAGTATAAAAAATCCAAAAAGTGGCGCAATAAGAGCAACAAAGATAGATGAGATCATCATCGATGAAAATTTAGTTGATACTAAAGGTATTAAGATAATTATTACTGAAAAATAACTTAGCAAAAAAGAGTAACTTTGAGTTCTCGTTTTTGCTTCATAAAAAAATTTTTTATCTAATTTTCGCTACAATTAGACGCTTATATAAAAATTTAGGAGAAATTTCTATGAAAAAAGAAGATATAAAAGAGCTTATCGAATTTTTTAATGATATGGAGATGAATCATATCAAAATAAAAAGTGGTGATTTTGAGGTAGAGCTTGAAAAATTTTCAGATTATTGCGCGCCTGCTAAACCAGCAGCACAAGCACCAGCTCCAGCACCTGTAAATGTAGTCGTTAATTCAGAGGTAAAACCAGCTGCAAACTCGCCAAAAGATAGCATAAAATCTCCTATGGTAGGTACTTTCTATGCTGCTCCAAGCCCAGGCGCTGCTCCGTTTGTAAAAGTAGGTCAAAGAGTAAGAAAAGGCGATGTAGTAGGTATCATAGAGGCTATGAAGATCATGAACGAGATCGAGGCTGAGTTTGACTGCCAGATCACTGAGATGCTAGTCTCTGACGGACAGCCAGTTGAGTTTGGATTGCCGTTATTTGGCGTGGAGAAAAATTAATGGAATTAAAAAGAATTTTAATCGCAAATCGCGGCGAGATCGCTCTTCGTGCTTTGCGAACGATAAAGGAGATGGGTAAAGAGGCCGTTGTAGTCTACTCAACTGCCGACAAAGACGCACTTTATGTAAAATACGCTGACGTAGCCATTTGCATCGGTAAAGAGCGCTCAAGCGATAGCTACCTAAATATCCCAGCTATCATAAGTGCGGCTGAGATCAGCGAAGCAGACGCTATTTTCCCTGGATATGGCTTTTTAAGTGAAAATCAAAATTTTGTTGAAATTTGCTCACATCACAAGATCAAATTTATAGGACCAAGCGTTGCTGCGATGGCTTTGATGAGCGATAAAAGTAAGGCAAAGCAGGTCATGCAAAGAGCCGGCGTACCAGTCATCCCTGGCTCAGACGGCGCTGTGGCTGACACAAAAGCAGCAAAAGAGCTAGCTAAAAAGATAGGCTACCCTGTCATCTTAAAAGCTGCAGCAGGTGGTGGCGGACGTGGTATGCGCGTGGTTGAAAAAGAGGCTGATTTAGAAAAAGCATTTTGGTCTGCTGAGAGCGAGGCGATGAGTGCATTTGGCGATGGCACAATGTATATGGAAAAATATATCCTAAACCCACGCCACATCGAAGTTCAAGTAATTGGCGATAGCCATGGCAATGTACTTCACATCGGCGAGCGTGACTGCTCGATGCAGCGTCGCCACCAAAAGCTGATCGAAGAAAGCCCAGCTATTTTGCTTGATGAAAAGACAAGAGAGAGACTTCACGAAACAGCCATAAAAGCGGCAAAAGCGATTGGTTACGAGGGAGCTGGTACGTTTGAGTTTTTGGTTGATAAAAATTTAGACTTTTATTTCATCGAGATGAACACAAGACTTCAGGTTGAGCACACAGTGAGCGAAATGGTAAGCGGACTTGATATCATCGAGCTTATGATAAAAGTGGCTGAAGGTGAGGCACTACCATCACAAGAGAGTATTGAGCTAAAAGGTCATGCGATCGAATGCAGGATAACAGCTGAAGATCCAAATACATTTACGCCGTGTCCTGGTAAGATCACAAAATATGTCTGTCCAGGTGGCCGCAATGTTAGAATGGATAGTCATATCTATCAAGATTATTCGATACCACCGTATTACGATAGTATGATTGGCAAACTCGTGGTTTGGGATACCGATAGAAATAGGGCGATCCATAAAATGAAAGTAGCTCTTGATCAGCTCATAATAAATGGTATAAAAACAACAAAAGATTTTCACATCGCTATGATGGAGAACAAAGACTTTTTAAGCAATAACTACGATACAAACTACCTTTCAAGACACTAAAATTTTTAAGTCAGGATTTGCAAAAAGGCAGATCTTGGCTTAAATCTATTAAAATTTTTAAGTTTATCTTAGGGGAAGTATGGTAAACAAAATCAAAGATCAAAATACAAAATTTTTCTCAAATGCCGACCTTGCAAAGCTATTTTTCCCTATTGCAGTTGAGCAGTTTTTAGAGTATAGCTTGGGGCTTGCAAACTCGCTAATGGCAGCAAGTGTTAGTGAAAGCGCTGTAAGTGCGATTAGTCTTGTGGAATTTGTCATGGCGCTATTTATTAGCATATTTACTGCTATCGCTACTGGCGGCTCAGTGGTTGCTAGCCAGTATCTAGGTAATAAACAAAGTGGCAATGCCAAAATCACAGCAAATCAGCTCGTCTGGTTTAGTTTTTTCTTTGCCCTTTTTATCGCAGCGGTCATCATAGTTTTAAAAGATATCATCTTGGATTATGTATTTGGCGATATCGGCGAGCAAGTGAGGCATGATGCTAGCCACTATCTCGTTTTCTCGGCCTTTTCCGCGCCATTTTTGGCTGTCTATGCAGCAGCTGCGGCGATCTTTCGCACAATGTCAAATGCCAAGCTTCCTATGTATATTATGGCGGCTGCAAATTTATTAAACGTACTTCTAACTGCCATTAGTATTTATACATTTCATACTGGTATTTTAGGTATTGCCATCAGTACGCTTATAGCCAAGATGCTTGCTTGCTTTGTTATAGTCTATTTGCTTCTTGATATAAGGCTAAAACTTCACATAAGAAAGAGCTTTATCTATAAATTTGACTACGAGATCATCAAGAAAATTTTAAATATCGGTGTACCTTATGGCTTTGAAAATTCGATGTTTTATGTGGGTCGCATCATCGTTTTGAGCCTTGTTTCACTTTTTGGCACGGCAAGTATCGCTGCAAATGCCGTGGGAGGGACGATCGTGATGTTTCAAGTGCTCCCTGGCATGGCGATAGGCACAGGACTTAGTGTAGTTATCTCAAGGTGCGTTGGCGCAAACGACTTTGCTCAGGCTAAATTTTACGTAAAAAAATCGATGATAAGCATCTATATTGTCCAGCTTTTTAGCACAGCAGTAATTCTGCTTTTACTTGAGCCACTGCTTCTTGTTTATAATCTCTCAAGCGAAGCCATAAATTTAACAAGGCAGATCGTCTGGTATCACGGTATCGCTATGTGTCTTATTTGGCCACTTGCCTACACATATCCGACCGTTTTTCGAGCAGCTGGGGACGCTAAATATCCGATGATTGTAAATTTAGTTTGTATGTTTGCTTGTAGAGTCATCTTGGCCTATATTTTTGCACTCACATTTGATCTTGGCATGATAGGTACTTGGTTTGCAATGTTTGCTGACTGGGCTGTAAAGGCGGTGCTTTTTACGATTAGATACCTAAAAGGCACATGGATGAAATTTAAAGCTATTTAAAAAGAAATTTAGTAATATACAAGCGATTTTGTCGCAAAGGATAAAAAATGAAAAATGTATTTAAAGTTGGTGCAGTTTTGCTTACGGCAGCTCTTTTTGCTGGATGTGCGAGTGAGAGCTCAAGAGTTGTCGAGACTCCAAAAGTAGCAAGCTACGGCACAGTTTACAATGGTCAAAAAATTTCAGTTTCGATAGGTCGATTTAATAATCAATCAGCTTACCAAAATGGTGTATTTGCTGATGGCGAGGATAGGCTTGGTAACCAAGCTCAAAGCATTTTGATCACAAATTTACAGCAAAGTGGTAGATTTTTGGTGCTTGATAGATCAAATATGAAAGTGATCAAACAAGAGAGCGAGCTAAGTAAAACCACTCAAAATCTAAAAGGCGCAAGATACGTGATAACTGGTGATGTGACCGAGTTTGGACGAAAAACTACGGGTGATCATCAGCTATTTGGCATACTTGGCAAAGGTAAGCAACAAACTGCCTATTCAAAGGTAAATTTAAATATCGTTGATACCAAAACGGCTGAGGTTGTCTATTCAGTTAGCGGCGCTGGCGAATACACCCTTTCAAACAGAGAGATCATCGGTTTTGGTGGCACAGCAGGATACGACTCTACGCTAAATGGCAAGGTTTTAAGTCTAGCTATTATTGAAGCAGTAAATAATCTAGTAAATGGCATAGAAAGTGGAGCATGGCAAGTAAAATAAGGCTTGCCGGCCTCGCGCTTTTTGCGCTATTTTTAGCGGGTTGCGGTCATTCAAACGGTCCAAGATCACTTTATTATTGGGACGGATCATATAGTAGCTCGCTATATAGCTACCTAAATGAAGAGGGCGATACAAACGAGCAAATTTCGCGCTTAGAAAATCTGGTGCAGATCTCAACACAAAAGGGCTACAGGATCGCTCCTGGCGTATACGCACACCTTGGACTTTTGTATCTAAATAATGGAAATTTAGGCGCTGCAAATGCAAATTTTGACAAAGAAGTAGAGAATTTCCCAGAGTCAAGGGAATATATAAATTTCATTAAAGGCTCTAAAAATTTAACTCCAAAAAAAGTAGAGCAAAAAGAGGGGGCAAATAATGAAAAATAGCCTTAAATTTATAGCCTTTGTATTTTTAGCAGTATTTTTTACGGGCTGCTCTATAAAAGAGCCTGAACCATACGACTACTCAGAATTTTTACAAAAAAAACCTCACTCTATCTTAGTACTTATGCCAACAAACGATAGCACAGAAATTTCAGGTCCAGTAGCAGTTTTAGCAAATGCAGTCGCACCACTAAGTGAAGCAGGATACTATGTATTTCCAGTAGCTCTTGTAAATGATACCTTTAAGCTAAATGGCATAACCGAGCCAAGCGAGATCGCGGCAGTGCCACTAAATAAGCTTGATAAAATTTTCCATGCTGATAGTGTGCTCTACATAAACATAAAAGATTATGGTACGAGCTATGCAGTCATCTCAAGCTCAACAAAGGTCGTCCTTGAAGCAAAGCTTATCGATATAAAAAGCGGCGCTACTCTTTGGCAAGGCAGTGCTATGGCAGCAGAAGATAGCAGCAGCGGTCAAAGTAGCCTACTTGGCATGTTAGTCTCAGCCGTCATCTCACAGGTGGCAAATACCATCTCAGATAGATCATACGATCTAGCAGTGATGGCAGATGCTTATTTATTTTCAAGAGATTGCCATAACTGCATACTTTATGGACCATATTCGCCGTATTATGGCAAAGATGCACAGCTTCATAAAGATAGATAAATTTAATGAATACTCATCGTCTTGGGATACTCCTTACTTTAGTTGGCGGTATCCTTTGGGGATTTAGCGGGGTTTGTGGGCAATATCTATTTTCACTTGGTATAAGTTCTGATTTTTTGGTGCCATATAGACTGATGCTAGCTGGCATTGTTATTGTAATTTTTTATGCTTTTAAAGAACCAAGTGCCGTTTTTGCTCCGATTAAAGATATAAAGCTACTTGGTGAGTTTTTAGTCTATGCCCTGCTTGGGCTTATGATGACGCAGTATGCCTACTTTTACTCCATTGAGCTTTCAAATGCCGCAGTAGCGACTGTTATTCAATACACCGCCCCTGCTTTAATTTTAATGGTCATTTGCATAAAAGAAAAACGCGTCCCAAGAAAACTTGAAATTTTAGCTCTATTTTTAGCTATGCTTGGCGTATTTTTCCTGAGCACACATGCTCAAATTTCATCTCTTGTCATCTCACCAAAAGCGCTATTTTGGTGCTTAGTTAGTGCCGTTTGTGTTTGTGTTTATAATCTTGCTCCAGCAAGGCTGAATGCTAAATATTCAGTCACTCTCACGCTTGGCTGGGGCATGGTTATGGGCGGAGTAGTGCTTGCTTGTTATATGAGAGTTTGGGGTTTTGCTTGGCTTAATGGGATAAATCAATGGCTGGCATTTATTGCTGTTATTACGCTTGGCACCATTTTTGCATTTAGCTTTTATATGATAGGTGTTAAGCTAATAGGCGCAGCAAAAGCTAGTTTATTAGCCTGCATAGAACCACTAAGTGCAGCATTTTTTGGCTACTTTTGGCTTGGAACAAAATTTGTATTTTGGGATTTTTTAGGATTTGCTCTAATAATCTCTTGTATATTTTTACTATCAAAAAGAGAAAAAATATGATATTTCTAGCACAAACTGATACGACAGCTGGCTTTTTAAGTAAAGATTATAAAGAGATAAATAAGGCCAAAATGCGTGATGAGAATAAACCTTGTCTTATCACGACGGCAAAATTTAGCGTTTTAAATGAGCTTGTTAGAGTGCCAAAAAAGTATAAAAATTTTATACGCCGTTCAAGAAAAACTACATTTTTGTATCCAAATTTAAAGGCTATTAGAGTCGTAAAAGAGTGCGAGCACGAAAAATTTTTAGCTAAATTTGACTGGCTTTATTCAAGTAGTGCGAACAAAAATGGACAAAATTTTAATGAAGCTTGGGCTATGAGCGTGGCTGATGAAATAGTAGATGATCATTTTTTCGAAGATACTCCATCAAAAATTTATAAAATTTCTCGAAAAAAGATAAAGCGTTTAAGATAACTAGTGAATTTATACAGCCACCACCTTTTTAAACTCATCTAAATTTTTTAGCGCTTCATCTATGCCAATCAGCCAAAATTCGCACTTTGTCGTATCTTTTTTAAAGTGTTTTTTCATTAGCTCTTCCACGCTTTTTGTGCCACACTCTATTAAAAATTGTTTATAAATTTTGCAAAATTTTGCTTCATCTTTTTTAAACTCACTTAGAAAGAATTGTGATAGCAGATAACCGACGCTATAAGGATAGTTGTAGATATAGTTGTCTGTTTTATAAAAATGTAATTTTTTGCTTTCTTGCTTGTAAAAGTCTCGCTCTGGCAAGCATTTTTAATCTACTTTTAGCTTTTTAGCGATATGATTCCGCAAATTTTAACAAAGGAAACAACATGAAAACTCTTGTGATTTTATCGCACCCAAATCTCGCCGCATCGCGCGTAAACAAAGCCTTATCTCAGGTAGCAAAGGCCGCAGCGGACGCTAAGGTGCGGCATTTGGAGGGGCTTTACGGCTTAGATATCGCGCGCATAGACGCCCGCGCAGAGCAAGACGCGTTAGCGGCTGCCGAGCGCATCGTATTTTTGTACCCGATGCACTGGCTAAACGTGCCGCCTATGCTAAAAGCCTATATCGACATCGTCTTTTCGCACGAGCTGGTGGGTTCCGGCGCGCTTAAAGGCAAGGTCTTGCAGCTTGCGCTAAGCGTCAGTACTCCGCTTAGCGAATACTCTAAACAGGGCGCGATCGGCTTTAGCTTGGATGAAATTTTAACGCCGCTTAAGATCGCGGCAAACTACTGCGGGATGGAGTTTGCCGTGCCGTTTATTAGTAGCGGATTTGAGCCGGGCGAGTTTGGCGACGATGCCGTAGATGCCGCAGCTGCGCGCTTTGGCAAGCTTTTACGAGGAGAGCTAAGCCCAGGCGAATATCAAATTTAGCCTCGTCTTTTGCGACCGCGAGTTAAAATTTCGCGACAACAACGTGGCTAAAAGCATTGCAATACGTCTGACTGGTACGTGTTATACGATGTTTGCGTGATATTAAAAAATACGTTTTTTAGTAAAATTTGCGCTTAAAACCGGAAGATCACGCATCAAGTAGTAGTGCCAAGCATGCCCCAGCTCATGAGCTTGCTGGATTAAGTGCGAAAGAGTATTCATGTAGGTGGTAAAAATTCTTGGTTGCTTAAATTTTGGCAAACTTACAAAAAATGCTCCGCCAGCTTTATTTTCTCTTACATCGCTTTCTATCCAGTGTTTGTCTATCATAAGCTCGATAAAACTATCTTCGCCCAGTGGTTTTAATGCTTTTTTGATGATTTTATAAATGAGATTGCTGCTTTTATGACTAAGATGCAAAAGATAAATATAAAATTTTAATATTAAGTGCGACTATTGTAGTGTGATTTAAAGCTAATTAAAATATTCAAAATACAAAAGGACGTAAATATTTGGTTTGGTAAAAATTCAAATGATGCCAGTAGCAACTTATTTTAGTATTTACTCCCTCGGAAGTCCGTTTTTATCAGACTCGTCGCTGATTAGCTTACCCGATTCGTCGTATTTTTTGGCGCGGATGAGCCTACCGCGCTCAAACTCACCCAGGGCTTCGAGCTTTCCGTTTGCGTAGTAGTGGCGCGCCTCGCCGACCTCCAGCCCGTCCTCAAACATCACTCTAGCTTTTAGCTTGCCGTTTTCGTGATACTCCTCGTACAGCCCGTGATAGCGCCCGTTTTTAAACATCACTTTTGCCGCCGGCGCCCCGCTCTCATAGTAGTCCAGTCCCGCGCCCGTTTGGCGACCGTCTTTGTACTCGTATTCGCCTCGTAGCTTACCGCTCGGGTAATATTCGCGCGCGACGCCGTCCTTCTCGCCGTCTTTGTAATTTTCTACCACGCGCGTTTTGCCGTTTTCGTAAAATCGCTTCCAAACGCCGTTTTTGCGGTCGTTTTTATACTCGCCCGTCTCCTCCACGGCACCGCTTTCGTAGTACCACGTCTCCGCGCCTTCTCGCTTGTCATTTTTGTAGGTTCGCACGCCTCGAATTTTACCGCTTTTGTAGTAGTCAAAGTCCTCGCCGTTTCGCAGTCCGCCCGCGTACGGGCTGCGCGCGCTAACCTCGCCGCTAACGTAATAGTCCGTAAAAATGCCCTCTCGCTTGTCCGCCTTGAAAACGCCCTCCTGCTTTAACGCGCCGCCCTCGTCAAAATAGTAGCGGCGATAACGCCCGTCGCGGACGTCATTTTTGTATTCGCTCTCGCCCATCAGAGCGCCGCTATCTGCGTGGTAGTGCTTCGCCGTGCCCTCGCGGACGCCGTTTTTTAGGGGATATTCGTTTGAGGGCTTGTCTCTGCCGTCAAAATAGTCCCTGTACGCACCGCCATGCCGCCCTGCACGTCGATCTCGCGTATGAGCGTTGGTGGCAGGGGTTTTAGCCTCGGATAGACCATGCCCATCGCATTTACGCCATATAGGTCCTCGACGCTGTATCGAAGCATCTTTAACGTGCCGTCGTAGAGCTTGCCTTTTACGTAGTAAAGCCCGTTTTTTAGGCTTGCTTCGGGCTTCATTACGATTTTTGGCTCTAATGCCTGCGCTCCGACGGCTAGAAGCGGAAGTAAAAATAGAAATTTTAGGATTTTCACGGTTTTTCCTGCTTTGTTTTATTTGGGTAATTTTAAATTTTGAAACTAAATTTAAGGTGAAGGCGCGGTCGTTTTTGTTTTGAATGAGTTAAATTTGAGAGCTCTTGCTAAATTTAACCGTTTTTTAACGCTTCGACGACGACCATCCACTCTTGCGCGAGCCTTTCAAGGCTAAAATTTGCGTTTGCCGAGCTAGTCGAGGGTAGCTTGACGGGCGGTTTGCCAGTTGCATTTAAAATTTGAGTTTTTAGATATTTTTCGCAGATTTCGTGCGCTTTGCCGCCGTTTGCGTAGACTTGCGTGATATTTGCGGTTTTAAAGATCGGCTCTAAATTTGCAGGCGCGACGGCGGTCATTTTAGCGTTGCTCGAGCCCTTTATTTCGCACGAGATCGCAGCGTCGTAGATAGCGATGTGGTGAGCAAGTAGAAAATTTATCTTTTCGTCTGTGCTTTCTGGTAACGGAGCATTTAAAATCCCAGCCAGCACCCGCCAAAAACGATTTTGCGGATTTGCGTAATAAAAGCCAGATTTACGAGAAACTACGGAAGGGAAGGAGCCGAGGATTAAAATTTTAGAGTTTTTATCAAAAATCGGTTTAAATGGACTAATTTGGTTCATCTATATCTTTTAAATTTTAGCCATTCAAACCATTTATGATTTTATAAAAAATTACTCTTTTTGGTTTGGATTATTTGAAATTTTATCGTTAATCATCTTTTTTGCATTCATTGCAATATCGGTGATTTTCTTATTAGAGTCACTTAAAATTTCTTGTATTCTAGCCGAATCATCTTTTTTAAATATTTTTAAATTTTCACTAAAGTCCTCATCATTAATGTCAAAATAAGCGACTGATTCAAAAGATAGTTTTGAGGCTATTAGGACTTGCGGGAACGCATTTTTATAAGAATTATAGCTTTTTACCTCAGCATTGTAGCTTTCACGTTTATTTAGGAGTTCGCTCTCGATTTTTTCTAACTGCGACATTAGCATTTGATATGTTTCGTTAGCCTTTAGTTCCGGAAAGGCTTGAGCCAAAGCAGCTACTTTTGCGACTCCATTTCCAGAAACGCCAAGTTGAATCATTTGTTCGCTACTTGCATAATCTTTGGCTATATCTATTATTTGATTTGATAGATCTAAACGTTTTTTGAGCGTAGCTTGGATATTTGCGAAGCTCTCTCTGATGTTTTGCATCATTAATTGTAGTTTATTGTATATTTTAATAATATAAGCCGCTAGGGCAATAACAACAACAATTATAGTAATAAGCATCTTTGCTCCTTTTTACTTGTTTTAAGATATACGATTTTGACTTTTTACGACTTAATTTCACTTTAAGGATTTAGAAACTTGCTTATTTTTTTTGTGGGTTATTTTATTTTTTAAGTGAAATTATCTAAAAACAAAATTCTCCCACATGATAAATTTAAGCGGGAGAATTTACTCTTTACTCGGCTACGCTGCCGGCAGAGGCATCCTCGGCGCTTTCAGGCGCGCTAGACTCGATCTCGTCGCTAAAGTCAGCCAAGCTTAGGCGTTTTAGCTGACGGTAGCGTCTTTGTGCGTCGGCCTTGTTTTTAGCCAGCAGCTCGTCCGCGTGCTGCGGATTGGTTTTCTTAAGCGAGTTGTAGCGAACCTCGTTTAGCAAAAACTCCTCGTAAAGCGACCAATCAGGATCTTTTGAGGTCATTTTGAGCGGATTTTTGCCCTCTTTGATTAGGCGCGGATCGTAGACGTAGGTCGGCCAGTAGCCGCATTTGGTCGCTAGCTCGCCTTGACCGCCCGAGAGCGCCATGCCGCCTTTTATACCGTGCGCGATACACGGCGAATACGCTATCACGAGGCTAGGTCCGTCGTAGGCTTCGGCTGCGGCGATGGCTTTTATCGTGTTTGCCTGGCTGGCGTTTGAGTTGATTTGAGCTACGAAGATATTTCCGTAGGTCATCGCGATGTAGCCTAGATCTTTTTTTTGCATCGGCTTGCCGCTAGCGGTAAACTGCGCTATGGAGCCTGCGCGGCTTGATTTTGAGCTTTGGCCGCCGGTGTTTGAGTAGACCTCGGTGTCAAGCACGAGCACGTTTACGTTCTCGCCGCTAGCTAGCACGTGATCAAGCCCGCCAAAGCCGATGTCGTAGGCCCAGCCGTCGCCGCCGATGATCCACTGGGATTTCTTGACGAGATATCTTTTTAACTCTAAAATTTCTTTTACGCCCTCTACGCTTAAATTTTGCTCCAAAATCGGTGTTAAAATTTTAGCGATTTGCGTCGTTTTCTCGCCGTCGTTTTTGTGTGCGATCCAGTCGGAGTATAGCGCGGCTAGGGCATTTGGCGCGGCGTCTTTGGTGCGTAGCATGACGTCTTCGATACGGTGGCGCAGCGTCTCTACCGCGACGTTCATACCCATGCCAAACTCCGCGTTATCCTCAAATAGCGAATTCGCCCACGCTACGCCCTTGCCCTCTTTGTTCGTCGTATAAGGCGTCGAAGGCGCGCTACCGCCGTAGATCGAGCTACAACCGGTGGCGTTTGCCACGATCATACGGTCGCCGAAAAGTCTCGTAACAAGCCCGATATAAGGCGTCTCGCCGCATCCGGGACACGCACCGTGAAACTCAAATAGCGGCTGCGCAAATCCCACGCCCTTGACGCTATCTTTGCTCATCAGATCGTCTTTGTAGGTTACTTTTTTAAATAAATAATCGGCGTTTTCCTGCTCGTGTCGCTCCATCTCCTCGGCTAGCGGTACCATGACGAGCGATTTTTCCTTGCTCGGGCAAATTTGAGCGCACAGCTCGCAGCCCGTGCAGTCAAGCGGGCTAACTTGGATTTTGTATTTTAGCCCTTTTACCTCTTTGCCTTTGGCGTCTAGGACGTGATCTTGCACGGTTTGCGGCGCGGCGGCGAGCTCGTTTTCGTCGATTAGAAACGGGCGGATCACCGCGTGCGGGCAGACGAAGGCGCACTGATTACACTGGATGCAGTTGCCCTCGATCCACTTCGGTACCATTACGCCGATACCGCGTTTTTCGTATTGCGTCGTGCCTGATTTAAAGTGTCCGTCCTCATAGCCCACAAATGCCGAAACGGGCAAGCTATCGCCCCTGGCGGCGTTGATAGGCTTGACGATTTTTTCTATAAATTCGTCGCCGACGTATTTCTCCTCGTTAGCGGCGTCATCCGTCAAATTTGCCCAGCTAGGATCTACTTCGACCTTGACCAGCCCATCCGCGCCCATATCGATAGCCTTGTAGTTCATCTCCACGATCGCTTCACCCTTTTTGGCATAGGCTTTGTGTGCGTACTCTTTCATGTATTTTTGCGCGTCGGCAAATGGGATGATGTCTGCAAGTTTAAAAAACGCCGACTGCATGATGGTATTCGTGCGGTTTTTTAGCCCGATCTCGCGAGCTAGCTTAGTGGCGTTGATGATGTAGAAATTTACTCTTTTCTCAGCTAAAATTTTCTTTACTTTATTAGGTAGTTTAGCGACCGTCTGCTCGGCGTCCCAGATCGAGTTTAGCAGGAACGTTCCGCCCTCGCGGATACCGTCTATGACGTCGTAAATTTCAAGATACGCCGCGACCGAGCAGGCTACAAAGTGGGGATTTGAGACGAGGTAGGTCGATCGGATCGGGTTTTTACCGAAACGCAGGTGCGAGCGCGTGTAGCCGCCCGATTTTTTGCTGTCGTAGGCAAAATACGCCTGCGCGTAAAGATCGGTTTTATCGCCGATGATTTTGATTGAGTTTTTATTCGCTCCAACAGTACCGTCCGCGCCAAGTCCGTAAAATAGGCACTCTTTCACGCTCTCGTCGCTTAGCGAAATTTTATCGCCGACTTTTAGCGAGGTGAAGGTAACATCGTCCTCGATGCCCACGGTAAAGCCGTTTTTAGGCTCGCTTAAATTTAAATTCTCAAAAACCGCCAGCATTTGCGCAGGATCGACGTCTTTTGAGCTCAGACCGTAGCGGCCGCCTACTATCACGGGCTGATTTTTGCGTCCGTAAAATGCCGCCTTGACGTCCAGATATAGCGGCTCGCCGAGGCTTCCGGGCTCTTTCGTGCGGTCTAGCACGGCGATCTTTTCTACCGTCTCAGGCATCACGTCAAAGAGGTATTTTAGGCTAAACGGACGGTATAGATGCACTTTTAGCACGCCTACTCTTTCACCCTTTGCGCGTAGGTGATCGACCACTTCTTCTAGAGTTTGCGTGACAGAGCCCATCGCGACCACGATGCGCGTAGCGTGCGGATCGCCGTAATAATTAAACGGACGATAATCGCGTCCCGTGATTTTTGAAATTTCTTTTAAATACTCGGCCACGATATCAGGCACGGCGTCATAGTAGCGGTTAGCTAGCTCGCGCGTCTGGAAGTAGATGTCGTCGTTTTGCGCCGTACCGCGAGTTTTCGGGTTTTCGGGGCTTAGCGCCTCGTCTCTAAATTTTTGTAGCGCCTTACGGTCAAGAAGCCTATCAAAGTGCGCGTAGTCAAGCACCTCGATCTTTTGTATCTCGTGGCTCGTGCGAAATCCGTCAAAAAAGTGCAAAAACGGCACGCGACCCTTGATCGCCGCTAGATGCGCGACGCCCGCGATATCCATGACCTCTTGCACGGAGCCGCTTGCTAGCATTGCAAATCCCGTTTGGCGACAGGCATAAATATCCTGATGATCGCCAAAGATTGAAAGCGCCTGGGCCGCGATAGAGCGCGCGCTCACGTGGATGACGCCGGGTAGCAGCTGGCCTGCGATTTTGTACATGTTTGGGATTTTTAGCAAAAGTCCTTGCGAAGCCGTGTATGTGGTAGTCAGTGCGCCTACTTGCAGCGAGCCGTGCACGGTGCCCGCAGCCCCGCCCTCGCTTTGCATTTCGACGACTTTAACGGGCATACCGAATAGATTTTTCTTGCCCTGAGCCGCCCACATATCGGTGTAATCGGCCATCGGCGAGCTAGGGGTGATCGGGTAGATGCCCGCAACCTCCGTAAATGCGTAAGCCGCGTGCGCCGCAGCCTCGTTTCCGTCCATAGTTTTCATTATTTTAGCCATTTTTCCGCCTTAAATTTTCTTACGATTTTTAAAAATCTTTTATTATAGAGCTAGTTTCCAAAATCTACTATTAATCTATGTCATTAATAAATTCTGAGGATTTTGCCTTTTAAATTACTAACTTTAAGCAAAATTCCATTACCGTAATGAAAAAATAAGATTAAGGATAAAATTTGATAAGCGTTCATAGGGTAGCCTATTTAAAGGTTATAGCTCTTGCTTTTTGTGCTTTTATATTTAATACTACTGAGTTTGTTCCAGTGCCACTTTTAAGTGATATTGCGAAAGATTTTGATATGAGCACGGCTGATACCGGTCTTATCATCACTATTTATGCGTGGAGCGTCACTATACTCTCTTTACCACTTATGCTTTTAACTGCAAATTTAGAGCGAAAATCTCTTCTTTTAAAGGTTTTTATCGTATTTGTTGTAGCTCATACGCTTTGTGCTTTTGCTTGGAATTTTAAAATTTTAATTATTGCTCGGTTGATGATAGCTATTGCCCATGCTATTTTTTGGGCTATCACTGCTTCACTTGCTGTTAGGCTAGCACCGATAAATAAAAGCTCGCAAGCTCTTGGATTGCTAGCTCTTGGTACATCGCTAGCGATGATACTTGGTCTGCCACTTGGAAGAATTTTAGGTGACGCACTTGGTTGGCGTGTGACCTTTGGACTGATCGGAATTTTTGCTGTTGGTGTTGGAGTTTGGCTATATAAAATTTTGCCACTTCTGCCAAGTAAAAACCCAGGCTCGCTTAAAAGCTTGCCAGAGCTTGCAAGAAATGGCCTTTTAATGGTCGTATTTTTACTAACTGCAATTATCATAAGCGCGCATTTTAGCACCTATAGTTACATTGAGCCATTTGCAAAAGATATCAGTGGCTTTGATGGAAAATTTATCACAATATTCTTGCTTATATTTGGCGTTGCTGGCGTAGTTGCAAGCCTGCTTTTCTCTAAATTTTATAAGCTCATTCCAAATGCATTTTCAGCAATTTCTATCATGCTTATTTTATGTTGCTTGCTTTTATTAAATTTTATTGCTAAAAATGAAGTTTTAATGCTAGTCTTGGCCTTTATTTGGGGGCTTGGCATAGCTGGTGTAAATATGAGTTTTCAAATAAAAGTGCTAAATTTAGCCTCAAACGCTACTGATGCTGCAATGGCGATATTTTCGGCTATTTATAACATAGGCATCGGAGCAGGGGCGCTAATAGGGCATCAGACGATAGTTCATTTAGGCGAGCAAAATATCGGCAATGTCGGTAGTTTTTTTGCCGCAAGCGGACTTATCATATTTTTGTTTGCGGTATCTAAGGTTAAGAGAATTTAGATGTTTAAATATCTAAGTAAAACGTTACAAATTTCTACATATAAGTGATAATAAATATCATAACTAAGAAAAAATTTAGTTAAGCTTCCTTATAATCATTATCAGAAAATGAATAAATTTTAGGAGCTTATTATGTCAGTTTTAGTTATCGGTGCAGATGAGATAACGCCTATCAAGGCAGTTTTACATGATTTGGGAGCCGAGAAGATAGAACACTGGGATGCTAGAAATGAAAACCGCGTAAATCGCAAGCCGATCCCTCAAGATACCGAGTGTGTGGTGATGCTAACTAGCTTTTTAAACCACAACACTATGAAAACAATTAAAACTCAAGCAAAAAAGAGAAATATTCCAATTGTTTGTGCAAAAAGAAGCGTTAGCTGCGTATTTTGCGAGTACTGCAAGGTCTTTGGGCTAGATAAGGAATTTGGATGCAAAGAATAATCAATGAGATTCGGGCTTTTATCAGATATTGGCGAAATAACTCCAAATATTTTTGCAAAGCTTGATAGGCTTTCGCGTGCAAAAATTTTTATTGCACTTTATAATTCTGGCGTAGAAAGTGAGCTAAAAATACCACTTTCTTACGCTAAATTTCTAAATTTCAAAGAAATTTTTGAGGCTAGGATAAATTTCCTACTTCGTGAGAAATGTCTAAAATTTAAGCCAGCAGATCGCTTTTGTTTTTCATCAAATATCATCATAAATGCTTATTTAAAAGGCGACTTTTCAAAGATCAAATTTATAGCAAAAGAGCCAAAGATGGCAGCTGCAAAGATGATAAAAATGCTTTATGTAAGTGGGAAATTTGAGTTTTGTATCGATGCGGCACAGATGTTTTGTCAATTTGTTTATGATAAAATACGCCTCCGCCATCAAGATAAAGATGTCGTGCTAAATGGCGGTGTCATTTTGGTCAAAAAAGATGGTAAAAATTTGCTCAGCGTCATGCCAAGCTTTAAAAAAGTGAGCTTTGATGATATGAGAAATTTAAACGACGATATAGATAGAGCTGTCGGTGTGCTTGGTCACGAGTGCGAGATGGTTTATATCGTTTTCCCTAGAAATGAGGAATTTAGGCGACACGTTGAGGTTAGGCACTGTTGTGCGAGAGGTTTGATCAAGCTTGTGCCTTATACGATTATTAGTAAAATTTTTTAAAAAGGATAAAAATGATAGGTATAGTTTATGGAAGCAGCATGGGAAATACCGAAGATGCAGCAAAACTTATAAGTGAGGGTCTAGGCCTTGAAAATGAGCTTTTAAACGTTGCTGATGTAGACGCAGCGAAACTAAATAGCTTTGATAAGCTCATCCTTGGTACATCAACCTGGGGTAGTGGCGATCTTCAAGATGACTGGGACGCGTTTGACTTTAAAGCATTAAATCTAAGCGGAAAAACAGTCGCTGTTTTTGGCATGGGTGATAGCGAGAGCTACTCTGATGAGTACTGTAACGGCATGGCAAAGCTTTATGATGAGGTCGTAAAAGCTGGCGCAAAGGTAGTTGGTGAGGTTAGCACCGATGGATATACATTTGATGGCTCTGATGCTGTAAGAAATGGAAAATTTGTAGGCCTAGCACTTGATGCTGATAACCAAAGTGACAAAACTGAGGGTAGAATTTCAGCTTGGATAGAGCAGATAAAACCTCACTTTGCTTAATGTAATTTTAGCTAGATTTTCTAGCTAAAATTTTCATATATCCATAGCCGAGATGAAGCTTTTTATTCTTTCATTCTGGCTGTTAAAAAACTCATCTACCAAGCCATCAAATGCGATCACGCCTTTATCTAAAAACAAAATTCTATCAGCTATCTTTCTAGCAAAATTCATATTATGAGTGACAATGATCATAGACTTTTTCTCTTTTGCAAGAGATAAGATGACCTTTAAAACTTCAGCCTCAAGCTCTGGATCAAGCGCGCTTGTAGGCTCGTCGAGTAGTAGAAAGTATGGATTTACAGCCAGGGCTCTAGCGATGGCCACGCGCTGTGCTTGTCCGCCTGAGAGCCTGTTTGGATAGGTATCTTCTTTGTGACTAAGCCCCACTTTAGCTAAGAGCTCTTTTGCCTCTTTTATCGCTTCGTTTTTATCTTTTTTTTGAACGTAGATCGGAGCTTCTGTGACATTTTGAAGTGCTGTTAGGTGTGGGAAGAGGTTAAAGCTTTGAAAAACCATGCCTGTTTTTTTACGAATTTCTAAAAGCTTTTTTGAGCTAAGCTTCTCTTTAAAATTTACAGCTCTGTCATCTATCTCTAAAACACCACTTTGTGGGATCTCAAGTAAATTTATGCATCTAAGAAGCGTTGATTTGCCACAACCAGATGAGCCAACGATCACGGTCGTTTGCCCCTCTTTGAAGCTTGTGTTTATGTTATCTAGCACCAAATGATCGCCGTAAGATTTGCTTATATTTTTAAAATTTATAGCCATTAGACATACCTTGAGACAGCTTTTTCAAGCCTTGATTGAAGATAGGTTAAAAGTGTGCAAACCACCAGGTAGATAAGTGCTGCTAGGATGTAGAGGATGAGTGGCTCAAAGGTCCTTGCTGCGATCCTTTGAGCGACCATAAACATATCAACCATCGTTATAGAAGCTGCTAGTGAAGTGTCTTTAACAAGGCCTATAAATGTGTTTGAAAGTGGCGGCAACGAGATCCTCACTGCTTGAGGTGCGATGATGCGCTTTAAAATTTGATAGTGTGTCATGCCAAGCGATGTGGCAGCCTCCCACTGGCCTTTTGGCACAGAAAGTATGGCAGCCCTTACGGACTCAGAGGCGTAAGCACCTACGTTTAGGCTAAATGCGATAGTGGCCGCACTCCAAGTATCAAGCGTGACGCCGAGGCTAGGAAGTCCGTAAAATACAATGAAAAGCTGCACAAGAAGCGGCGTGCCGCGAAATATCCAAACATAGGTGGCAAATATAAATTTTAAAATTTTTATATTTGAAAGCCTTGCTACTGCTGTGATAATGGCGATGACAAGCCCTAGCGAAAACGAGATCAATGTAAGCGGAATCGTTACTTTTAAAAGTGCGATGATCATCGGTAGTGTCGAGCTTGAAACAAGTTCGATCACTCTATCTAAATTTTCCATTTTTGCCTTGTTGGTTTATAAATTTATTTTGAGACGTCTTTGCCAAAGTAGCTTTTAGAGATAGCTTCTAGTTTGCCCTCTTTTGAAAGCTCAGTTAAAGCATTTGAAATTTGCTCTGCAAGCTCGGCGTTATCTTTCTTAACAGCTGCTGCTGTGTAGTCTTTCTCGTCAAGTGAGGCAGCTATCTTTACAGGTGCATTTGGGCGCTCTTTTATGAAGTCGTAAAATACGATGTTATCTCTTACAACAGCATCTACACGCCTTGATATAAGAAGCTCCATACTTTTAGCAAAACTATCTGTTACGACGTGTTCAGCGCCATATTTTACGGCGACTTTCGCCCAGTTACTAGTCGCTGAGTCGGCATTTTTTTTGCCTTTTAGGTCGGCAAAGCTTTTTATGTCGTTATTATCTTTTCTAGTGATGATGGCACCAAATGTTACAGTATAAGGCACTGAAAAAGCATATTTTTTCTTTCTCTCATCAGTTATGCTTACTTGATTAAATACAACGTCTGCCTTACCAGCATCAAATGCAGCTAACATCGCATCCCAAGGGGCTGTTAGAAACTCAACTTTTAAATTTAGCTTTTGTGCTACTGCTTTTGCGATATCTACGTCGTATCCTACTAGCTCATTTTTGTCATTATAAAATGTAAAAGGCGCGTAAATGCCTTCAGTTGCTACTGTTAGCACGCCATCTTTTATAGTTTTTGCTTGTAAATTTAAAGCCATTGCAAGCACAGCTACTACTTTTAATAAATTTGTAAATTTCATTTTGATCCTTTATTTTGAAATATCTTTTCCAAAATATTTCATCGAAATTTCACTTATCTTGCCCTCGGCTTTTAGCTCGTCAAGTGCTTTGTTTATCGCCTCTAATAGCTCAGTGTTGCCTTTTTTAACGATTGCAGCTGTTGGCATCGGCTCGTTGCTTGTGTATGCGATTTTTAGCGGCGCATTTGGGCGTTGTTTGATGTAGTCAAAAAATGTAACGTTATCGTTTATCGTATCATCAGCTCTTTTTGAAATGATAAGCTCCACGCCTTTGCTAAAGCCATCAGCCACAACCACTGTTGCACCGTTTTTCTCGGCTATCGCTGCCCAGTTGCTAGTCGCAGAGTGCACGCTCTTTTTGCCTTTTAGATCAGCAAAACTTTTGATGTCGTTATTATCTTTATGCACGACAATTACCGGATATGGCATAGTGTAAGGTACGCTCATACCATACTTTTTCTTTCTATCTTCGTTTATACTTACTTGATTAAATACAACATCGGCCTTACCAGCATCAAAAGCCGCAAGCATCGCATCCCAAGGAGCTGTTAGAAACTCAACTTTTAAATTTAGCTTTTGCGCTACGGCTCTTGCAATATCTACGTCATATCCTACTAGCTCGCCCTTTTCATCGTAAAATGAGTAAGGTGAGTAAGTACCTTCAGTTGCGACGATAAGTTCGCCTTTTTTGATAGTTGAAGCATTTAAATTTAAAGCTAAAAAAGCACCTGCGATCAAGCCAAAAATGGGCTTAAAATTCATTGATTCTCCTTATTTAGAAATGTCTTTACCGAAGTATTTAAGCGAAATTTCGCTTAAAGCTCCTTCTTTACTAAGCTCATTTAGGGCAAAATTTATCTTAATTAGCAGCTCTTTGTTACCTTTTTCTACGTTATAGCCCATTTGTTCACTATTTGTATGGCATCATCTTTTATGATCTGCCAGTAAAATTTTGTAAAGGCAGAATTTAGCAAACAATCGCACGAATTGCACCAAATTTAAAAAGCAATAGAAATTTTTATACAAAACTCTTTGCAAAAAATTCAAGATTTATGCAAATGTCAGTCGCAACTGCGACCTAGGTAATATTTTGGCGCTATTTTATCACAAAAATAAAAGGGCGGCGTCTCACTCCGCTAAAAGTGAGACCGCTAGAGCTTTTACCCCCTTAAAATCAACCTTGCCGCTTGCAAGCGTTGGGATATCATCAACGATGAATATATAGCTTGGCATCATTATAGGAGCTAGGCTGCTCTCTTTTAAAATTTGCTCGATATTCTCAGGCTCTGTGCCACTTTTTACTAAAAGTGCGATCGCTTCACCCTTTTTGCTATCTGGCACGTTTGCGCTACTAAAGACAACGTCGCCCCCAAGCACCTTTGCAAGCTCTTCTTCGACGCTTCCAAGGCTTATCATCTCGCCGCCTATCTTGGCAAACCTTGAGTATCTATCGACGATAAACACAAAGCCGTTTTCGTCGATGTGGCCTTTATCGCCAGTTTTATAGTATCTTACGCCATCAATGTGCGTGATGACCTCGCTTGTTTTAACCTCGTCGTTTAGATAGCCCTTCATCACTTGCGATCCGCCGATGACGATGAGGCCGTCTGTGCCAGTTTCCAGCTCTTCAAGCGTCTCTGGGTCGATTATTTTTATGATAGTGCCAGGTAGAGGCATGCCAACGCTGCCAGGTCTATTAAATGTAAGCTCTTTTAGGCTCTCTTTTTCTAGGATATTTGGCATATTTACAGCAGCTACCGGTGCCGTTTCTGTCGCGCCATAACCTTCATAAATTTCTATGCCAAATTTGAGTCTAAACTCATCTTTTATCTCAGGTTTTAGCTTTTCAGCCCCAGCTACGACCATTCTGGCACTTTGAAACATCAGCGGATGAAGCTTTTTGTTTCTGGTGTAGAGCCTAAAGAAAGTTGAGGTGCCAAAAATGATGCTAACGCTGTGTCTTGCCGCCATTTTGCCGATAGTCGCTCCGTCTGTTGGGTCAGGCACGCTTACCATTTTTATGCCCTCGCAAAGCGGCATGAGCGTGGTGACCGTTAGTCCAAATGAGTGAAAAACAGGGAGTGAGTTTAAGATCACGTCATCTTTTTTGAAATTTAGAAGTTCGCTTATTTGCTTAATGTTTGCAAGTAAATTTTTATGGCTTAGCTCGATGCCTTTTGGCTCGCCCTCGCTACCGCTACTAAATAAAATGGTAGCTGTATCTTCTAAGCTTACACGCTTAAAATAGCAAAGCTTGATGAGCCAAACTGGAGCAAAAAATGCAGTTAAAAGCGCTAAAAATTTCTCTTTTTTTGAGACGCTGGCTGAGAGATCTTCTGCAAATTTAGCCTTTCCGCTCATCGCATCTTTTAGATCAAAGCCCTTAAGTGCTAGCTTTTCAAGAAATTTGCTAGAGGTGATGACTGTGTTTATATTTGCCTTTCTTAAGGCGTGATTTAGCGAGGTAACATTAAGCGTGTAGTTTAAATTTACACTTACTTTGCCCATGGCAAGAAGTGCCATATTGACGATAGCTGCGATGCTTGAGCTAGGTAGCAAGATGCCTATATTTTTCTCATCTTTTAGCTCTCGTTTGAAAATTTTGATAAATACTAAAACGGCTGTTATAAATTTCAAGTTGCTTAAATTTAGCCCAGTGCTGTCGCTCACGCACTCTTTAAATTTCTCTTCTTTTGCGTTGTTTAGCCATTCGCTTGTTAGTGGTTTTTGCCTTGAGATAAAGCTCTCCCACGATGAAAAGCTAAGCTCAAGCACCTTTTGCTTCATCTTTGCGGCGTTTATAAATGTGGTTATTGGTTTGCCAAAGGCGACGATGATGTCGCGTCTGCCGTTTTTAGAAGTGAGGTCTTTATAAAATTTACTAGCTCTTGAAAAGCTAGATCCCCAAAGGCCACGAAGATAAAATGGCACGATACAAATTTCTTCTAGATCTCTGATGATAAGCTCAAAGCCCTTTTGAAACTCATTTATCTGGCCGTTGTAGCTGATGTGGCCTTCCGGAAAAAGTGCGACCACTTCGCCATTTTTTAGGCACTCTCTAACTAGCTCTATGGACTCTTTACTAGCGCCTGCGCCTATTGGGATCACCTTAAAAAATTTAAAAATTTGCTTTAGATACCATTTGTTATAGATCGTTCTATACATGACAAATCTTATACCTCTTGGGCTTGCAGCTTGAAGCACGAGCCAGTCGATCCAGCTGATGTGATTGCCAAGAAGTAGTGCGCCGCCACTTTGCGGTAAATTTTGAAGTCCTTCAACGAAAAAGCGGTACTTTGTCTTTAAAAATGGCAGTAAAAGCAGCCTTGTAAAAAGGTGTGGAAGCTGCAAAATGGCGTAAAAACTACCAATTAAGCAAACAAGCGCTGTAAAGACAAAGAGCCCAGTGGTTGAAATTTTAAAATATACTAAGCCTATGCCAATTGCTAGAAATAGCAGCATCGAGACGTTTTGTAAGAAGTTGTTTGCCGCCATTATCTTGCCGGTGGTCTTTTGCGGGGCAAAGTACTGGATCATCGCATTTAGCGGCACTATAAATATGCCTCCAAAAAAGCCAAATGCAAATGAGCTAAGACTCACTACGCCGATGCTTGAACCAAATGCGAAAAATAAAAGTGAGAAAAATATGCCCATAGCGCCCATCGGCACGATACCAAGCTCGATGTGTAGCTTTGACATAGAGCCAGCCACGTATGAGCCAAATGCTATACCTATGGCGCTTGCTGCTAGAATTGCTTGCACTGCTAGCGAGCTGTCGTCGTTAAAAACGGCTTTGTAATGAGCTGGGAAAGCTGCGATGATGATCTGAGAAATTCCCCAAAATATACTAAGTCCAGCGATGCTTAGCCAGATATTTTTATCTGACCTTACTTCTTTTAAATTTTCTCTTAAATAGCTAAGGCGAATATATTTTTTAATATCAAAATTTTCGCTTGTTTCGTCTTTTTCATCGATGCAAGGTAACTTATAAGCAAAATACGCTTCAAGTGCGCTAAATACGACTAAAAAGATACCGATAGGATAGACGCTTTTTAAAATTTCTTCTGAGTTTTCGCCTTGGATGTATAAATTTTCAAATATAAATGAAAATAAAAATGAGCTAAAAAGTATCGCAACGATGGTGAGCGCTTGGATGACGCCGTTTGCTGTGCCAAGGCGCTCAGGGCCGACTAGGGCTTTGATGATGCCGTATTTTGCCGGTGAGTAGATCGCACTTTGAGCGGCTAGTATGAGCGTTAAAGCAAAGGCTACGCCAAAAGCACCTGCAAGATAGCTAAAAAGCACCGCGACACTAATGATAAGGCCAAAAACAGCACAAATTCTTATGACCTTTATTTTTGCGAATTTATCATTTATAAAGCTTGAAGGCGAAAATAAAAAGATAAATGGTAGCAAGATCATTGCGTTTATGACGGCTGTTAGGATAAAAAGTATGTCGCCATCGTATGTTTTTAAAAGAACATTTTGTATGGTGATTTTGTGTGCTAGATCGACACTCGCATTTAAAAATGCGATCGCAAGGTAGGGCAAAAAGCCAGCAACTTTTAATAAACTCATCATAGAAATACCTTTGTGATTTTAAAGATTTTGTAAATCTAACAGCAAAATATTTAAAATATTATTAATAAAAAACTCTACATTAGATTTGGTAATAAAAATTTTTTAAAAATTTAAATTTTATATGCTTTTGGATAAAATCACGCAATCAAAAATAAGGAAAAATTTATCATGAACTATGAAATAATCGTCGTTGGCGGCGGACATGCAGGTATTGAGGCTAGTCTTGCAGCTGCTAGAATGGGCAAGCAAACTTTACTTATCACGATCTTAGCCGAGCAAATAGGTGCTGCAAGCTGTAATCCAGCAATTGGGGGCCTTGCAAAGGGACATCTTGTAAAAGAGATCGACGCGCTTGGCGGTCAAATGGGGCTTACAACCGATGCTGTTGGTATCCAGTTTCGCGTGCTAAATGAGAGTAAAGGTCCAGCAGTGCGTGGTAGCCGCGCTCAGATCGATATGGATAGATATAGAGTTTATATGAGAAATTTGCTTTTAAATACGCCAAATTTAGAAATTTCTCAAGAGATCGCCACTGAAATTTTAAGCGAAAATGGCGAAGTAACGGGCGTTAAAACTCACCTAAATAACACATATAACGCAAAAAAGGTGATAATCACCACTGGCACATTTTTAAATGGGCTAATTCACGTTGGATTTAATAAGCTAGAAGCCGGCCGCGTGGGCGAACTAAGCGCAAAGGATCTAAGCGGCAGTCTAAGAGAGCTTGGGCTAAATTTGGGCAGACTAAAGACTGGAACATGCCCAAGGATCGATGCAAAAACTATAAATTTTGAAATTTTAGAAAAGCAAGATGGTGACGCAAAACCAGTTGCGTTTAGCTTTAGAACTAAAAATTTTTCCCCAACGCAGCTGCCATGCTACATCGCCTATACAAACGAAACCACGCATGAGATAATCCGCTCAAATTTCGACAAAGCGCCACTTTTTACAGGACAGATTGAGGGCATTGGGCCAAGATATTGCCCAAGTATCGAGGATAAGATAAACCGCTTTGGCGACCGCGACAGACACCATCTTTTCATCGAGCCTCAAACACTTGAAGCTACAGAGTACTACATAAACGGCTTTTCAACGAGCCTGCCTTATGAGGTGCAAGTGCAGATGTTACGCTCCGTAAAGGGCTTTGAAAATGCCAAAATCGTAAGGCATGGATACGCTATCGAATATGACTACGTTGAGCCAACACAGCTAAAACATAGTCTGGAGACCAAAAAGGTAAAAGGACTATACTTGGCTGGGCAGATAAACGGTACGACTGGATACGAAGAGGCGGGCGCTCAGGGACTAATGGCTGGTATAAATGCAGCTCTTTCACTGGATAATAAAGAGCCACTCGTCTTGCGCCGCGATGAGGCGTATATCGGCGTTTTGATCGATGATCTTGTCACAAAAGGGACAAAAGAGCCATATAGGATGTTTACGAGCAGGGCGGAGTATCGCTTGCTTTTGCGTGAGGAAAATGCCATTTTAAGGCTTGGCGGATATGGCCATGAGCTTGGGCTTCTTGATGATGAGACTTTTAATGAAATTGAAGCTATCAGGCAAAATTTAAAAGATGGCCTTGCTTACCTTAACAATACGCAAATTACGCCGAGCAAGCAAAATTTAGAGCTTTTAGCCAGCCTTGATGAAGAGCCAATAAGCCAAAATGTGAGCCTACAAAAGATCGTCGCACGCAAGAGCTTTACGGCTGAGAAACTAAGAAAGCTTGATCAGAAATTTGCAAATTTAGATGATGCGAGTGTGGATCAAATTTTAACCGAGTGCAAGTATCAGCACTACATAAATGAGCAAAAAAATCAGATAGAAAAAATGAAAGATATGATGGATGTAAAAATTCCTGAAAATTTTGACTTTAGAAGTGTTAGTGGCCTTAGTAATGAAGTGGTCGAAAAGCTTGAGAAATTTGCACCGCCGACACTTTTTGCTGCGAGTGAAATTTCAGGTATTACGCCAGCTGCGATTGATATCTTACATATTTATATAAAGATGAATGAGAAAAGGCTTGGCTGATTTTGATTTTTGGTTTAGTTTAAAAAGCCATAAAACTTAAAAATTTTTATCTTAAAATCAAAATTTACGTTTAAGTTAAAATTAACA